>JBJXDR010000055.1:0-4080 GCA_046155245.1 Rhodoglobus sp. | reverse complement strand
GGCCCGCCGATGCCCTGTAGGACGCTGAACAGCTTGCCCATGATCGGCCCGACGAGCGCACCCAGCGCCGTGCCGATGCCGGGGAGTGCGAGGCCGAACGACGAGCCGAAGATGCCCGCGAGCTTGTTGCCCATGCCGTTCATAGGCCCGCCGGCGACGAACAGTTTGCTACCGAGCGCCTCACCGACCTGCGACGTGATGGACTGCCCGAAGCCCTTCAGCCCGCCGCCGCCAGAGAATGCCTGCTGGAGGGTTTTGGGCATCCCCTGCACGATGCTGCCGAGTAGCCCGCCCAAGCTCGCCTTTGCCTGCTCCTGCAACCGCTGAAGCCCCGCCTGCGCGTCCTTCGTGTCGAGCTGCACGCCGATGTTCCAGACGCCCTTGACGCCGCCACTCTCGATGCCGGAGATCCTATCGACCTGCGACGCAGCCGCTTTCAGATCAGCGATGTAGCCGTCGAGCGCATCGGACATATCGGACGCCTTGGGCACCCACAGCCCTTTCGCGGTGGTTTGCTGGAGGTCGTTAACCTTGTCCTCCAGCTCCACTAGCTTCTTCTTCGCGGCCTCAGCGGTCTCATCCTTGAACTTCTTGAACGCGGCGTGCAGGTCATCGACCGCATCCGCGCCTTGCTGATAACCCTGAACGAATCCAGCCGGTAATTCAGGCGGAGTCGGCATAAGACCAATATCGCGCGCCCGCGCATTCATCTCTGCGTTGGCGGCTTCCACTCCGCGCATCAGCTCCATGGTGGTGCGCGTCATGCCGCGATCACGCCCATCGAAGTTGATGTTGGTGGCGATAAAGCCCATCATCTTCAGCTTGGCCCGATCCCACGCGTCGCCGAGGTCGTCGATACGCTGAATCGTGTCGTCTGAAATAACCGCCACCTTCGGCACGTCCTCCATCGCTTGCCGGAGGTCGCCGAGGATAGGAATCAGTTGCTTGGAGAGCTTGCCGCCGAACAGGTCGGCAGCCACAGCGTTCCGCTGCATCGGGTCTTCCATACGCCCGACGGCTTCGCCGATCTGGACGAACGCTTCCTCTGGGCCGGCTTTCAGGAGGCCATCGATCGACAGACCGAGCTTCTGCACCGCATCCATCGCGCTCTGGTCGCCGCCGGCCAACCGCTCGCTCAGTGTGCCGACCGACCGGCCGATCTCGTCCATCGAGACGCCAGCACCAGCCCCGACGTACGCGAACTTCTGCAAGGCTGTTGTCGAGACGCCAGTCGAAACGGACAGGTCACTGATCGTGCCGGCCATTTCAAGCAGGTTGCTCCCGAACGACACCAGCGTGCCCACGCCGAGGCCCACGCCGAACGCCGCGAGCAGCCCGCTTGCCTTGCTGAGCACGCCCGACAGCTTGTCGCCGGAGGTCGTGGCGTTGTTCAGTTCTGGCGTGATCTTCTTCGTGGCCTCCGCAAGCGCCACCATCGCAGCCGGCGCCTCCTGCCCGAGTGCTCGGTATTTATCTAGCGCCTTCTCGAGGGTGACATTGTGGCGGTCCATCTCGGCGCGGGTCAGTTTGGTCGCCCCGCCAGCCGCGTTCACGGCCGCAGTGATATTCATGGCCGCTTGAAAGAGCGGCGCGCCAGAGAGCGAGTTGGCGAGCTTCGACATGGCCGCCGTCGTCGTCTCGATCTGGACCTTGCCTTCCGCAAGGTTCTTCTTGAGTTCCGCGACGTTCGCGGCGATGCGGATGACCATCGAGGGCTGCGCCATCTAGTCCCCCAGCCCCTTCGCGTCGATGGCGTCCTGAATCGCGGCACGCATCCGGCGGTCGTGCGCCTGCTCCTCGACCTTGGCCGCGGCGAAGAAATACGGTTTCGCCGTCATCTTCTTCGTGCCGAACTCCAGCCAGATCGGGAGGTTTTCGGGCTGCTGGTCGTTTCCAGATTCAATGAGCGCACGCTCGAATGCGTCATTGAACGGGAGAACCACGTAGCCCTTCTTGTCGTAGGACTCTTGTGCCGTGATTCCGGCGGCCGTGCGGCCCGTGCGACGACGGACGCGCGCCCGCGCACTGGCGACGATCCGATCAGCGGTGACACGAGCGGCAGCCTTGGTGTAGGTGAAGACGAACGCGCCGAGACTGTCCAGGGCGGCGATCAGCCCCGTCGTCTCGACGTCAATCTTCAGCAGCGCGTCGCTCATCAATCTCCCGTTTCGCTAACTGAAATTCGATGGACTTGACTCGGTCAAACATCCCGCCGGTTGGAATGTCGGCTTTCCGCTGTGCCCGATCCGCGATCTGCTTCGCTTGCGCGTATTGCCGCGCCTCGATGATCTCCTCTAAGAACCCGACCGGTGCCGCTCGCCACTCGGCCAGCGCCTGCGACGGGAGACAGGAGAACTCTTCGCACAGCCGCCCGATCCAGAACGCATCCGACACCTGCGCCCCCTCCGCGCCGTCAAGCGCGAGATGGAGCGCGACTAGGCGTTTTTTCTGTCGGCCTCGGTCTCGGCTTCGGTCTGAAACAACTTCGGCCGCGACAGCTTCAGCACCTCGCGCGCAAGGGCGGTCTGCGTCTCTTCGTCCAAATCCTCGAAGCTCTCAACCGTCAGCGGCGCGTCATACGACCACGCCTTGATGCTCTTCACGAGCAGCGTCACGCTGTCGTAGCCCAGCAGGGGGTCGCGCTGACTCGTCGCCGCCTTCTTCTCGGCGTCGCCCAGTCCCGCCATCTCTCGCAGAAAGGCCGGCCCGCCCATATCCCGCAGACCCGCGAGCGCGTCGGCCTGCGACTTCTTTTGCGCGGCGTCGAGGTGCCGCGGCGCCAGCTTCTGGATGGTGACGGACTGATCGGGATCGGTCGGCACGGGAACCGTGACGGTGACGCGGGACGTAAAGACAGACATCGACGGAATCTCCGGGGTGAACAGGTGGCCGGCGCGTCACCCTGACGAGCCGGCGCGTGTCCTGCTGCGGGTTACGACCAGGTCGCGGTGCCGGTCGGCTGGATGACGGCCTCGAACTCCGTGAGGCCGCCCACCTTGCCGATGACGCTGTAGCTGTTCAGGTACGTCTCGACGGTCAGCGTCTTGCTGTTGCCGAAGACGATGACGAGCGTGCGCGTCGAGTCCTGCGGGCCGTCGTCCGGGTCGAGGAACACGACGTGCGGGCCGGTCACGGTGGTGTCGTCCCAGTACCCGGTCATGGTGATCGGGTCCATCTTCTTCATGCCGGACGGCAGCATCTCCTCCCACGCATCGCCGAACGCGGTCGACGACTGCATGTTCGAGGTAATCTTCGCGGCCCCCATGGTGAGAATGTAGTTCGTGACCGCCCGTCCGGTTCCACCGGGGCCGTCGTCGTAGGTGATGGTGATTTCGCTCGACGCGTGCTTTCCAACTGGCATGTAAGTCGCTCCCCCAACGCCGCTAGGGCGTGTTGCTGCCGACCGAATGAAGTGCCGCCCGACACGCGCGAGCACTGAGCCACACCTCGCACGACTTCCGGAGCGCCGTCGCGTGCCGCATGACCACCAGCGCGCCGTCCCGCTCGGCCAGGTCCGTCGCCGGCAGCGCGGTGAGATACCGCCGCGACTCAGACTCGACCTGCTGCGCCTGCGTCAACGCCTCAGCGATCTGTCGATCCGTCACGACCGGCTGAACCCGCAGAAGGCCGTGATCGACCCGGTGCCGGTCACATTGCCGTCAAAGCAGAGGTACCGATCCACCGTGCCGGACACTTCGACGCGCTCCGCGTAGGGCGCGCTGACGTTGTCCGTGAAGGCGATCAGGTCGGCATAAGTCGTGTCATCCGCGCTGTCGCGAATCTTCCCCACGAAGTTCGTGAAGCCCGAGGCGGCACTGACAGCCAGATAGCCCACGCCACCGCTCGCCGAGTTCGCGCGCACCACCGTGCCGCCCGTGCCTCCAGCAACCGTACAATTCACCGGCACCGAGAACGTCGTGGTGCTGATGACCGTGATCGTGCGCTCGCCGTTAATCGCGGCGTTCGATCCCGTGTTGGCCGCGATCAGCACGATGTCGCCCGTGGTGTAGCCGTGCGGGACCGTGGTCGTGATGACGGTCGGACTCGCCTGCGTATTCGAGGTGATCGGCACGACGCGCT
>JBJXDR010000054.1:0-25792 GCA_046155245.1 Rhodoglobus sp. | reverse complement strand
CCAGCTGCCCACCACGTTCATGCCCCCGACGGTGTAGTCGAAGACCGCGCGATCGACCGGCCCCCAAGCACCGTTTCGACTGCCATCCTCGCCGGTGAAGTAGATGGAATGCGTGACGTCATCGTAGGAGTGCCTGACCGGCAGTTCCTTCACTGCTTCGAGCGCCAGGGGCTGCACCTCCGGCGGCCACGTTGCGCGAACGTTGCCCGCTTCCCGACCTTCGGCAGGGTCAACATACGACTCACCGTAGGTATGCAGCCAGATCACTTCGCGCCCCAAGGAGACCGCTCGTGCCCACAGCCGGGGGTCAGTCGTGATCGGCACCCGCACCCCGGGCGTGGTCAATTCGTCGGCGAACCTCTCGGTGAATCCCGGATGCGAGACCACCCCCGCCACGTAGGCGAGCACATCCTCGTGCGAGACCACGAGCCCGAGGGATGCCTCGAGCGCCCCCTGAAGGCCCGGCGCGAGGTTGGGGCTGCCGTCGGGGTGCAGGAGCGGCAGAACGCGGCCGCCGCGGCCGTTGAAGTAGTGCATGTCGGGGATTAGTTGAGAGAACACGAGGCTAGGTCCCGCATCGAACTCGTGAGCGTGCTGCTCGCTGACGAAGACCTGGCCTGAGCCCCGAGCCGACCACAGGTCCGGGCGTGCTGTATCAGCCACTCGGTGATCGGCAATCACCCACTGGCGGTCGAGCGATCGATAGGCGACGCGGGCGGACACCGGAGTGACCGCCATCTCGTCGTTCAGGCTTTTCGCGTATTGGGCCGTGCCGCCGCCGGTCAGTGGCGGCTTGAACGTGCCCAGCGCCGAATCGCGAGTGTTCTTGAAGAGCTCAGAAGCACGCGCAGTACCTCGAGCCTCGCGAACGGTCGCCCACCGCTCCCGCAGGATTGAATCGGCAGGCGCATAGACCCATGTTCGGTTCGGCTTCACCCCTGGACTGACCCACGGAAACAGCTCCCCGACCGCGGGCCACGAGTCCCACAGGTCGGCGGCAGGTGTGAACGGAGCCGTCCACGCGGTTCGCGCATCGACCCATCCGTGTTCAAGGGTGAGGCTCGCCAAGCCCGCGAATTTGTCGGCCTGCTTGCCTGCGAGAACGCGATAGTGCACCTGTGCCGGGCTCGGATCGTGCGCAGCCCGGCGAAGGAAAATACCGATCGCCAGCGGCTGCTGCACCCCGGGGAAGATGCGGGTCGGCACATCCGGTTGAATTCCTTCGGGGGTGAGGTCGATGATCCACCCCTCGTCCGACTCACGACGCAGATACTCGCGCATACCTTTGGTGCCAGCCCCGCGGAGGTAGCCCGCGGTCGAGATGAAGCAGACGACGCCTGCCGTGTCATCCGGAATCGACTCGAATACCTTCCAGGTGGCCCACCGCCAGAAGTACACGTACAAGTTCTTGAGCACGTACTCAGTGAGGCCGTTGCCCGGCAGCCGGAAAGCGTCGAGCGGCGCGATCCGGCCGATCTTCGCGACCTTGTCGCCACTGGTGGCCTCAGATCCCTTCTCGATCCAGCCACCCTGCCCTTCCGCCTTGTCGCCATAGGGTGGGTTGCCGATGACAACCGTCACCGGAACGTCCGCCTTGATGACGTTCGCCTGGCGTTTGCTCTCCGAAATCGCCGAGAGCCCGGAAGAGAGTCCCGTGATCGCAGCGTGGGGGTCGCTGAGAGTGTCGGCCACGAACATCCGCATGCCACCCTTCGGCGGGTCTGCCTCGTAGCTGCGCAGCAGGTCGGTCGTCCGCAGCTCGGCGACGGCATATGAGCCGAGCTGCAATTCGAACCCGATGAGACGGGATGCCAGTTCGGTGATGCTCCCCGGCACAGCTCCCTTGCCCTCAGTCCTCTCCACCACCTCTGCAACATGCTCGATGATCGCGTGCAGGAATGTCCCGGTGCCCATGGCCGGATCGATAGTTGTAACCGACGGGTCGAGGAATCCCTTCGGCTTATCGAGCTTGGTGATCAGGGCCTCCTCGGCGAGGCGCACCATCTCATCGACGACTTCGTGAGGCGTGTAGTAGGTACCGGTCTCCTTGCGCAGTTCAGGGTCGTACTCGGCGAGAAAGTTCTCGTAGAGGTGGAGGTAGGTGTCTTTGTTCCTGCGGACCGCGTCCCACTGCACGGCGCCGATGACGCGCTTCAGGAGGTCGATTGTCGGAAGGAAGTTGCCCTTCACGTCCTGGGTGAGCAGCTGAAGCGCCTTGCCCATGAGCGAGTGTGCGCCAGTCGCTGGCCAACCCGAGGAACTGCTGCTGCTGACGCGGCTCACCCCGCCTCACGTTGTCGTTCTCGATCGCCAGCTGCTCGATGACCTTGGTGCGAAGCATCCGTGTGATAGGAGCAATCGTGCGCACGAGCTTTGGCACCGTGCGGATAGGCATCGGCAACCAGCTGAGGAAGTTGGTGACAAGTTCGGCGAACATCGCGTCGGGAGCCAGCGCCGCCCCGGCAAGATCGAGCGGCCCGCCGGTGAGCTGGGCGACGACGGCAGGCTCGGACTCACCCCGATAGAGGCGCCACTCGGTGCCGTTGGTGTACACGAGGTTGGGGAGATCTTTGAGGCGCTCCCACTGGGTCTTGTTGTGGGACTTGAATGTGCCGGGATCCAGAGACAGTCCGGCCTGCTTGACCTCGATGTAGCCGACGACCGCGCCCTTGACCCGGACGGCAAAGTCGGGCCGGGAACTGATCTCGCTGAGGTGCGTCTCCCCATCGAGTTCGGTCTTCTTGCCGATCAGGTCACCGACCGCCGTGACCAGGTGCTCGATCGGCACGCGCAGCGCTTCCTCGGGCTCACCGACCCCTGCGAGCTTGCCCTTCGTCTCGACGCCGAAGGTCTCGACGAGCTTCGCAACGGCGGAATCGAGCATGGGTCAATCTTGGCGCATGGGGGCGACAAGAGGGCGCCGTCGAGCGGCCTGTCGGTGGGGCGACGTAACCTCGTCGCGAGCCCTACCCGAATGGGCTTCACGAAATTAGGAGAACGAAATGTCGAAAGTGAACCCGTACTACTCGACCAACCCGTCTGACCCGGACGTCTACCACGACCATGATGACTGCCCCACGGGCCAGCAGATCCCCGCCCGCAACTGGGCCTCTGGGACCAATGGTTACCGCAAATGCGAGCAGTGCGTGAAGCTCGGCTAGCTCGACAGGGGTGCGAGGCTGTTCGAGTCCCGCACCCCTGGCCGCGGATCGTCGCGCATACGCCGCCCGCACTCTGTCAGGGGGATTGGCTATGGTCGCCGCATGGCGATCATCGGCGAGGACGCGCGCGTACTCATCACAGTGAAGACCTCTCCGCAGCCCTCCTCCAAGTATGGGGACACGGTCTGCGTCGCTGGAATCCGCCTGGATGGGCCTTCTCGGGACTGGATGCGGCTGTACCCAATCCCCTTCCGCTATCTCGGCTCGGAGCAGCAGTTCAAGAAGTACGACATCGTTGAACTGACCGTGCGGCGTCGCCACGAGGACGGACGAAAGGAGAGCTACTCACCAGAGTTGGAGTCCATCAACGTCGTGGATCATCTGACTGGATGGGAGCCTCGTGTTTCTGTGATGACTGATGTCGCGGTCACAACCACCTGCGCACTCCGCGCTGGAACGACAGGAAATCCGAATGGGCCGTCTCTTGGTTTCGTCGACGTTCTCGACATTTCTGGTCTCAAGTTCAGTGCGCACCCCGGCTGGTCCACCGCCGAGAAGGTGAAGATCAGCAATGCGCTGTCTCAAGTGGACCTGTTCGGCGACTCGGGGGTCCCACCGAAGCTCGAGGCACCGCGATTCATAGTCAGGTACCGCTATCGCTGCGCCGGACCGACCTGCAGTGGTCATGACGGTCAGATCCTCGATTGGGAACTCACCGAGCTTCAGCGTCGCCTACGGGACGACTCCGATGACGGCGCCAGGCGGAAAATCACCGAAAAGTACTTCGACATGATGGCTGCTCAGAAACGACTGACCCGCTTCTACTTGGGAAACTTCGAAAGGCCGACCAAACGCGACAAGTTCAGCGTGCTTGGGGTCTACTACCCCGAGCGAAGTCTCGCGTCGCGGCAGATGCTCTTCTAGTGAACGAGTTCGCTCAGGCGAGCCCGTACCGCGTCGAGCACCTCATGACGATGACACTCAGTCTCCCGGGCCTCGAAACACAGCACAGCCACGTGGCTCGATCCCGCGAGGGACGCCAGCTCGTCGAGTCGCGCGTTTGCTTCCGGGGCGGCAAGCCTCTCAATGAACTTGACTCGTGCTGCATCCCCCTCGGTTGACCCTGGGTCACTGAAGCCGGCCCGGTTGTGCCGAACGTTTCCGAGTTCCGGCATGTGGATGTACCGGATCCCTTGCGCGACGAGATGCGCTTGCAACGCCTTCTTGGAGAATCCGCGCTTGCGGGAGATAGCGTTCAGCCTCACGTCCGCCAGCGTTGTGACGCCCCACGCGGTGAGACGATCCGCAAGGCTCTCCAACGTCAGACCCTCGTATCCGATCCCGATGATGCCACGCTCAGAGTCCCACATAGCCCCATTCTTTCACTCCCTCTTAGGCAACATCAAGATCTATAGTTATTTAGTAGTAAATATGGAAGGCGATATTATGTCCGCAGACATGCTCGTTCGGAGTTCTCGTCGCGCCAAAGGGCTGAGCCAGAAGGCGCTCGGTGAGAAATCGGGCATTGCCGCGTCATCCCTGTCGCTGATTGAGAGCGGTGAGCGGATTCCCACGGTGGCGACCTTGGAGAGGCTGCTGGCATCGACCGGTCACTCGCTCGTGAGTATCCCAACACAACGAGCCGACAGCGCAACGATTGCCGAACGCATTGCCCACGCGGTTGGCGAGAAGCGGCCGGATGACGCTGTGCGGCACTTCATCCAACTCAATGACAACCTGGCTGCCGAGCACGACGAGGTGCGTTTCGCACTCACCATCGCTGAGCCAGCGCCTACCGGAGTGAAACATTGGGACGCAGCGATCACTGGCCTGGTAGAACATCGGCTCCGAGAAGAAGGGCTTCCGGTGCCGTCCTGGACTCGTGACCCAGCGCGCACCCTTCGGAAGTCGTGGACATTCGGCGCTGGCCGCTACGTCGTACCGGTTCTCGTGGACCGGGTGCCGGAGGCGTTTCTTACACGCAAGGTACTGATCGACCGAGAGACGCTGGACAGCGTCTGACTGCCCGGCCCGACTTCGGCTGAGCTACTGGCTCGCCCGCTCCAGCACCAGCTCACGCACCCGCGCCGCATCCGCCTTACCCTGCATCGCCTTCATCACCGCACCGATCACCGCACCGGCGGCCTGCACCTTGCCCTCGCGGATCTTCTCGAGCACGTCGGGCTGAGCGGCCAGGGCCTCGTCGATCGCGGCGATGAGCGCGGTGTCATCCGACACCACCTCGAGTCCGCGCGACTGCACCACCTCGGCGGGCGTGCCCTCGCCGGCGATCACACCCTCGATCACCTGGCGGGCGAGGCGATCGGTGAGCGTGCCGGCCTCGACCAGCGCGACGACCGCCGCCACATCGGTCGCCGAGATCAGGGTCGACGAGTCGACGGATGCCTCATTCGCCAGCCGCGCGATCTCGCCCGTCCACCACTTTCTGGATGCCGCCGCGCTCGCGCCCGCCGCCACCGTCTCCTCCACCTCGACGAGTAGGCCGGAGTTCACCACATCCTGGAACTCGAGATCAGTGAAGCCCCACGCCGCCTGTAGCCTCTTCCTTCTCAGCGCAGGCGCCTCCGGAAGCGCTTTGCGCAGTTCATCGATGAGTTCGAGTGACGGCTCGACGGGAAGGAGGTCAGGCTCGGGAAAGTAACGGTAATCATCAGCATCGCTCTTCGGGCGTCCGGCCGACGTCACGCCGGTGTCTTCGTGCCAGTGGCGGGTCTCCTGGATGATCGTGCCGCCCGCCTCGAGAATCGCCGCCTGCCGCTGGATCTCGTAACGAATCGCCCGCTCCACACTGCGCAGGCTGTTGACGTTCTTGGTCTCGGTGCGGGTTCCGAGCTGGTCGCTGCCGCGGCGGCGCAGGGAGATGTTGGCGTCGCAGCGAAGGTTGCCGCGTTCCATTTTCGCCTCGCTGATGCCGAGCGCGACGACGATGTCACGGATTGCGGCGACGTAGGCCTTACCGACCTCCGGCGCATCCGCTTCGGTGCCCTCGATCATCTTGGTGACGATCTCGACCAGCGGCACACCCGCACGGTTGTAGTCGACGAGGCTGTATTCGGCGCCCTGGATGCGACCGGTCGCGCCACCCACGTGCGTGAGCTTGCCGGCATCCTCTTCCATGTGGGCGCGCTCGATCGGAACCGTGATCTGACGGCCGTTGGGCAGCTCGATGTCAACACTGCCCTCGAAGGCGATCGGCTCGTCGTACTGGCTGATCTGATAGTTCTTGGCGAGGTCGGGGTAGAAGTAGTTCTTGCGCGCGAAGCGGCTCGACGGCGCGATCTCGCACCCGAGGGCGAGGCCCAGGCTGATGCTGTAGCGCACGGCCTGCTCGTTGACGACCGGGAGGCTTCCGGGCAGCCCGAGATCGACAGGGGTGATGTACGTGTTCGGCTCGGCGTGCACGTTGCCCAGCGCGGCGGGGTTGGGGGCATCCGAGAACATCTTCGTCTGGGTGTTGAGCTCGACGTGCACCTCGAAGCCGAGCACCGGCTCGAACAGTTCGAGAGCCTTGTCGTAGTCCATGAGTGCGGGCTTGGCCATTGTTCGATTGTACGGGCGCGCTGGAGCTGGGAGCGAAGGCCATTGCTGGCCTTCGCCGCGACGCCAGCGCAGACGGCCGTCTCGGCCGTCTGTTGCTCCCCCTCATCTCCTCCACAGCCCTCCCGCACGAAAGATCTTCTACTCGAACATTCGTTCGATTTCTGGGAGGATTGTGCCATGGCCCCGATCAGCACCGACACCCCGGCACTTGCCGAGCGTGCTGCACTCCTGGGTGCCCTCATTGAGCTGGATGCCCCGTACTCACCTCCCTCGACGGGCACTCTCAGTGACGCCGACCTTCTCGAGCGCCAGCGCCTCCTCGCGGAGGTGGAGCGTCGCGTCACCGCCGCTTCTGCGGCGCTGGCTGCGGAAGTCCGCCATCGCTCTCGGCCCGATCTGGGCCATGCCGGGCTCGCCCAGCGGCTCGGTGACCGCACCCCCGAGCGGCTCGTACAGCGGGTGACTGGTGCGTCCAAGGCTCGCGCGAACTCGCTCGTGCGGGTCGGGTCGATGATGCCATCGGCTCCTCCGGCGCCCGAACGTTCGCCCTGGCTCGCGGATGTCGCCGCCGCCGTAGCCGCGGGCGTCCTCTCGCTCGACGCGGCCGAAGCCATCCGCGCCGGCCTCGGCACCCCCACCGCGGAGGTCCCCTCCGATGCCCTCGCGCTTTCCGCGGCCGCCCTCATTCCGCTCGCCGCCACTCTCACCGTCGAATCACTCGCCGTGCGCGCGCGGGAGGAGCGGCTCGCCCTCGACCTCGCGCTCGTCGTCGAGCGGGAGGCGGCGCTGCGCGAGCGTCGCTCCCTCACTCTTTACCGCCAGCCCGACGGGATGACACGGCTCACCGCCCTCCTCGACCCCGAGTCAGCGGCGACCATCACCTCGGTCTTCGATGGCATCACGTCGCCTCGCCGTGGCGGTCCCCGTTTCATCGATGCGGACGAGGCCGCACGTGCCGACCTCACGGATGACGCCCGCACCACGGAGCAGATCGCGCTCGATGCATTCGTCGCCCTCCTGCATATCGGCGCCAGTGCCGACCCAAAATCTCTCGTAGGCGGCCGAGGGCCGGCAGTTCAGGTGCTTGTCACCGACCACGATCTTCGCGCCCGTGCCGGTCTCGGGTTCATCGAGGGCCAGACCGAGCCAGTCAGCATCGCGACGGTCGAGCGTCACATCTGCGAGTCGGGCGTGATGCCGGTGCACTTCGACAGCGACGGCCAGGTGGTGAATGTTGGCCGGGAAAATCGGCTCTTCGGAGGACGCCAACGCACAGGCCTCGCCGCCCGGGACGGCGGATGTCGCTGGGATGACTGCGATCGACCGCCCAGCTGGTGCGAGGCACACCACATCGACCATTGGGTCCGGGATGGCGGGCGCACCGACATCGAAGTCGGCATCCTGCTCTGCAAACACCATCACCTGCTACTGCACAACAACGGGTGGGAGATCGAGCGTGAGAAGGCGAGCTATTGGCTGATTCCGCCCCGCCAGATCGACCCCGAGCAGCGAAGAATACCGATGCCCGTCAAGAGTGCTGCGGCGCGTCGAGCGATCGCTATTGCTCGGCCGGTCCAGCCACCGCTGGTCGAGTAGCGGCCTCGCCGCGTATCGAGACCAGGTGATCGGGTGCCTGAACGTCCTCGTCCACAGAGCCCGGCTCGAGGGGTACGTCGGCCTCTCGCTCCATGCGCACGAGTGCGATACCGCCGAGAATCAGCACGCCGCCCACCCCCTGGAGGAGCGTGATCGCCTCGCCCAGAAGGAGCCACGCGAAGATCGACGCGAACACGACCTCCATGAGACCGACAAACGACATCAGGCGCGAACCCAGCATCTCGGATGCCGCGATGCTCGCCACGTACGCAAACGCCGTGCCGACCAGCGCAACGAACCCCAGCGGCACCCACCACGGCACCTGAGCGGTGAGCAGCGGAACCGCGCCGAAGTCGGCCTTGAGCGGAACGATGCCGATAACGCCGATAGCCCCGAGCACGAGCGACCCGATCACGAGGCCCGATGCAGCAAACGCGACCGGCGGCAGACCGTCGCTCGGGCGAGCGGCAATCAAGTAATAGCCGACCACCCCGAGCATTGCAATGAGCGCAAATATGATCCCGAGCCCGTCCGTCGCCGTGATGGAACCGGGGCCAATGATCAGCACGAGCCCACCGATCGCGAGCACGGAACCGATCAGCACAACAGCCCGCGGGGTGCGCCGGGTGCGGACCCAGACCAACGCCACCAGAATCAGCGGCGCGAGGTACTCGATCAGCAGTGCAGTGCTGACCGGAATGCGCGTGATCGCCGCGAAGTAGGCGAGCTGCGTGCCCGCGACCCCGATCAGGGCCATTCCGAGCACGCGCCAGCGGGCCCGCCACAACGCCGCCCATCGGCCGCGCAAGGCGATCACAGCGATCGGGATCAGCGCAAGGCCCGCGATCCCCGCACGCACGGTGACGGCGGCCGCGGGCGACCAGCCACTCTCAAGGAGCGGCTTGATGAACACTCCCGAGGTGGCGAACGCCAGCGATGCGAGCACCCCGGTAATGAGGCCTCGTGTGGTCGCGCTGGGGTTCACAGTCCCGACAGTAGACTCGTCACGAATAAGGAGTCAAATTGCAATTTGCCCCTGACACAGAGATCACTCTCGCCTTCGCCGTCGCGCTCGGAAACACTCATCGATCGGCCTCGCGCACCGGCCTGGACGAGCTCGCGACGCCTGCCGAGCTCACCGCCCTGCTCGACGTTCACACGTACTCGGGCCGCTTCGACCGAGACCTCGCCGAGCTTCACGAGGTGCAGCAGACCCGCGACGATCTACGCCGCGTGTGGACCCTCGACCCCGACCCCGCGGTCGTCGAGGTCAATGCCATGCTCCAGGATGCGGCGGCTCTCCCTTTCCTCACCCGACACGACCACTTCGGCTGGCACCTCCACGCCACTGCCGCGGACGCTCCCCTCGCCGAACGGATTCGCGTGGAGGTGGCCCTCGCCCTAGTCGACGTGATCCGCGCAGGAGAGACCGGGCGATTGCGCGTGTGCGCAGCACCTGACTGCGCGGGCTTGCTCGTCGATCTGAGCCGCAACGGCTCGAAGAGGTTTTGCAGCATCCGCTGTGGCAACCGGATGAACCAGCTCGCGCACCGTGAGAGGGTGGGCGCGCAAGCGTAGGTCGCGCGGATCTTGATGTGTCGCGCGGCTCTCGACGTGCCGCTTCGCGGCTACTCGACCGGCCTAGTGCTCGCTACAGGACGGGCGCCTGGCTGAGCAGCGTGTGACCCCACGCGTCTTCGAGGAGCCGCTCGAGAGTGGCACCGAGCGAGTAGAGCCGAGCATCCTCTCGCGCGGGTGCCATGATCTGGAAGCCGACCGGCAGACCGTCCTCTGGCGCGAGCCCGATCGGCAGACCCATACCGGGCACACCCGCGAGGTTCGCGGGGATCGTCGTCACATCGTTGAGGTACATCGCGATTGGGTCGGCGAGCTTGGCGCCGAACTCGAACGCGGTGGTTGGCGCCGACGGCGACACGAGCACATCAGCCCTCTCGAAAGCCGCCGCAAAATCACGCTGAATCAGAGTGCGCACCTTCTGAGCACTGCCGTAATACGCGTCGTAGTAGCCAGCCGACAGCGCATAGGTGCCCAGGATGATCCGGCGCTTCACCTCGGCACCGAACCCCGCCTCGCGGGTCGCCGCCATGACCTCCTCAACGGTCCCACCACCGGGTGGGTTCACGCGTAGACCGAAGCGCACCGAGTCAAACTTGGCGAGATTGCTGGATGCCTCGGCCGGCAGAATCACGTAGTACGCAGCCACCGCGTACTCGAAGTGGGGTGCCGACACCTCCACGATCTCCGCACCATTGGCCGCGAGGAGCTGCAGCGTCTCGTGGAACCGCTGCGAAACGCCGGCCTGGAATCCGGGACTGTCTAGCTCTTTGATCACCCCGACCCGCAGACCCTGGAGCGACTCGGCCCGGGCGCCGGCGCGAGCGGCCTCGGCGAAGGAGGGCCAGACATCCGTGAGGCTCGTACTGTCGCGCGGGTCGTGCCCGCCGATCACGTCGTGGAGCAACCCCGCGTCAAGCACGGTCCGGGTGACCGGCCCCACCTGGTCGAGCGAGGATGCGAGCGCGATAGCCCCATAGCGCGACACCCCGCCATACGTCGGCTTAACGCCGACCGAACCCGTGACCGCGGCGGGCTGGCGAATCGATCCACCGGTATCGGAGCCCAGAGCCAGCGGCGCTTCAAACGCAGCGACCGCTGCCGCCGAGCCGCCACCGGAGCCACCGGGGATGCGCGTGAGGTCCCACGGATTCTTGGTCGGGCCGTACGCCGAGTGCTCAGTGGAGGAACCCATGGCGAACTCGTCCATGTTGGTCTTGCCGAGCGGCACGAGTCCGGCCGTGCGCAGACGCGCCACCGGGGTCGCGTCGTACGGCGGAATCCAGCCCTCGAGAATCCGTGAGCCTGCAGTGGAGGGCATGTCGATCGTGCAGAGCACATCCTTGATCGCGACGGGCACCCCCGCGAGCGCACCGAGGGCCGCGCCGCTGCCCTTGCCGGAGCGCTCGTCGGCGCGGAGCTGATCGATGCGCGCGGCGGTGGCGAGAGCATCCGCGGAAACGTGGAGGAAAGCGTGCACCGCACCATCAACGGCGGCAATTCGATCGAGGTGGGCCTGCGTCACCTCGACCGACGACACCTCCCCCGAGGCGAGCTTTGCGGCAAGATCGGCGGCACTCAGGCGGATGAGCTCCGAAGATGTCCTGGCGCCAGTGCCGCTCACTGCTCCTCCCCCAGAATCGCGCGGACCTGAAAACGGCTGCCGTCATGCTCCGGAGCGCCGGCAAGCGCCTGCTCGGTCGTGAGCGTCACGCCGGGCACGTCGTTGCGGTAGACGTTGTCGAGCGGGATGGGGTGGCTGGTGGCCGGGACATCCGGCGTAGCGACCTCGCTGACCTTCGCGACCGAGGCGACGATCGCCCCCAGCTCAGTGGTGAGTCTCTGAA
Source organism: Rhodoglobus sp. (assembly GCA_046155245.1). Taxonomy (GTDB): domain Bacteria; phylum Actinomycetota; class Actinomycetes; order Actinomycetales; family Microbacteriaceae; genus Rhodoglobus. The sequence goes on along the minus strand of JBJXDR010000054.1, from coordinate 14,052 downwards.
CCTCCTCGTCGGTCAGCGCGATGCGCGCGAGAGAAGCGAGGTGAGTGACGACGTCAGGGGTGATTTCAGACACCGGGCAATTCTACGGGGCGTGCCCGGCGCGCGTTGGTGCGGGGTCGCGCCGTCCCGTGCACCGCGCCTACTGCAGGGTGACGTCGTCGCCGTGACCGATGCCGATGAGCGCGAGGTTGCGCAACGACTCGGTGGCAGGACTGAAGTACTCGATGTGGAAGAACGACCTGAGCATCGTTTTTCCAGTGAGTGGGTCACTCCCACCATCTGTACCGAACGTCGTCGCTCCGTACGAAGCCGAACCCGGCTCGCTGCCGAAGAAGGCGCTGTTGGGCACCGGGTCCCACTGGGCCTTACCCACGTAAACGTTGCCGTTCTTCACGTGCAGTTGAGATACCGACTGCGCGGCGCTGCCCGGCGACCCGACGACCGCGAGGGCGTCGACCTCGAAGTCGTACTCGGTGAGCGCCATGAGGGCGGCGGTCGAACCATAGGAGTGGCCGATGATCGTCACGTACGGCTCGGAAGCCGACCGCAGCGTCTGCAGCCCCTCGATCGACCTCGCGAGGTTGTCCCGTCCCTCTTCGGCGTTCTTCAGGCTGCCTACGTTCGTGAGATTGGGAGTGGGGTAGCCGATCCATGCCACGGTAGCGACCGTGCTCGTGGTGTCACCGTAGTAAGCGAGCCACGCCTGCTGCTCGTCGCGAAGGCGCGCTGCGGCATCCGTCCAGTAGACCATCTGACCCTCGATGGTGAAGAACATGCCCGGAACCATGTACGTGATGTAGTCGGCAGTCTCGAGATTGCCGACGATGATTGCGGCGCGCCCCTGGCCCGTGACGTCCAGGCTCATGAGCGTGCGGTCGGTGGTGGCGGATGCGTCGTCCAGCGCGTTGGAGATCGACTTCAGCATCGAGAGCTGGAGCTTGGCCTTCTCGACGGCGGTGCGACCGAGCTCCGTCTCGATGGTGTGCTGCAGCTCCTCCATCGTGGAGGTCAGCACCGATCGGTTCGCCAGGTCGCGCACACGGAACGGGATTCCGTCGAGGTTCCCGACGAGCTGCGGCGTCGCGACTCTGAGCGCGGTGCGGGCGTCGCTGGCCATCGAGTTCCACCACAACGCGACATCCTGCGACCGGGGCGGAGTGGTGATCAGGGAAGCGATAGCATCCGGGTTGTCGCGCACGAACTGCTCGATCTGGCCCGCGGGGAGAAGCGCGATCTCGCCGAGGAGTCGTGTACCCCGCACGAGAGCGGAGGGCGAACCCGTACCACCGTCAGCACCGATGGTGCCCGTACCGACTGCCAGTCCGCCGCCGACCGCGGCGGTGGTCGTCACGGATTCCGCGGGGATGGGCCCGATGAATGGTTGCGGCGGAAGGCCCGGCAGGTTGGATGCTGGCAGGTCGAAAGCGGGCAGGTCCGCACCCTGGAGCGTGATCGTGGTGAGTGACAGACCCTGCGGAACGTTCTCCTGTGAGGTGACCGACGTAGGGTAGCGAGAGATTTCGTGCACACCGAAGGCCTCGGCGACGGAACCCAGTGCCGCCGAGGTGGTGAGAACAGCTGTGACGTCAAACAGCAATTCGGGCCAATCCCCTAGCGCAATGACGCGGACCGCCCACCCCAGATCACGTCATCGCACCCCCCATCGTAGGGGATAGAACGCCCCGTATGGGGGACAAGTGCGATAAGAGAGGGAAAATTGTTGTAAACCCGAATTCCTCCTACAACGACGGATTCGTGCGAAATGGTCACTCGATCCGCACATTTTGCGGCGATACGCGAGATTGTGGCGTCCCGGGCCGATCAATTCGCCTTGACCGCCGGTTCTGAGGAAAGCAAGAGTAGAACGGTCCTGTCACCCCCTGTTGCCCCCGCTTTGCCTCCCGCGCGGGGGCACCGAGGGCTGAGCCCCCGCGAGCGCTACCGGCCGCGGGTCGTCGGGTTTGCACCTCAGCCCAGGGCGGGGGGGCCGTCAGCCCAGGGCGGGGGCGTCAGTACAGGGCGGGGGGGCCGTCAGTCCAGGGCGGCAGGGCCGCCGGCGAGCAGCCGCGCGAACTGTTCTGCGTCGATGATGCGCAGACCCAATTCCTGAGCCTTCGCGAGCTTCGACCCAGCGCCCGGCCCCGCGGCGACAAAGTCCGTCTTCTTCGACACGCTCGAGGCAGCCTTGCCCCCCGCCGCGATGATCGCCTCGATCGCGCCCTCGCGAGTAAAGCCCTCGAGGCTGCCCGTCGCAACGATCGTGAGTCCAGCGAGTGGTCCGTCGAGGGTAGCGGCCGCGCCCGGACCCGGATGACCGGGAGTCGTGAACTGCACACCTGCATCCGCCCATCGTTGGATGATCTCGCCGTGCCAGTCGACCTCAAACCAGTCGAGCACAGCATCGGCGATGATGCCCCCGACGCCTTCGACGGACGCGAGCTGCTCGCGCGTCGCGGAGCGAATCGCGTCGAGCGAACCGAAGTAGTTCGCGAGAGCACGCGCGGCGACCGGGCCGACATGGCGGATGGAGAGGGACACAAGGATGCGCCACAGTTCTTTTGCTTTGGCGCGCTCGAGGTTCTCGATGAGCTGCAGCGCCTGGCTGGAAGGCACCGAGTCGGCGTCGCCGGCGAAAGGGGTGCCGGGAGTGACCGCGACGGCCGATGTGACCGAGGTGGCCGGATCGAAAGGGCCATCGGCATCCCGACCGGTGAGGCGGCGCTTGCGGCGGAACGGGGTCTCGGTCTTGACGCGCAGACTCACCCCGTCGCCGGTAGTTATGACGGTTCCGGGCTCCTCGTCGCCGACCTGCCGAGGCAGGCCAGTCTCGCTGTCACGCACGACAACCGTGATCGGAAACAGCCGCTCGAGGGTCAGGGAGAACAGGCCGGCCTCCGTGACGAGCGGGGGCGCGGAAGGGTACAGCGGCTGCGTGAGCGCAGCCGCGGACACCTCGCCGAGCCCCTCGATGTCGAGGGCACCCCGGCTGCCGACGTGCTCGACCCGACCACGCACCTGAGCAGGACAGCTGCGCGCGTTCGGGCATCGTAAATCGACGTCGCCCTCCTTCGCGGGCGCCAGCATCGTGCCGCACTCGGGGCAGTGGGTGGGCATGACGAACGCCCGCTCGGATCCGTCTCGCAGCTCGACGACCGGCCCCAGCACCTCGGGGATCACGTCGCCCGCTTTGCGCAGCACGACCGTGTCGCCGATCAGCACGCCTTTCGCCTTCACGACATCTTGGTTGTGAAGAGTCGCCTGGCGAACGACCGAGCCCGCGACCCGCGCGGGCTCCATCACGGCGAACGGGGTCGCCCGGCCGGTGCGCCCGACCGAGACGACGATGTCGAGCAGCTTCGTGTTGACCTGCTCGGGCGGGTACTTGTAGGCGATCGCCCAGCGCGGCGCACGCGACGTGGCCCCGAGTTCGCCGTGCAGGGCGAGCTCGTCCACCTTGACGACGATGCCGTCGATCTCGTGTTCGACCGGGTCTGTTTCAGAACCGTCGCGGTGCTCGCCGAAGTACTCGATGAACTCGGCGGCGGCCTTGGCCGTCGGCGCAACGCGGAAGTGCGTGCTGGTGGGAAGTCCCCAGCCCGCGAGTAACCCGTACACCTCGCTCTGGCTGGCCACGGGCGGGTCGGGCCAGGCGCCGATGCCGTGCACGAGCATCCGCAACCGGCTCAACCGGCGCTCCATCAGCTCGAGGGCCGCGGCGTTCTTGCCCTCAGACTTCTGACGCAGCGAACCGGATGCCGCGTTCCGGGGATTCGCGAACACCCTCTCCCCCGCGCCGGCCTGCTCCGCGTTGAGCTCACGGAACGCCTCGACGGGGAAGAAGATCTCGCCCCGCACCTCGACCAGCGCAGGATGCCCGGTGCCCGACAGCTCTGCGGGGATGCCGGGCACGCGCGCGATGTTCTGCGTGACGTCCTCCCCGACGACACCGTCGCCGCGGGTCGCCGCGGAGGTGAGCCGACCGTTCTCGTAGCGAAGGCTGATCGCGAGCCCATCGATCTTGAGCTCGCACAGGTAGTCGACCGCACGAGCGGAGTCGCGCTCGACCTTCGCGGCCCACGCGGCAAAGTCGTCGAGGCTGAACACGTTGTCGAGCGACAGCATGCGCTCGGCGTGCGTGACCGGGTCGAACAGGCTCGCGGCGCGGCCACCCACAGTCTGGGTCGGGCTGTCCTGGCCTTGGAGCTCGGGGAACAGTCGCTCAAGTTCCTCCAACCGACGAATCAGCCGGTCGTAGTCCGCGTCGCTGACGAGCACTTCGTCGCGATCGTAATAGGCGTCGCGCAGCTCGAGGATACGGGTTGTGAGCTCGCCTACCTCGGTGGCCGCCGCCGAAAGCGCGGGGTCGGCGTGCTGCTGCACCGGCGTGGACGATTCCGAGTTCGAGCTGTCAGGCACGGTGCCAGTGTAGGCGTGGCCACCGATGCCGATGGTGGGGTTGCGTGGGGCGGCGGATGCCTCAACCGCCCGCATTCCATGCGTCGACGAACCCCTGCACGACGTGACCGTCGGTGTAATTGGGATCGCCGATCACGGCAACCCCGTCGGTGATCGTCAACTGCATGCTCAGGTAGACGACCGTGAGCACCCGCCCCTGCCACGCGCCAGAGGCTCGCAGGTCGGCCGCCGCGGCCACGACATCGGGATCCGTGGCCACGGGTGACTGCAATGTCACGCTACCCGCGGTCGGCGAGAGTTCGATGCCGCCGTACTGTCCGCTGGAGGCCGCGAGCGCGGTGGCCTGAGCCAAGGTTGACGGGAGCTCGGCGAGGGTGCCCGAGATCGCGACATCCGACCCCTCGATCGAGACGAGCGGGAGCAGAGATGCGACGGGAGTCGACGACACAAGCGCAAGAAGGTCGGCTGTCGGGGTGCCGTACTCCGTGACGGTGAGAGTGCGGTCGGGGGCGAGTTCGAAGTAGGCGGGTGGCGCCCCCGCGGTCTCGAAGATGTCGATCACGGCGAGCGCGGCCGAGTCGCCGGGCGTGACGGCCACCGAGCGACCGTCGGCGTAGGCATCGAACTGCTGGCGCGCCCACAGCGGAAAGTCGAGAAGACCCGCCTGATCGAGTTGCTCACGCAGCAGGGGGACGACCCGCGACAAAACCGCAGTGGGGGCGAAGAACAGGTCGAAGCCCTCGCACAGCCGCAGCTGGGCACCGTCGATGTCGTCGCGCGAGAGGAAATCTTCGGCGAGCGCACGCTGAGCGGCCGGTGCGGCGCATCCCGCTGGCCGGTGAGTCGCGAGCGACAGACGGTTCTCGATGTCGGCGCCGAAGAAGTCGTCTTGTTCGGTGTCGAATGAGAGGTCGGTGTCGGTGCGCAGCGCTTCCACCTCCAGGGTCGCGTCGAGGGAATCAAGCCCCCTCAGCACCGAGACGGATTCGGGACGCATCGTGCGCACGTGAACGATGCTGTCGGTCTGGTCGTACACAGAAACGACCCCGTTGACGATGCCGGGGACGGCGGTCACCTCCCGCCACAGTTCGATCGCGTAGCTGGTCGCAGCGTCATCCTCGGAGACCGCGAAGTCGAGTCCGTTGTAACCGAGCCGAATACCCACGCCCTCGTGGTCGGCGAGGTAGGACTGAACGGAGTCGACGAGGCTCGCCAGTCCCGCATCATCGAGGTCTGGCGCCAGCTCGCCGCGGATGATCCCCGTGCTCTCAAACGCGTTAGAGGAATCAGCCATGACCTGAACATCGGCCACCCCCCGCTGACCATCAAGCCAGTCCGTGGCCAGCGCCGGTCGGTTGGGAGTGCAGCCCGTGAGGCTCGCAATCACCACCACACCAAGCATCGCAACAAGAGTGAGCCGGATTCGCATGGGCACATTCTAGGGATGCGATCGCCGCGGCACCGCGCCCAGCCCGCCATCGTGCGCGCTAGGTTGCTAGTGAGCGCCCGCGGGCACCGCGCTCACGGTGCGGTCGATCGTGCACTGGCCAAGCACGCGAGTGCCCTGATAGAGCACCGCGGTCTGGCCTGGTGCGACCCCGAGGATTGGTTCCGCGGGCGTAATGACGAGAGCGCCGTGAAGCACCCGTGCGGCTGCCGGCACCGGGTCGGCGTGAGCACGCACCTGCACGTGGCAGGCGAATTCGGTGGTTGCGTCATCCGGCGGCGGACCGGCCCAGCTGTAGCGCGCGCCCGACAACTCGCGCAGAGCGAGGGCCTCGCGTGGCCCGACGATGACTTCGTTGGTTGCCGGCCGTACCTCAAGCACGAATCGCGGTCGGCCGTCCGGCGTGGGATAACCGACGTTGATGCCCTTTCGCTGTCCGACAGTGAAGGCGGCCGCACCCTCGTGGGTGCCGAGCACCGCGCCCGAGCGATCGAGGATCGACCCCTGCTCAGCGCCGACCCGCTCGGCAAGCCAGCCACGGGTGTCTCCGTCGGGAATGAAACAGATGTCGTGCGAGTCGGGCTTGGCTGCGAGCGCAAGTCCGCGCTCGGCGGCCTCCGCACGCACCTCAGCCTTGGATGGTGTGGCACCCAAGGGGAACATCGCGTGGGCGAGTTGATCGGCCGTGAGAACGCCCAGCACGTAGGACTGGTCCTTCGCCCAGGCCGCGGCCCGATGCAGCTCACGACCGCCGTCGTCCCGGGTGACGATCGTGGCGTAGTGGCCGGTCGCGACCGCATCGAAGCCAAGAGCGAGCGCCTTCTCGAGCAGGGCCGCGAACTTGATGCGCTCATTGCAGCGCATGCACGGGTTTGGCGTGCGGCCCGCGGAGTACTCAGCCACGAAGTTGTCGACCACGTCGGCGGCAAAGCGCTCGGAGAAGTCCCACACGTAATACGGAATGCCGATGATGTTCGCGGCTCGCTGCGCGTCCATCGAGTCCTCGATCGTGCAGCAGCCGCGGGCGCCCGTGCGCAGGGTGCCCGGTGTGCGACTGAGCGCGAGGTGCACTCCGACGACGTCGTGGCCGGCGTCAACCGCGCGCGCGGCAGCGACCGCGGAGTCGACTCCCCCGCTCATGGCCGCCAGAACGCGCATGAGGCCAGTTTACGGTGGGCGTTCGCGAGCGCGCCCGCTACGCGAGACCCGCGGCGCGCGCCCGCTCAACGACGGTCGGCAGTGCAGCCGCGAGCGAGTCGACATCGTCGGCCGTGGTTGTAGGCCCCAGAGTGAATCGCAGCGCACCCCGGGCTTCCCGCTCAGGCACCCCCATCGCGAGCAGCACATGGCTGGCCTCGGGCACCCCGGCCCGGCACGCGGAACCGGTCGAGACGCTGAAGCCCGCGACATCCAGTAGGTAGAGCAGCGAGTCGCCCTCGCACCCGGGGAACGTGAAATGCGCATTGCCAGGCACGCGATCTGACGGGTCGCCCCGCAGCACCGCCGACGGCACGGCCCCCCGGATGCCCGCGATCAGGTGATCGCGCAGAGCCGTGAGGCGGGCCGCGTGGCCCGCCAGGTCACTGCTCGCACGCGCGGCGGCCACCCCGAACGCGTGCGCACCGGCCGCGTCGTGGGTTCCGGAGCGGAACCGCTGCTGTCCCCCGCCGTGCAACAGGGGTTCGACTACCGTCGATCGCGAAGTGACCAGTGCACCGATGCCCACCGGACCACCCACCTTGTGGGCGGAGATGCTGAGCGCGGCGAGTCCCGTCGCGGCGAAGTCGATCGGCAGCTGGCCGAGGGCGGAGACGGCATCCGCGTGCACAGGCACGCCGTGTGCGGCGGCAAGGGCAACGATGTCCGCGAGTGGCTGCACCGTACCTACCTCGTTGTTGGCCCACAGGGTTGTGACGAAGGCGACGTCTGGACCGAGGGCAGCGGCGAGCGCCTCGAGGTCGATGCGGCCGAGGGAGTCGACGGGAATCCACTCGACCACGGCGCCCTCGTGGCGTTCGAGCCACTCGAGGGCGTCAATGGTGGCGTGGTGTTCGGCGCGGGTGGAGAGGATCCGAGCGGGGGTTGGTCCCGATACGGCTTCGCCTACTCGACCGGCCAAGGTGCGCGCCCACCACAGTCCCTTGATCGCGAGGTTGATCGCCTCGGTCCCACCCGACGTGAAGGTCACCTCGATCGGCTCGGCACCGACGGCCGCCGCGACGGCTTCGCGAGCCTCCTCGAGCATCCGCTTCGCCGTCTGCCCCTGCGTGTGGATCGACGACGGGTTGCCGACAACTGACAGCGCCGCGGCATACGCAGCGATGACCTCGGGCGGCATCGGCGTCGTTGCGGCGTGGTCGAGATAGACGTTCACGCGCGCACCCCCGATGGTCATCGGCCTCTCCAAGCTTTCATTACTCTAGAACCCATGCCCGATTCCCTCGCCGATCTTGGCGTGCGCCTGACCGCCGACGGCGGCACACTGCGCGTGTGGTCGGCGAGCGCGACGGCAATCGAACTGTGCATCTTCAACGACAAGGATGCGAGCTGGGTGGCCTCGACACTGGCGCTCACCAAGACTGCCGGCGACGTATGGAGCGTCACCACACCGCTGCTCTCCCCCGGCACGCTCTACTCCGTGCGCGCCAGCGGACCGTCCACCGCCGGGCACGCGTTCGACCCGGGACTGCACCTGCTCGACCCCTACGCACGCGGCTTGTCGCGCTCGGCCAGCGGCGAATGGCGCAGCTATGTGCAGGAACCCGACGCATTCGACTGGGGTTCTTCCAGAAAGCCGCGCGTAGGTATGGATCACACCGTGCTCTACGAGGCTCACGCTCGGGGGATCTCCAAGCTCAACCCCGACGTTCCCGACGAACTGCGCGGCACCTACGCCGGCCTCGCCCATGACTCGACGATCTCCTACCTCAAGGAGCTCGGTGTCACGGCTATCGAGCTGCTACCGGTGCACCAGTTCGTGAGCGAGCAGCGCCTGATCAAGCAGGGCCTTACAAACTACTGGGGCTACAACACCCTGAACTTCTTCACCCCGCACGCTGCTTATGCGACGCGTGACGCCCAGTTCGGCGGCACCGGGGCAGTGCTGCGTGAGTTCAAAGGCATGGTCAAACTACTGCACGAGGCCGGCCTCGAGGTCATTCTCGATGTTGTCTACAACCACACCGCCGAAGAGGGCCTAGGCGGCCCGACCACTAGCCTGCGCGGCCTCGACAACAAGAACTATTACCGTCATACGCCCGACGGCGCGTACATCGATGTGACCGGAGTCGGCAACTCCGTGAACACCGCGACCCCGGCTACCCAACGGCTTATCCTCGACTCACTCAGGTACTGGGCGAACGACATTCAGGTCGACGGTTTCCGTTTCGACCTTGCGGCGACCCTGGGTCGGGATTCCGCGAACGAGTTCCGGAGCGAGCATCCGTTGCTGTTGGCAATCCGTGACGACCCACTGCTGACCGGGGTGAAAATCATCGCCGAACCGTGGGATGTCGGGATGGGCGGCTGGCAGGTGGGCAAGTTCCCGAGCGGTTGGAGCGAATGGAACGACGGTTACCGCGACCGCGCGCGTGACTTCTGGCTCACCGACATCGGTGCATCGCGCTCGAACGGATCGGCACCCAACGGAATTGGTTCCTTGGCCCGAAGCGTCACGGGCTCGGCCCACATGTTCACCCCAGAACGCGGTCCGATCGCAAGCGTGAACTTCGTGACGGCGCACGACGGCTTCACTCTGGCTGACCTGACCGCCTACAACTCGAAGCACAACCTGGGCAACGGCGAAAACAACCAGGACGGCACCGACAACAACCGATCGTTCAATCACGGCGTCGAGGGTCCCACCACAAAGACGGACATCCTCGAGTCCCGGCGCAAAGCGATGCGAAATCTGTTGGGAACTCTCCTTCTGTCCGCCGGGATCCCGATGCTCACCGCGGGTGATGAGTTCGGCCGCACCCAGCGCGGCAACAACAATGCCTACTGTCAGGACAGCGAGCTGACTTGGCTGCCGTGGGAGCGGGAGCCGTGGCAGGAGGACCTGCTGATGGTGACGCGCATGCTCATCCAGTTCCGACGGGACAATCCGGCGCTCCGACCGGTGCGCTACGGAAAGTGGGGCGAGACGGTTCCCAGCGCCACCCAGATGGACTGGCACAACAAAGAGGGCCACTCGATGAGTGAAAAGGATTGGGACTCCCCCGCGGAGCGCACCCTGCAGTACCTCGCGGCATCGACCCCCGAGTTCGAGGACTTTAACCGCATCCTGCTCATCGTGCACGGCCTCGAGGACCCGGCGACCGTCACGCTGCCAGCCCACGAGGGCGTGGCCGGATACTCCCTCCTGTGGGATTCCTCGCAGGACGAGCACATGGATCCGCTGGTCGACTACCTCCCGGGCTCCCAGATCACTGTCGCGGGCGCGTCATTGCAGTTGTTCGTCGCGCATTCGGGTTGATGGTGGGTACGGCTACTCCGGCGACTGTCGCTCTCAGCGCGGCGGGCATCCCGTTCATCGCGCACAGCTACGAGCATGACCCGGCAACAACAAACTTCGGACTCGAGGCGGCCACCGCGCTGGGTCTCGATCCGCAACGCGTGTTCAAGACCCTGCTCGCCGACGTCGACGGCGCGCTCGTGGTCGGCATCGTGCCGGTGACGGGGACGCTTGATCTGAAGGCGCTCGCATCCGCTGTGGGAGGCAAGAGAGCGGAGATGGCCGATCCCAGACTCGCGGAGCGTCGCACCGGCTATGTCGTGGGAGGCATCAGTGCGATCGGGCAGAAGAACCAGCATCCGACCGTACTCGACGAGACTGCCGAACTGTTCGACTCAATCTTTGTGAGCGGCGGTCGACGCGGACTCGACCTCGAACTCGCCCCTGCAGACCTCGTGCGGGCAACGGGCGCCGCGATCGCCGCGATCGGTCGGCAGTAGCCGCACTCCTCAACCGGCGGCCTGCGGTGACCTACTCGGCGATCGCGATCAGGCCCATCTCCGCGGGGCTTGCGAGTAGCGGATGCGACGGCACGACCCGTACGTTATAGCCGAAGCTACCCGCCCGCGTTAGTGTCACCGTGCCCGCAAACACCACGGGACGCTCATCCTCGCTCGCGAGCTCCAGGCTCTGATGCACCACGTCGACGATACGGTCGCCGTCTCGGGCGCGCCCGTAGACGACCTCGGCGGCAATATCGCCCGGCTCAAGTCCATCAACGTCGACTGTCGCCCGAACGTGCAACTCGTCCCCGACCTGCGGCACCGCATCCACTCCGCCGGATTCGACGTGCTTTACGTGAACCTTCGGCCAGGCCGCGATGACTCGCGCCTTCCATTCGGCGAGCTCGCGGGCCGGTCGGAAGCCGTCAGCACTCACGACACGTTCAGCAGCTGCCGCAGGCATATAGAGGCGCTCGACGTACTCCTTCACCATCCGGTCGGCGGAGAGCGCAGGCGACAGCGTCGACAGGGTGTGACGAATCGATTGCACCCAGCGGGTGGGCACGTCGTGGCTCCCGCGGTCGTAAAAGCGCGGCGCGATTTGGTGCTCGATGAGGTCATACATACTGTTGGCCTCGAGCTTGTCGCGTTCGGCGGAGTCGCCGGCCGAGTCGGCCGACGGGATTGCCCAGCCGTTCTCCTCGTCGTAGAACTCGGCCCACCAGCCGTCGAGGATGGACAGGTTGAGCGAGCCGTTGAGGGCTGCCTTCATGCCCGACGTTCCGCACGCCTCGAGCGGACGCAATGGGTTGTTGAGCCACACGTCGGTGCCTGGATAGAGCAGCTTCGCCATGCCGATGTCGTAGTTCGGCAGGAAGACGATGCGGCAGCGCACCTCGGGCTCGCTCGCAAACTCGACGAGACGCTGGATAAGGCGCTTGCCCTCGTCATCGGCCGGATGCGACTTGCCCGCGATCACGATCTGAATCGGCCGCTCGGGGTGCAGGAGCAGCGCGCGCAGGCGAGCCTCGTCGTGCAGCATGAGGGTCAGCCGCTGGTAGGTAGGCACACGACGGGCGAACCCGATCGTGAGGATGGCAGGATCCAGCAGGTCCGAGTACCAGGCGGGCACACCGACGCCCGGATTCTGCTCCTGCCACGCGGCGCTGACCCGGCGGCGGGCATCCGTTACGAGTTGTTCGCGCAGGCGCCCGCGTACCGCCCAGAGGTCGGCATCGGTCACTGCTGTGGAGTTCCAGTCGCAGCCGGTCGTGTCGCCGACGCCGAGCCTTTCGGCGGCGAGGGCCGCGAGCATCGGGTCGGTCCAGCTGGGCGCATGCACGCCGTTGGTCACCGAGGTGATCGGTACGTCGTCGGCCTCGAAGCCCGGCCAGAGGGCGCCGAACATGCCGCGAGACACCTCCCCGTGCAGCTTCGAGACGCCGTTGGCGCGCTGAGCAAGCCGCAGGCCCATGACGGCCATGTTGAACTTCGTGGGGTCCCCGCCCTCGTAGTTCTCCTCGCCGAGTGCGACGACATCGGATGCCGCGACCCCGGGCAGCAGGTCGGTCGAGAAGTACTTCATGATCATGTCGACCTCGAACCGGTCGATGCCGGCGGGCACCGGAGTGTGGGTCGTGAAAACCGTCCCCGCACGCACGACCTGAAGCGCCGCTCGGAATGACAGTCCGTCACCGATGAGGTCGCTGATGCGCTCGAGCCCGAGGAAGCCCGCGTGGCCCTCGTTGGTGTGGAACACCTCGGGGAAGGGTGTGTTCGTGAGCTCGGTGTAGGCCTTGATGGCGCGAACTCCGCCGATGCCGAGCAGCAGCTCCTGCAGCAAACGGTGCTCGCCGCCACCACCGTAGAGGCGGTCGGTCACACTGCGCAGTTCGTCGCCGTTCTCGGGGATATCGGTGTCAAGCAGCAGTAGGCGGATGCGCCCCACGGCTACCTGCCACACTCGCGCGTAGAGAGCGCCCCCGTCGGGGAGCGCAAGCGCGACCTGCGCGGCAGTGCCGTCGGGGTGGCGCAGCACCGTAAGCGGCAACCCGTCGGGATCGAGCACCGGATAGCTCTCGAGCTGCCAGCCCTCGCGCGAGATCGCCTGCCTGAAGTACCCGGCCCGGTAGAACAGGCCCACGCCGATGATCGGTACGCCCAGGTCGCTCGCGCTCTTGAGGTGATCGCCCGCGAGGATCCCCAAGCCGCCGGAGTACTGGGGCAGCGCGGCCGCGATGCCGAACTCGGGCGAGAAGTAGCCGATGGAGGCCGGCGCATCCTTGAGGCTCTGGTACCAGCGCGGCTTCGTGAGGTAGTCGTGGAGGTCGGACATGAGGTCGTGCGCGGTCGCGACGAATTCGTCATCTGCGGCCAGCTCGGCGAGGCGCGCGGGCTCGACGGCGCCGAGTAGGGCGATGGGATCGTGCCCAGTCGCCTCCCAGATGACCGGATCGACCGTGCGGAACAGCTGCCGGGTGGCCTCGTGCCACGACCAGCGCAGGTTTGTGGACAGCTCGTCCAGCGGGGCGAGCGCCTCGGGGAGCACGGTTCGAACGGTAAATCGACGGATGGCCTTCACGAGACTAGAGCCTACGGGCGAAAGGTTGCGCGGATGTAAAGCGCTTGCATCCCGCGCAAAAGGGGTACGGTCGAACCGTGGGAGTCGAGCACAAGGCCGTCAGACACCAGGGCTCTGGCCCCAGCCGCTACGTGCCTCGGCTGGGGCGAATCCCGATCCGCGACCTGATGCCCCAGCAGCCAGGTGCGCTCTGGCCAGCGAAGGCGTACCGCGGCGAGGTCGTGCCGTTCTCGGCCACAGTATTTCGCGAGGGGCACGACCAGTTGGGCGTTCAGCTCGTGCTCACCGATCCGAGCGGCGCAGCGACAACGCACTGGATGCGCCCCATCGCTCCGGGCACCGACCGATGGCAGGCCGAGGCAGTGGTCGACGCCGAGGGTGCCTGGACGTGGCAGGTGCGTGCCTTCACCGACGACTGGGCAACCTGGTTGCACAACGCTGAGATCAAGATCCCGGCCCGCGCCGACGTCGACCTCATGGTCACGATGGGGCGCTTGCTGCTCGAGCGCGCCGGTGGCCGCCGCACCGTCAAAGAGGCCGCGGCGGCATTCGCCGACCCGGTGCTTGCAGCCGAGGCGAAGCTCGCGATCGCGCTCGACCCCCGCCTGACGGCGGTGATCCGCAAGAACCCACTGGCCAGCCTGACCAC
>JBJXDR010000053.1:0-4264 GCA_046155245.1 Rhodoglobus sp. | reverse complement strand
CAGCTCAACAAGATCTGGGCTCCCGAGTCCGAGGGTGTTGTGACCACGTGGGACCAGGTTGACCCCTCGTTCCCCGCCGAGCCGATCGTGCTGTTCGGTGCTGGCACCGACTCCGGTACCTTCGACTACTTCACTGCTGCGATCAACGGTGAAGAGGGTGCAATTCGTGCCGACTACAGCCCCTCCGAAGACGACAACATCACCGTTCAGGGTGTTGCTGGCGCGCTCGGCGGTATCGGCTTCTTCGGTCTGAGTTATGTCGAGGAGAACGCTGACGTCATCAAGGCCGTTGCGGTCGATGGTGTCCTCCCCTCGGTGGAGACGGTTCAGGACGGCAGCTACACGCCGCTCGGCCGCCCGCTGTTCATCTACGTGAAGAACTCCTCTTACGTTGACGCCCCGCAGGTGAAGGCATTTGTGGACTACTTTGTTCAGAACGCCGAGACTATCGCGCAGGATGCACTCTTCGTGCCGCTCACCGCTGACCAGATCACCTTGGCCACCGAAGAGCTCGCCTCGCTCGGTTAGTCAACTCGCAACATCCGCTGGCAATTGAAGGGAATAACGGTCAACTTCCGATGACAACAGTTGCCAGCACGGGCGGTCCGGCTACCACGCCGGACCGCCCGTCCGTCTCCCCCACAGCGAACCGCCCCTCCCCCGGGGCCGTCAACTTCGTCGGGCGATCCCGCCGGGGCGAGTTTGTTATCCGGCTCATCCTGAGGATCGCCGCCGGGATCACGGTCATCACAACCGTCGGAATCCTCCTGGCCCTTCTCATTCCCTCCATTGGGTTCTTTGCCGAGGTCCCGGTCTTCGAGTTCCTTTTTGGAACCCGCTGGGCGCCAAGATTCGCGGATGCCTCGTTCGGGGTAATCCCTCTGGTGACGGCCACCCTTTGGACCACCGTCATCGCCCTGCTCGTAGCCATTCCACTGGGCCTTGGTGCAGCAATCTTCCTCGCCGAGTACGCCAACCCCAAGGCTCGCAAGGTTCTGAAGCCCATTCTCGAGATTCTCGCCGGCGTGCCGACAGTCGTTTATGGATACTTCGCCCTCCAGTTCGTGCAGACAACGGTGCTGCGCGAGTGGCTGGCCCTCCCCACCGGCGCCTTCAGTGTCCTCGCCGCGGGACTCGTGATGGGTGTCATGATCGTGCCGACCATCGCCTCGATCTCCGAGGATGCCATGTCTGCCGTACCCCAAGCAATGCGGCAGGGTTCCGCCGCTCTGGGCGCCAACCGCATGCAGACCACCCTTCGGGTCGTCTTTCCCGCGGCGCTCTCGGGCATCGTTGCCGCGATTGTGCTCGGGGTCTCTCGCGCCGTGGGCGAAACGATGATTGTCGCAATCGCCGCAGGGAACCAGGCATCCATTGTGACTAACCCACTTCAGGCGGGGCAGACCATGACAGCCTTTATCGCGAATGCCGCTCTCGGTGATTCCCGGGTCGGCTCAATCGAGTACGACACGCTCTTCGCCGTGGGACTTCTCCTCTTCCTCATTACGCTGCTGATCAACTTCATCAGCATTCGTTTCGTCCGTCGGTTCCGGGAGATCTACTGATGCGCAGAATCGGCACATCCATCGCGGGTTCCATTCGCCCCGAGCGCCCGATCGCATCGGGTACCAACGGTGAGAACCGACCCGCCGCGCTCATCTTCCTCGTGGTGCTGTGGCTGAGTCTCCTGGTTGCCTTCGGGGTACTTGTGACCCTGATCATCACGATCATCATCGACGGTCAGGGCCAGTTCACCTGGCGCCTGTTCACGGAGTACCCCGCGTCCTCGCCGGATCGAGCCGGAGCGCGCCCCGCGATTCTGGGCTCGGCCTGGGTCATCGCCACAACCGCAGTGATGACCCTCCCGCTCGGCATCGCCGCGGCTGTGCATCTCGAGGAGTTCGCCGACAAGAAGCACTGGTTCAACCGGCTCATCGAGCTCAACGTGCAGAATCTCGCGGCCGTGCCCTCCATCGTCTATGGGCTCCTGGCGCTCGCCTTCCTCACGCTGCTCAATGTGCGAGACAAGAACATCGTGATTGCCGGTGCACTCGCCCTGTCCCTTCTCATCCTTCCGGTGGTCATCATCGCCACGAGAGAAGCGTTGCGCGCGGTCCCACAAGAAATTCGCCAAGGCTCCCTCGCTTTGGGAGCGACCCAGTGGCAGACGACGTGGCGGCAAACTCTTCCGTCGGCTGTGCCCGGCATTGCGACCGGGTCGATCCTCGCTTTATCGCGGGCGCTCGGTGAAGCGGCACCCCTCCTTGTGCTGGGGGCCTTGGTATTCGTGAGCTTCGACCCCAACGGACTCGTGAGCGGCTACACCACTTTGCCGATCCAGATCTTCAACTGGACCGGACGCCCGCAGGAGGGATTCCACCAGTTGGCTGCCGCCACAAGCGTGCTACTCCTCGGCGTGCTGGTTCTTATGAACGCCCTTGCTATCTTCATCCGCAACAAATTCCAGAAACGGTGGTAACCCGATGACCGACACAGCACAAGGCAAAGCGGATAACAGCACTCCGACGATGCACGTTCGGGCGCGCGCCGTGGAAGGGTTCATTCCAGACGAGCCACGCGGGATCATCCAGTGTGAGGATGTGAACGTCTACTACGGCAAGTTTCGTGCCGTCACCGGGGTGGACCTCAAGTTCGGCCTCCATGAGATCACCGCACTCATCGGGCCGTCGGGGTGTGGCAAGTCGACCCTGCTGCGATCCCTCAACCGAATGAACGACCTAGTCGACGGCGCACGCGTCGAGGGCAAGGTGCTCTTCCAGGGTGAAGATATGTACGGCCCCAAGGTGGACCCGATCGAGGTTCGCCGGCGCATCGGGATGGTCTTCCAGAAGCCAAACCCCTTCCCCAAGTCGATCTACGACAACATCGCCTACGGCCCGCGGGTCACCGGCATGCGCCTCGAATCGATGGACGACCTCGTCGAGGAAGCGCTCACCAAGGCGGCGCTGTGGGGCGAGGTCAAAGACAAACTCAAGCAGTCGGCATACGGGCTTTCCGGTGGCCAGCAGCAGCGTTTGTGCATCGCGCGCACGATCGCGGTGAAGCCCGACGTGATCCTCATGGACGAGCCCTGCTCCGCGCTCGACCCGATCGCGACCACCCGCATCGAGGACCTCATGCACGAGCTCCGCGAGGAGTACACGATCGTCATCGTGACCCACAACATGCAACAGGCTGCGCGCGTCGCCGACCGTACGGCCTTCTTCACGGCCCTGGCCGACGAGGGTACTGGCGATCGCACCGGCGTTCTTGTTGAGTTCGGCAAGACGACGCAGATCTTCGAGCACCCGACCGACCAGCGCACGGAGGACTACATCTCCGGCCGTTTCGGGTAGCCGGTCGTGACCACGTTGCGTCGCGTGGTGACTGTGACGACGCCTTCCAATTCGGCGGCCGACGCCGTCATCGCCGAATTGGCCGGGCAAGGCATCGCGCTCTCGTCGAGCTCGGATGGCAGTTCGGCTCTGATCGCCATTGGCCACAGCACACCGCACCTCGTGATTGTGCCGACCGATGTCGTCGACATCGACCCTCTGACGTTGATCGACGCGCTCGCCCGACGCGACATCCCGGTGCTAGTGGCTCTCGCTAACGGGCCGTCGGCGCCGGCGATCGCGGTCGAGGCCTTGGATCGGGGGGCCGCAAGAATCATTGGGTTGCCGTTGAGCAGTATTGATCTCGCGGATGCGCTGCGTCGGTTTACCCAGGACAGCCCTGAGCGGTTGATTGTCGGCGACCTCGTAATGGACATTGACGCTCATCGCGTTACCGTGCGGGGTTCCGAGGTGCACCTCAGCCCGCGGGAGTTCACGCTCCTTCGACGGCTGCTCGAGAGCCCTCGCCACCTCGTGAGTCTGGACGAGTTGGAGCGGCTCGCGGCATCCGATTCGGCATCACCGCTAACGAATGCGCGCGTGATGGTCGCGCGTATTCGCCGCAAGCTGGAGGCTGGCGCGAGCTCGGGTGACCGGCTCGTGGAGACGGTGCGTGGCGTCGGCTACCGCATCGCCGAGGATCGCGACATCAGTTAGGGCTTCCTGGCCTTGAAGGCTTCGTCGCGACGTTCCTGCCGCGCACGTTGCACGCCGCGGCCAGAGTGTTCGTAAAAATAGTGCCGAACTGCATGATGTTGCGCTGGAGCAGTTCGGCCCTGCGCTCGCTCTCGCCGGTCACGATGCGCAGTTCGTATTCGAGCTCGATGAATTTCGGCGGCGCATCCTGCCGGTGGGCTGTGATCAGATCG
>JBJXDR010000052.1:0-2869 GCA_046155245.1 Rhodoglobus sp. | reverse complement strand
CCCCGCGGCGGAACACGCGCACCTGAAGCGGGCCCTCACCCGGGATCAGCGGCACCGCCACGCGATCGTTGCGTAGCGCAAAGTCGGCCGCGACATCCTGAGCGGCGAGCGCGCGTTCGAGCGGCTCGGAGCGGAACGTGGGCATCAGTTGAG
The DNA here is from genome assembly GCA_046155245.1 of Rhodoglobus sp. Classification (GTDB taxonomy): domain Bacteria; phylum Actinomycetota; class Actinomycetes; order Actinomycetales; family Microbacteriaceae; genus Rhodoglobus. The sequence continues at coordinate 2,716 of JBJXDR010000052.1, read as the reverse complement.
CAGGAACTGGGTGTTGTTCTTTGACGTGAGATCGCCCACGATCACCTCAAGGTGGTAGCTGGCACCGCCAGCGATCACTTGCTCGCGAGCCGCGTCGCACGTGTCAGTGGATGAGCGTGTGCGGTCCCACGGGAGCGACGGCCCCTGCAGCGGGATGCCCGGCTTGAGCACCGCGGTGGCCGCGACCTCTCCGGTCTGGCAGTCCTTCGAGCTCCAGATCAACTCCTCGCCGCTCGTGATGCGGAACTCCTGCAGGTCGGAGCCCGCCTCGATCGTGCACGGCTGGGTCATCAGGCTCTTGAGCGTGAACGTGAGCACGGGATTCACGCCCGGGTCGTAGCCGTTGGCGTCGGTCGTCGCCTCGAGTGTGACCTTGGTGAGATCGCACTCGACCTGACCCGCGGCATTGGTCGGGGCAGGAGTTGCCGACCCCGAGGGGCTGGGCTTCGGCGTGGGTGCGGGAGCGCCGGACCCCGGCTTGACGATGATGAGGATGACGATGATGATGACCGCAAGAAGCCCCAGGCCGAGCACCAAGCGGCGCCGCCAGTAGACCTTGGCCGGCTGGGGGCCGACCGGATTGCGGAACGTCGACATGCCATCAGGGTAAGCGGCGTGTTCCGCGAACCGGGGGCGATTGCTCGGCGTGCCCGCGAGAGGTGCCCGCTTAGAGCTGACGCTACAGGTGCTTGAGCATGCGGGTGTTGCCGAGCGTGTTCTGCTTGACGCGCGACAGGTCGAGAAACTCGGCGACGCCCTCGTCGGGCGAGAGCGCGAGCTGGGTGAAGACGTCGGGGCCGACGACGTCCTCCGCGATCGGCTCGAATCCGTGTCGCCCGAAGAAGTCGATCTCGAACGTGAGGCAGAACAGCCGCGAGAGGCCGTAGCCCCGGGCATCCGCTTCGACCTGCTCAAGGATGGCGTGGCCGACACCCCGGCCCAACCATTCGTCGGTGACCGCGAGGGTTCGCACCTCGCCGAGGTCCTCCCACATCACGTGAAGCGCACCGCAGCCGATGATCGCGTCGGCGTCGTCGACCGCAACCCGGAACTCCGGGACCGCCTCGTAGAGCACCACGCGATCTTTACCGAGCAGGATGCGGCGCTGCACGAGTGGTTCGACGAGACGCTGGATATCGGGGATGTCGCTCGTGCGGGCGGGCCGCACGCTGAAGGAACTCACGGGGAAAAGCCTAGGGCCCCGCGATTACGCCTCGATCGCCTCGGGTTCCTTCTCCTCGAGTCCGGCCTGACGGCCGGTCGTGAAGACGAACAGCCCATCGATGAAGTCGACGTGCACGTGGTCGCCCGCATTGAGCTCGCCGTGCAGGATCTTCTCGCTCAGGGCATCCTCGACCTCGTGCTGAACCGCGCGGCGCAGCGGCCGAGCACCCAGTGACGGGTCGAAGCCGAGCTTGATGAGCTGCTCCTTGGCGGGAACGGTCAGCTCGACCGTGAGGTCGCGATCCATCAGGCGCTCGCTGAGCCGCTTGATGAAGAGGTCCACGATCTGCAGCAGCTCCTCCTTGCTCAGCTGCGGGAAGACGATGGTCTCGTCCACGCGGTTGAGGAACTCGGGCTTGAAGTGCTTCTTGAGCTCCTCGACGACCTTGCCGCGCATGCGCTCGTAGCCGGTCGCGGTGTCGCTCGACGAGGTGAACCCGATGGGCGTGCCCGAGATGTCCCGGGTGCCGAGGTTGGTGGTCATGATGATCACCGTGTTCTTGAAGTCGACGACGCGGCCCTGGCCATCCGTCAACCGGCCCTCCTCCAGAATCTGGAGCAGCGAGTTGAAGATGTCGGGGTGGGCCTTCTCGATCTCGTCGAACAGCACCACGCTGAACGGCTTGCGACGCACCTTCTCGGTGAGCTGGCCGCCCTCCTCGAAGCCGACGAACCCGGGAGGGGCACCGAAGAGCCGCGAGACGGTGTGCTTCTCGCCGTACTCGCTCATGTCGAGGGAGATCAGCGCGTTCTCGTCATCGAAGAGGAACTCCGCGAGAGCCTTCGCGAGCTCGGTCTTACCGACGCCCGTGGGCCCGGCGAAGATGAACGAGCCCGAGGGCCGCTTCGGGTCCTTGAGGCCGGCGCGGGTGCGGCGAATCGTCTTGGCGAGAACCGAGATGGCCTCCTCCTGGCCGATGACGCGCATGTGCAGCGCCTTCTCCATGAAGATGAGCCGACTCGACTCCTCCTCGGTCAGCTTGAAGACCGGGATGCCCGTGGCCGCAGCCAGTACTTCGGCGATGAGTCCCTCATCCACCGTGCCCGTGGTTCCGGCGTCGCCGGACTTCCACTGCTTCTCGAGGCGCAGGCGCTCGCCGAGGAGCTTCTTCTCCTCGTCACGCAGGCTCGCGGCCTTCTCGAAGTCCTGATCCTCGATGGCGCCTTCCTTCTGGCCGCGCACCTCGGCGATCTTCTCGTCGAACTCGCGCAGCTCCGGCGGGGCCGACAGGATCGACAGGCGCAGGCGTGCGCCGGCTTCGTCGATCAGGTCGATCGCCTTGTCGGGCAGGAAGCGGTCTTGCACGTAGCGGTCGGCGAGGTTCGCGGCGGCAACGATCGCGCCATCCGTGATCGAGACCTTGTGTAACGACTCGTACTTGTCGCGCAGTCCCTTCAGGATGTTGATGGTGTGGGGCAGCGACGGCTCGTGCACCTGCACGGGCTGGAAGCGGCGCTCGAGCGCGGCATCCTTCTCAAAGTGCTTGCGGTA
>JBJXDR010000051.1:0-16386 GCA_046155245.1 Rhodoglobus sp. | reverse complement strand
GGGGAGTCCAGCGTAGAGGCTGGACTCCCCGACCGGGGTACTGCTTCAGTGACTAGCCGAGGTAGCTCGTTACTGGGATGCTGCCATCGATGATGCCAGCCGTGATGGCGTCGAGTTCACCCTGAAGGTCGGGCGAGACGCTTGCCTCGAAGTTGTGGAACGGCGCAACGCCGACTCCATTGTTCTCGAGGGTTCCCACGTAGGCCGCGTTCGAGAAGTCGCCGCCGGCTGCGCCGGTCACAACATCCATCGTCGCCTGCTTGATGCCCTTGAGGATCGACGTCATGATGATGTCGGCCGTGGTCGGGTCGGTCACGAACAGGTCAGCGTCAACACCGACGAGGGCGATGTCCTTGCCCGAGTCGGTGATTGCGGCAACAGCGCTCTGGTAGATCGGTCCACCGACAGGGAGCAGGATGTCCGCGCCCTGATCGATGAAGTTCTGAGCGGTGCTCTTGGCGACATCGTTGGCCTCGAAGCCACCGGTCATCGTTGCGGTGTCAGGGCTGGCCGGGTCGTAACCCAGAACCTTGACAGCCGTGCCCTTCTGAGCGTTGTAGTACGCAACACCCTGGGCGAAACCGTCCATGAAAATGGTGACGGTCGGGAAGTTCATTCCACCCCAGGTCGCCACGATGCCGGACTTCGAGTAACTCGCGGCGGCGTAGCCAGCAAGGAACGCGGCCTGCGCCGTGTTGAAGATGATCGGCTTCGTGTTGGTGAAGTCGGGGGTGCCGTTGAAGTCGGCATCCGCGGCGTCGTCGATGAGGGCGAAGTTGATGTCGGGGTTGGCCTCAGCAGCGGTCAGGGTCGCAGCGGAGAGCGCGAAACCGACCGTGACGATGAGCGTGCAGCCCTGGGAGACGAGGCTGTCGATGTTCGGCGCATAGTCAGTCTCAGAAGCGGATTCGACCGTGATCGGCGTGACGCCGAGCGAGTCGGCCGCCTCGGTGAGGCCCTCGAAGCCGAGCTGGTTGAACGACTTGTCGTCGAACCCGCCCGAGTCGGAGACCATGCAGGGAACGAAGTCGCTGGCGGCAGCGGTTTCGCCACCGGTTTGGGGTGCCGGGGCGCAACCGGCGAGCACGAGCGTGCCCGCGCCGATCAGTGCGACGCCGCTGAGTACGCGGCCGCGAGAGATGATGCTCAAGATGTCCTCCAAGATGCTGCCCAGCAGGAAGTGCTGGGACATAGTGCGGTACACGTTACCGAATGTTACGAACAGCGCAGTGGCGAAAACGAGGCTGACGCACAAAGGTTACAAACTCGCGATACCGGCGAAATCACTGGGAAATGTTCAGTACGTTTCGCTTTCCGCGGTCGTTCTAGAGCACGTCGTCGCGGCCCGAGAGCTTCAGTGCGTCGACGACAGACTTGACGCGCTGAGCATTGGCCGTCGTGGTCACGAGCAGGGCATCCGGAGTATCGACGACGACGATGTCGGTGACGCCAATGAGAGAGATGAGGCGTCCGCTTTGACTGATCACCACGCCCGTCGAGGAGTCGGCGAGCACCCTGGCGTTCTCCCCCAGAATCGCGAGGTCGCTCTTTCGACCGCCGGAGTGCAGCTTGGCGATGGATGCGAAGTCGCCCACGTCATCCCAGTCGAAGTCGCCGGGGATCACGGCAAGCTTGCCTGACGCCGCGGCGGGCTCTGCAACTGTGTAGTCGATCGCGATCCGCGGTAGCGACGGCCAGACGTTGTCGACGACCGCGCCGCGGCGCGGTGTGTCCCACGCGGCGGCGAGTTCGGTCAGGCCCGCGAGCAGCCCGGGGTTGGATTCGCCCAGCTGAGCCAGCAGCACATCGGCTCGCGCGATGAACATGCCGCCGTTCCAGAGGTGATTCCCGTCGGCGACGTACGCTTCGGCGGTCGCGAGGTCGGGCTTCTCGACGAACGACTCGACCGCGACCGCGTGAGGTGCGCCCTCGATCTCCAAGGCACCTCCGCAGTGGATGTACCCGAACCCCACTGCTGCCTCGGTCGGGGTGATGCCGATCGTGGCGATGTAGCCAGCGCGGGCCGCGGCAACCCCCTCCTCGACGGCACGACGGAATGCCCTCACGTCTCGGATGACGTGATCTGCGGCGAACGAGCCGATGATGACGTCGGGTTCGCGGGTCACGAGGATGGCCGCCGCGAGCCCAATGGCCGCCGACGAGTCCTTGGGCTCGCTCTCGAGCACGACGTTCGGATCGGACAGGTCCGGCAGTTGCGCCTCGACGGCCGCGCGGTGCGCTCGGCCGGTCACGACCATGATTCGATCGGGGCCTGAGATCGGCGCCAACCGATCCCACGTGTCGCGAAGCAGAGTCTGGCCCGACCCGGTCAGGTCGTGCAGGAACTTCGGAGCGTCGGCACGCGACAGCGGCCAGAGGCGCGATCCGATGCCTCCCGCGGGGATGACGCTGTAGAAGCCCGGCAGGCGTGCTGTCGATCGACTCATGAGTCAAACATAGACTTAAGGGGACATTCACCTGCCGGTCACGTCGTACGCGAGGCTGCCGTCATGCCGGTTTGACAGCGTGAAGGTCATGCGAGTTGTGGTCGTCAGCGAGAGCTTCCTTCCCACCACCAACGGCGTCACCACCAGCGTGCGGAAGGTGCTCGACCACCTCGCCGCCGAAGGTCACGAGGCGATAGTCATCGTGCCGACCGCTGGGGCGCCAGCAACCTACGCGGGTTTCCGGGTGCACGAGGTGCCCGCTCTCGCCTACCGCCAGTTCCCGGTTGGGTTGCCGCACCCGATGGTGCACAAGCTCATCGCGGACTTTCAGCCCGATGTCGTGCACGCGGCATCCCCGTTCCTGCTCGGCGCGCAGGCGATTGCCGCAGCCGGTCGGCTCGGCATTGCGACTGTCGCCATCTTCCAGACTGATGTCGCCGGCTACGCCCGCAGGAACCGCCTCGGCGCGGCGACCCGCTTCGCGTGGTGGGTCGTGCGCTGGATCCACGCAGGAGCCGACCTCACTCTTGTGCCCTCGAGCGCCTCGATGGCCGACCTCGAGGGGGCCGGGGTCGAGCGGCTCGCCCGCTGGGGTCGCGGCGTGGACTTGGACACCTACCATCCGCGCAATCGTTCCGCGCCCGGAGTTCGGCGGCTGCGCGCCCGGCTGGCTCCTCACGGCGAGACGATCGTGGGCTACGTCGGCAGGTTGGCGCCGGAGAAGCAGGTGGAGCGGATGAGCGTGCTTCGCGGGCTCGGTGGCATCCGACTCGCGCTGGTCGGCGACGGGCCATCGCTGGGCTCGATCAAGCGAGAGCTGGCCGGAATGCCCGTGACCTACCTCGGGTCGCTGTCGGGCTCGGACCTGGCCGCGGCCTACGCGGGCTTCGACGTGTTCCTGCACACCGGAACCGAGGAGACCTTCGGGCAGACGGTGCAGGAGGCGCACGCCTCCGGCCTACCCGTCGTGGCACCCCGCGCGGGTGGGCCTATCGACCTGGTCGACCACGGCACGACCGGCTTCCTTTACGACCCGACGGATGCCGCGACGCTGCGTCCCTACGTCGAAGCACTGACCCTCGACCCCGAGTTACGGTCCCGCATGGGGGAGGCTGGTCGCCGGTCGGTGCTGGGCAAGACCTGGCACGGCGTCTGCAGCGAACTCGTGGGCTACTACGAGCAGGCGATCGCGTCGCGAGTGGTCGTCGCCGGCTGAGGCACCGCGGAGTGGACTACGTCTGGGCCCTCCGCGGTTTGGGCCCTCCGCGATTTGGGCCCTCCGCGGTTTGGGCGCGCCGCGGTCTGGGCGCGCCGCCGTCTAGCGGGGCACCACCCTCCCGATCGTTCCGCTACTTCAGGACATTTGTGGACGGGCCATACAAATGTCCTGAAGTAGCGGAGTCCTTGGCAGAAGAGCTAGGAGGCCGCGCGATCAAGACCGGCCGTCAAAGCGCGCCGTCAGGGCCGGCCATCAGCACCGGCGGTCAATGCCGTCCATCAAGGCCGCCATCAACCTTCGCCAGCCGGGAACTTCCGGTTAATCGCGAAATCCGGCGTTCTTTAAGTGTGACCGGACAGTGCGCCCCAAAACGCCGTCATAGACTTTCACTGAGGTCCGGCTTCGGACCGTTCGTCGGTCGCCTCGACGCGACCATTCCAGCCCAGCAAGGAGGGGTCGCTCGTGCCAGACAAGTCGGCGAGTACCCTAGCGAGCGCACCGCGCGCCACACCTGTAATCAGGAACCCGAGACGCCCCGCCGGAACGTTGTACCGCGGCCGCGAGGGCATGTGGGGCTGGGTGCTGCACCGAATCACGGGCACCGCGATCTACTTCTTCCTGCTCGTACACATCCTCGACACGTCGCTCGTGCGTCTCAGTCCCGAGGCGTACAACGCGGTCATCAACCAGTACAAGACGCCGATCATGGGCCTGGGCGAGATCGCCCTCGTCGCGGCGATCGGACTCCACGCTCTGAACGGCCTGCGCATCATTCTGATCGACTTCTCCAGCTGGGGCACCAAGCACCAGCGCCTGATGTTCTGGATCGTGGTCGGTGTGTGGATCGTGTTGCTCGCCGGCTTCGTTCCGCGTCAACTGATGAACATCTTCGGAGGTGCCGAATGAGCGTCATCGAGGCCCCGCGCAGCAAGGCCACGCCGAAGCGCCGCGGCATCAACTGGGAGAAGTGGGGCTGGATCTACATGCGCGCGAGCGGCGTAGTCCTGGTCGTGCTGATCTTTGGCCACCTGTTCGTCAACCTCGTCGCCGGCGAAGGCGTCAAGGCCATCGACTTCGCGTTTGTCGCGGGCAAGTGGGCTGACCCGTTCTGGGTCGTGTGGGACACCCTGCTGCTGTGGCTTGCCCTCATCCATGGCGGCAACGGCATGCGCACGCTCGTCAACGACTACGCCAGTAATCCGACTGTGCGAAAGATTCTGCTCGCGGGAATCTTCGCGTCCACAGCAATCCTCATCACGCTGGGAACCCTTGTGATTTACACCCTTGACCCTTGTCCCGTTGGTGCCGCTCCGGAGCTGCTGCCCTCGTTCTGCCCGGTGCCCTAGTGGCAAATACTCCCGACTCTGAGCAGATCGCCGACGGCGCAATCGTCGACGGCGTGCACTACCACCGGCACGAGATCGTCATCGTCGGTGCCGGCGGCGCTGGAATGCGGGCAGCCATCGAAGCCGGACCACACGCATCCACCGCGGTGATCTCCAAGCTCTACCCCACCCGTTCCCACACCGGTGCCGCCCAGGGCGGAATGGCGGCGGCACTCGCCAACGTTGAGGAGGACAACTGGGAATGGCACACCTATGACACGGTCAAGGGCGGCGACTACCTAGTCGATCAGGATGCCGCGGAGATCCTCGCCAAGGAAGCCATCGACGCGGTCATCGACCTCGAGAACATGGGGTTGCCCTTCAACCGCACCCCCGACGGAAAGATCGACCAGCGCCGCTTCGGCGGCCACACGCGCGAGCACGGCAAGGCGCCAGTTCGACGGGCCTGCTACGCGGCCGACCGCACCGGTCACATGATCCTCCAGACCCTGTACCAGAACTGCGTGAAGCTCGGCATCAACTTCTTCAACGAGTTCTACGTGCTCGACCTCGTGATGACGAACGTCGATGGCAAGGATCAGCCCTCGGGTGTCGTCGCGTACGAACTCGCTACTGGCGACCTGCATGTCTTCCAGGGCAAGGCGATCATCTTCGCGACCGGCGGTTTCGGCAAGATCTACAAGACGACATCCAATGCGCACACCCTCACCGGTGACGGCGTCGGCATCATCTGGCGCAAGGGCCTTCCGCTCGAGGACATGGAGTTCTACCAGTTCCACCCGACCGGACTCGCGGGGCTGGGCATCCTGCTCTCGGAGGCCGCGCGCGGCGAGGGAGCGATTCTGCGCAACGCTAGCGGCGAGCGATTCATGGAGCGGTACACGCCCACTCTCAAAGACCTCGCGCCGCGCGACATCGTCTCGCGATCGATGGCCCTCGAAGTACGCGAGGGCCGGGGCGCCGGTCCCGACAAGGACTATCTATACCTGGATATCACCCACCTCGAGCCGGCTGTGATCGACGAGAAGCTTCCCGATATCACCGAGTTCGCGCGCACCTATCTCGGCGTCGAGCCGTACACCGAGCCGGTGCCGGTGCTTCCTACCGCCCACTACGCAATGGGTGGTATTCCGACCAACGTCAACGCGGAGGTACTCCGCACCAACACCGAGGTTGTGCCAGGGCTCTACGCCGCGGGCGAGTGCGCCTGCGTGTCGGTGCACGGCTCCAACCGTCTCGGCACGAACTCGTTGCTCGACATCAACGTCTTCGGCAAGCGCTCCGGCAAGAGCGCGGTTGAGTACGTGAAAACGGCGAAGTGGGTGCCGCTTCCCGAGAACCCGGCGGCCGGGGTGCAGAAGATCCTCGACATGGTGCGCAGCGGCGACGGTACCGAGCGGGTCGCGGTGATCCGCAAGGAGCTGCAGGACTCCATGGACCGCAACGCTCAGATCTTCCGCACCGATGAGAGCCTCGACGAGGTCACCAAGCTCATCGAGACGCTGCGCGGTCGGTACAAGAACATCCGTCTGCAAGACAAGGGCAAGCGCTTCAACACCGACCTTCTCGAAGCGGTCGAGCTGGGCTTCCTTCTCGACCTGGCCGAGGTGCTCGTGTACTCCGCGCGCTCGCGACGGGAGAGCCGAGGCGGGCACATGCGCGAGGACTACCCTGACCGCGACGACAAGAACTTCCTCGTGCACACCATGGCGTACCTGGTGGGCGACCCCGAGTCCAAGGAAGCTGGCGACCACATCAAGATCGACTGGAAGCCCGTCGTGATCACGAACTACCCACCCATGGAGCGCAAGTACTGACATGAGTACCGCAGTGATCGAGAACTCCCCGATTGTGCCCGAGGTCATCCCGACCTTCACGGCTACCCTGATCATCCGTCGCTTCGATCCTGAGATTGACGACGAGCCGCGCTGGCAGGACTTCGACGTCGAGCTTCGCGGCACGGACCGCGTGCTGGATGCGCTGCACAAGATCAAGTGGGAGCAGGACGGCTCGCTGACCTTCCGTCGCTCGTGCGCCCACGGCGTGTGTGGTTCGGATGCGATGCGCATCAACGGTCGCAATCGTCTCGCCTGCAAGACCCTCATCAAAGACCTCGACATCTCGAAGCCCATCTATGTGGAGGCCATCAAGGGCCTGCCGCTCGAGAAGGACCTCATCGTCGACATGGAGCCGTTCTTCGAGAGCTACCGCTCGATCAACCCGTTCCTGATGGCGTCGGGCTCCCCCAACAAGGAGCGCAAGCAGAGCCCCGTGGAGCGAGCCCGCTTCGATGACACGACCAAATGCATCCTGTGCGCCGCGTGCACATCGAGCTGCCCCGTGTTCTGGACCGACGGCCAGTACTTCGGCCCGGCCGCGATCGTCAACGCCCACCGGTTCATCTTCGACTCCCGTGACGAGGGCGCACAGGTGCGGCTCGACATCCTCAACGACAAGGAGGGGGTGTGGCGGTGCCGCACGACCTTCAACTGCTCTGAGGCGTGCCCCCGTGGCATCCAAGTCACTCAGGCGATCGCCGAGGTCAAGATGGCCGTGCTGAGAGGCAAGCCCTAGCCTTTGACCCCCAGTTCGGGCGGGGGACAGACAGGTCGGTTGACCTCCTCGATTTTGTCACGTAGTGTGACTGGAGTCGGTCAAGCCACCGACGTCCTCACTCGATTCACGGCACCTGACACCCGTACGGTCGCCGATCCGCCGCGCCCTGCGCGGCCACCCGATCTAGCGCAGCAGAGCTTCTGCGTGGAATTGCACCTACCCGATGTTCATCTTCGCCGCGGCCGCACTGGCGCTCGCACTCGGCTTCACGCCGACGCTCGCCGTCACTGTCCCGGATGCGTCGTCCTCCACCGTCGTCACCACGTCGCGCGCCGCCTCCCCCGTCTTCGCGCCACGCGCGGCCTCGCCCCTCGTCGAACATGCCCCTCCGCCTGTCGAGTGGACGATCACGGTCGGCGCGATCGGCTACCAAGAGGAGCTCGACGCCTGCTACTGGACCCGCATGGACTTCGACGGCGTCGTGCCCATCGTCGGTGCCCATAACTTCTGCGGCGGTGACATCGTGCTCGCAATGCAGGTCGGCGAAATCGTGCACCTAGTCGGCGGCGACGTCGACGGAACGTTCGTGGTCACCGGCGACCGTCAGGTGTTCCCGGGTGATGACGCGATCGCGGCGACAGCGGGCCTTGACTCTCCCGTGCTGCTGCAGACCTGCTATTGGGATGTCAGCGACGGGATGCGCCTGGTCGCCCTGAGCCCCGTCGGTTAGCTGCTGCCCGAATCCCGGGCACTCGCGGCGGTCGTCGCAGTGAGCGCTCGGGCCGCTCGGGCCTGAGCCTCGGCCAGGGTGACGGTCTTGAGTTCGGCGCGCACGTCCGCGAGCGCGGCCGGCGTCATGGAGAGGGTCGTGCATCCGAGGCCCACGAGCACCACGGCAAGCTTGGGGTCGGCCGCTGCCTCGCCGCAGACCCCCACGGGCTTGCCCGCCGCTGCACCGGCATCCCCCAGCATCTTCACGAGGCGAAGCACGGCCGGATGCCACGGGTCCTGGTACGACGCGACCGAGCCGAGCATGCGGTCCGCCGCCAACGTGTACTGGGTCAGATCGTTCGTGCCGATGGACACGAAGTCGCTCACGGCCGCGACCTGATCGGCGACCACCGCCAGGGCGGGAACCTCGGCCATCACGCCAACCGTCTTCAGCCCCAACTTCTTGCCGTACTCGACGAACCACTTGGTCTCATCGGCGTCGGACACCATCGGGGCCATGACCCAGAGGTCGGCGGTCGTGGCCGCCTGCGCATTGACGAGCGCCTGAAGCTGGTCGGTCAGGATCTGCTGGCGTGCGCGCAGGGCCCGCAGGCCACGAAGGCCCAGCGCGGGGTTCTCCTCGTGCGCGTTGTTCAGAAAGCTCAGCGGCTTGTCGGCGCCGGCGTCCAGGGCGCGCACGACCACCGTTTTGCCCGGAAACTGGGTCAGCAGATCAACGTAGTGGCGCTCGTGGTCGGCGACGGTCGGTGCCGTAGTCGAGTCGAGAAACAGAAACTCGGTGCGGAACAGGCCCACACCCTCGGCTCCCAGAGCGACAGCGGCCGCTGCGTCCTTGGGGGATCCGAGGTTGGCCAGAAGCGGAATCTTCGTGCCGTCCGCGAGCACGCCATCGGTGATCGGGTCGACGGCGAGCGCGGCGCGCTCGGCGATACGGTCTGCGGCGGCGGCGATCGCCGCGCTGCTCGGGTCGCTGACGATGAGGCCAGCTGCGGCATCCGCAATCACGACCGTGCCGTCGGTGAGGTCGAGGGCACCGCTCACGCCGACTATTGCCACGATCGACTTCGAACGGGCGAGGATCGCGGTGTGGCTCGTCGGGCCGCCGTCGCGCGTGATGAGCGCGAGCACCGTGTCGGTTTCGAGCAGGGCGGTGTCGGCGGGCGCCAGGTCGGGCGCGACGAGAATGAACTGGGTGTCGCTCGTGGGCACGCCCGGCACGGGCACCCCCCGAAGGTGCGCGATAGTGCGCCGGCTCACATCGGCGAGATCAGACGCGCGCTCGGCCAAGTGGCCACCCATCGCGGTCAACTGATCTTGGAACGAAGCGAACGCCTCGAAGACCGCGCGCTCGCCCGACGAGCCGGAGGCGATGAGCGCCGAGATGTCTTCTGCGAGGGTCGGGTCCAGCGCCATCATGGATGCCGCCTCCAGCACCGCCTGCGCCTCACCGCCAGCCTCGGCGCCCTTCGCGGCCAACTCCTCGGCCACCGCGGCGAGGGATTTCTCGACGAGGGCGTACTCCGCGGCCGCGTCGCCGCCGTGGGGGCCGGCAACCGGCTCTGGCAGCGGGTCGGGCATCCTCAGGATGGGGCCGATCGCAATCCCACGCCCGACCCCAACGCCATGCAGCTCCACCGTTGTCAAGGTCCTCTCGTGGAAAGTCGCCTGAGCGTCACTCTAGCTACGCTGAGGCAATGACGGTGAAGCAACGGCTCGGGGCGGTGATCGCACGAGTGCGGGCCCTTAAGCCGGTGCGGGTCTTCGAGTGGTACAGCCAGCGGCGCGGACCACTCCTGGCCTCGGGCCTTAGCTATCAGGCGATCTTCGCGGTGTTCGGAGCGCTCTGGGTGATGTTCGCGATCGCGGGCGCCGTGATCGCATCCCGCCCGGCCCTGCAGCGCGCGCTGTTCGACCTGATCGAGACCAGCGTTCCGGGTCTCATCGACGACGGAAGCGGCAACGGCGCGATAGACGTCGAGAACCTGTTCTCGGCCGGGATCTTCGGATGGACCGGCATCATCGCTGCCGGGGTGCTCGTGTTTACGGCGCTCGGCTGGCTGGCGAGCGCACGCGAAGCGGTTCGCGCGATGTTCCGATTGCCCGGCGACCAGACCAACCCGCTGCTCCTGAAACTGAAAGACCTCGGTCTGGCAATCGCGTTTGGCGTCGCGCTCGTCGCCTCCGCGGTGCTCACGGTGCTCTCGACGTCACTGCTGAACTCGGCTCTCGACTGGCTGGGTATCGGCGGGCGCTCGGCCATTGCCGCCGCAGTCCTCCGGGCGAGCGTGCTTCTCACTGTGCTCGCACTCGACACTGTTGTGCTTGCGACGCTGTACCGGGTGCTCTCCGGCGTCGCCATCCCGTTCAGGCTCCTCGCCCAGGGCACTGTGCTCGCCGCGCTCGCCCTCGGCGTGCTCAAGGTGCTCGGCACGGCCCTCCTCGGAGGCGCCTCCAGCAACCCTCTGCTCGCGTCGTTCGCGGTGATCATCGGCCTTCTCATCTGGTTCACCCTCATCTGTCAGGTGATGCTGTTCGGCGCCGCATGGATCGCCGTGAGCGCCGACGACGCGGGGGTCGAGCTCACGGGCAAGAGGAGTGTTGCCCGCGCGAAGGGTGTCGGCAGCCCTCAGTAGGATCACTTCCATGGTTCTGCGCGTCGCATCCGTCAACACGAACGGCGTACGCGCCGCGTACCGCAAGGGCATGGGCGACTGGCTGGAGGCGCGCAACGTCGACATTCTCGCGCTGCAGGAAGTGCGGGCATCCACCGAAGATCTCGAACAACTGCTCGGCAGCGAGTGGGACATTCTGCACGACGCAGCAACCGCGAAGGGTCGGGCCGGGGTCGCCCTCGCATCGCGCCGCAGGGCGAGCATTCACCGAGTCGCACTCGGGGCCGACGACTTCGATAGCGCCGGCCGCTGGATCGAGGCCGACTACGAGGTGGGCGACTCGATCGTGACGGTGGTGAGCACCTACGTGCACTCGGGAGCAGCAGACAGCCCGAAGCAGGTCGAGAAGTATCGCTTTCTCGACGTGATGAGCGAACGGATGCCCCAGCTCGCCGCCCACAGCCCGCTGGCGGTGGTGATGGGCGACCTGAACGTCGGTCATCGCGAGCTGGACATCCGCAACTGGAAGGGCAACCTCAAGAACTCCGGCTTCCTGCCGAAGGAGCGCGCGTACCTCGATCGAATTTTCGGGCCCGAGGGTGACCCGGTCGAGTGCGTCGACGGGACAGTTGGAGAGGGCCTCGGTTGGGTCGACGTCGGGCGCCGGTGGGCCGGCGAGGTCGACGGACCGTACACCTGGTGGTCCAGCCGCGGCAAGGCGTTCGACAACGACGCCGGCTGGCGGATCGACTACCAGGTGGCCACTCCCGCGCTCGCCGACACCGTGGTCGCGTACAGCATCGACCGCGCACCGGCGTGGGACCAGCGGTGGAGCGATCACGCTCCGGTCGTCGTGGACTACGACGTGTGAGCCGGGTTGGCGGTCTACAGGCGCGAGTAGGCGGCTTCGACCAGACTCGTGAGGGCCTCGGTACTCGCGGGGCCCGCGATCAGGTCCATGATCGTTAAGACCACGTTGTAGTCATTCGCAACGAACGCGGCGCCACCGTTGGGTGTGGCGACAACCGCTCCGCCCTTTCCGAGCGTGAGCGGCGTCACTTGGATCTCCGGCGGCGGAGCGTCGCCGCTGTCGTCTGTCGCGCTGTAGTCATCATCTGGATCCTGCGCGGAGAGAATCACGCCGATCACCGCGCCGCCCGCCTTCATGGTGTTCACGACGTCGCCGAGGCCTCCCGACGGCAACCCGGGGGTACCTGCGAGCGCGGCAGCTGTGGAACCCGTCGCGTCCATCGCGAAAGCACAGATCTGGCTTCCATCGTTCTGCACCGCGCCGCGAACCACGCCCAGCACGGCAACTCCGGTCGCGGCTTGTACCTCCTCGACGCTCAATAACGAACACGGATCGACGAGCCCATCGGCGGGGCTCTCGCCCTCGACCGCCGAAACATCGACATCCGGCGGCGAAGTTGAGCCTGACGATGACCCTCCGTCGTTCACCGCGGTCGGTGTCGGCGACGGTGTAGGCATCGGAAGAGATTGACACCCGGCCAGCGCCAGAGCCGCGGTCAAGGCCACAATCACCGGTCCAACTCGCATCGGTCAACCTCCACCTGCACCAAGGCGTAGTAGATGAGGGCGAAGATAGCACTCCCACCCGGCCCCAACAAGGGTCGGACGAGCTCCCGCGGCACCGATCCGGTTGCGCGGTCTGGGAGACTAGGGGCGTGACCACCAAGCCCCGCCTGTTCTCCGGCATGCAGCCCTCGGCCGAGTCCCTGCACCTCGGCAACTACATGGGGGCGCTGCTGCAGTGGCGGGACATGCAGGTCACCCACGACGCGATCTTCTGCGTCGTCGACCTCCATGCCATCACCGTGCCGCAGGACCCCGCGCTGCTGCGCCAGCAGACGCGGCGCACCGCCGCCCAGTACATCGCCGCGGGAATCGACCCGAGCGTCTCGACCCTGTTCGTGCAGTCACATGTTGCGGCGCATCCGCAACTCGCGTGGGTGCTCAACACGATCACGGGCTTCGGTGAGGCCGGGCGCATGATCCAGTTCAAGGACAAGTCCGCGCGGCAGGGCGCCGATTCGACCTCGGTCGGACTGTTCACCTACCCGATCCTGCAGGCCGCTGACATCCTGCTCTACGACGCCACAGTCGTGCCCGTCGGCGAGGACCAGCGCCAGCACATCGAGCTCACCCGGGACCTCGCGACCCGGTTCAACTCCCGGTTCGGGGAGACCTTCGTCGTACCCGAGGTGCAGATACTCAAGGAGACCGCGAAGGTCTACGACCTGCAGGAGCCCGACTCCAAGATGAGCAAGTCCGCGGCCTCCGACAACGGGGTGCTCTGGCTGCTCGATGAACCCTCAAAGACCGCGAAAAAGATCAAGTCGGCGGTCACGGATGCGGCGCGGGAGATCCGCTTCGACCGTGCCGAGAAGGCGGGCGTCTCCAACCTGCTCACGATTCACTCGGTGCTCTCGGGACGCTCCATCGCCGACCTCGAAGTCGAGTTCGAGGGTCGCGGGTACGGCGACCTCAAGAGCGCCGTTGCCGACGTGGTCGTGTCGACATTCGAGCCGATCCGCGCGCGGGCACTCGAGCTACTGGATGACCCGGCCGAACTCGACCGCATCCTCGGCACCAACGCAGATCGAGCCGCCGAGATCGCGGATGCGACCCTCGCCAAAGTGTACGACCGCGTGGGATTTCTGCCCCGCGCATGACCTCCGTAGTACTTTTCGACCTGGATGACACGATCTTCGCGCACCGGCAAGCGGTCGAGCGCGGCATCGCCTCGCACCTCGCGTCATCTGGCGTCACGACCGTCGACCCCGGCGAGATTGCCCGCTGGACCGAGCTCGAGGAGCGCCACTACCACCGGTACCTCACCGGCGAACTCGACTACCTCGGTCAGCGCCGCGCCCGGGCCCGGGACTTCGGCGCTCCCTACGGCCTGAGGTTCACCCACGACAGCGAGGCGGAGGGGTGGTTCGAGGAGTACCTCGACCACTACCGGGCCGCGTGGTCGCTGTACGACGACACGCTCCCCTGCCTCGACGCGCTCACCCAGCGCGGGATGCGGCTCGGCATCATCACCAACGGTGACAAGGACTTCCAGCAGGCGAAACTCGCACGCATGGGCCTCGAGGGGCGATTCAAGCACGTGGTTGCCAGCGGCTCCGTGGGCATTACGAAGCCCGACGCACGCATCTTCGAATTGGCGTGTGGACTGTTCGGGGTGCCCGCCTCCGATGCGTTGTACATCGGGGATCGCCTGGCTACCGACGCGGTGGGTGCGCGCGACGCGGGCTTGCGCGGCGTGTGGCTGGTGCGGGATGGCTCTGCCACGGCCGACGAGGTGGGTGCGGCGGAGGCATCCGGCGTCACCGTCATCAGGTCGCTCGCGGAGCTACCCGCCCTCCTCTGACCCGGCCACCCGCAGGCCTGCCCGCGGCCCCTGCGCACACGCCGCAGCCCGCACCATGCCCCACGCGCCGCCCGCGCCCCACCAGTAGCCCCTGCGCCCCACTCGCCACCCCTCAGTAATTCAGGAAGAACTGCCGCCGAGCCGGTCAACTCCCGGGCATTGCAGCGCCGCGCATCCGTTCTTCCTGAATTGCACACGGATCTAGCGGGCCGGTAGCACCGCGCGACCCGCACGGTTCACCAGCGCGACACGCACCGCCTGGACGACCGACTCCAACTCGAACATGATCTGCCGATAGTCGAAGCGGAGCACGGTGTATCCGGCGAGGGTAAGTTTCAGATCGCGGTCATAGTCGCGCGCACGGGTTTCAGCCCCTTCGTGGAACGAGCGCCCATCGGTCTCGATGGCGATGCATCCCTCGACGACGAGATCGACCCTGCCAACCCCGGACACCCTGACCTGCACCTCACAGCTCAGCCCGGCATCCCTCAGCGCCAACCGAAGGATGGTCTCGATGCCTGACATAGAACGACCGTCGATGTCGGTTAGGAGCCCTCTATACCGGCGCGGCAGCGCGGACATCATCGACTCCACGGCGCGCGAGTCAAGCAGGCGGGCGTTGAGAACGCTATCGATGGCGGCAATCGCGATTGGTCGCGGCGCGCATCGCACGGCGTGGCCCAGCGCGTCGGCGAGGCCAACCCTGCCGCTGCCCGTCGCGGGCGGTTCCGAGAGCGGCCACCAGTGCAACTCGACCCCGTCGCTGGTCTGGTCGGTCAGGGGCAGCCAACGGTCCCGCGGGCTGCGCATGCGGGACGCGTTGCGCGGCATCCAGACATGGACGGATGGGTCATCCGGCATCCAGACACCGTAGGAGCGCAGCGCAGTTGTGCACGTGAGCAGACCACCCACCCGTACCGCAGTTACCGTGGGTGATGTGGTTCCCGGAAGGCAGTATTGACCCCGCCGAACTCGCCACAGATCGCCGGATCGCACCGCCGCTGTGAGCTCTGCGGCACGCAATCCCCGCTCGATCAGATCGGACGTCGACACAATCGGGCGGTGTGAGCTGAAGTGCTGGTCGAGTGACATGGGTTCGACAGTGGCGGGGGACGTCGCGGTGGGCGGTTCACTAGTTCGGAACTGTGGATGACGCCGCGCTGTGAGTAATTCAGGCAATCCGCCTGAGGCGGGCGGGAGGCGCCGCGGAAACGCGGGGGCGCCCGGAGCCGCGGCGCCGAATTTCCTGAGTTGCTGGGTGTGGGGCGGTGGCCCGGGGGGTCGGCCCGGCGGGAGGCGGGGGCCCGGGGGGTCGGCCCGGCGGGAGGCGACGGCCCGGCGGGAGGCGGGCGCGTCGGAGGCGAATGGCGCACGGGCGCCAGTCGACACTGAGCCGCATCCGTCACGGAATATCCCCGCCGCATCCGCGTTGGTACACTCGTACGCAAGTAATTACGTGCTCCGGGGTCGGTGAAAGTCCGAACCGGCGGTGATAGTCCGCGAGCCTGACCCGCAAGGGAAGGGTTGACCTGGTGGAACTCCGGGACCGACGGTAATGGTGGTCGCAAGGCCGCCTCAGTCCGGATGGGAGGAGCATAAGGGTGTTCGGCGTTGCCGTGCATCCGGTCATTCGACCACCCCCCGGAGTCCCGACGACGAGGACACCGGATGACCGCCCGCAGCGATAACCGCTACGACCCGGTAATGCGGCGCGCGCTCGAACTCGCTGCGCTCGGACCGCTAGTTGGCGGCAACCCTCAGGTCGGCTGCGTTCTGATCGACTCGCTTGGCGCGATCGTCGCGGAGGGCTGGCATCACGGCGCGGGCACTCCACACGCCGAGATCGTCGCGTTGAGCCAGGTTGACGATGCCTCCGGACTCACCGCGGTCGTCACGCTTGAGCCTTGCAACCACCGCGGCCGAACCGGCCCATGCAGCGAAGCTCTCATCGCGGCCGGTGTCGCGAAGGTGGTCTACGCGATCGGCGAACCCGGTCAGGCGGAAGGCGGTGGAGCCGACCGACTCCGGGAGGCCGGCGTCGAGGTCGAGTCTGGCGTGCTTGCCGCTGAGGCGACCG
>JBJXDR010000050.1:0-3848 GCA_046155245.1 Rhodoglobus sp. | reverse complement strand
GGCCCTCGGCGAGGCCAAAGATCGTGTGCGCGCGGCCGCGATCAACTCCGGCTGCGGTTTGCCCAATCGCAAGATCACGGTCAACCTCTCGCCCGCTGCGCTGCCCAAGCATGGCTCGGGATTCGATCTGGCGATCGCGCTCGCGGCCCTCGCGGCGGCGGGCACTGTGAGCGCCGAGTCGATCGGGGGAGTCCTTCACCTGGGTGAGCTCGGTCTCGACGGGCGGCTCCGACCGATCAACGGCGTGCTTCCCGCGGTTCTGGCGGCGTCGCGGGCGGGGTTCGAGAGTGTGATGGTTCCGACCGGCAATGCGGATGAAGCGGCGCTCGTGCCCGGCGTGCGCGTCATCCCGGTCGCATCGTTGCGCGAGGCAGCGATCTGGCACGGCGGGGAGTTCGAGCCCGAGGTCGTCGAGCCCATCCTCCGGGCTTCGGCTGACGATCCTGACGACGACGAGGGCGACCTCGGCGACGTGATCGGCAACCCGGATGCCGTCGAGGCGATGATCGTCGCGGCCGCAGGCGGACACCACGTCTTCCTGCTGGGGCCGCCAGGCGCAGGCAAGACGATGCTCGCGGCCCGCCTGCCGGGGCTTCTACCCGACCTCAGCGCTCGCGCCGCGCTCGAGGTCAGTTCGATCCGATCCCTCGCGGGGATGTCGGTGGGGCGATCGCTCGTGCGTCGCCCGCCGTTCGAGGCGCCACACCACACCGCCAGCGCCGCCGCTCTGGTTGGTGGTGGCAGCGGGCAGATCCGCCCTGGGGCCGCGGCCCGAGCATCCGACGGAGTGTTGTTCCTCGATGAGGCGCCCGAGTTCAGCCCGTCGGTACTCGATGCGCTGCGCCAGCCGCTGGAATCCGGACTCATCACGATCCACCGGGCGAATGCCGTGGCGACCTTCCCCGGGCGGTTCCAGTTGGTGATGGCGGCGAACCCGTGCCCGTGCGGGCAGTACGGGGCACGGGATTCCGAGTGCACGTGCCCACCCGCCGCGCGTCGACGGTATGTCGGGCGACTTTCGGGTCCGCTGCTGGATCGCATCGACATCCAGCTGCGGGTTCAGCGCATCACGGCGGCACAGCTACGGCTGGCCCACGAGGCTCGAGGCGTGTCATCGGCGGATGCGCGGGCGCGGGTGTCGGTCGCGCGGGCGGCAGCAGCCGAGCGGCTGGCGAACACCCCCTGGCGGCTGAACTCACAGGTGCCCGGTGCGTGGTTGCGCGGGCCGGGAGTGCGGCTGGCGCCCGCGGTGACGGCATCCATCGATCGCGCCCTCGAGCGCGGCGGTATCACTATGCGCGGCTACGACCGCGTGCTGAGGCTGGCCTGGACGATCGCGGATCTCGCGGGAGACACCAGCCCGAACGCCGCCCAGCTCGGGCAGGCGCTGTACCTGAGGAGGGCGATGTCGAATTGAGCATGTTCGGATTGAAAGAAGCCGAGGTCGCCGAACTGGTGCGCGCGGTCGCGGGTCGCGACCTGGACCGCGATGCGATCGAGGAGCGGTTCGCCCGCGCCACCTGGTCGGGTATCGCTGAGCCCGGCGACGGGGTTGCGGGACTGGTGATCGATGCCGTCGGTGCTCCACGAGCGCTCGCCGCCGTCGTCGAACGATGGTCGGCCGAACGACTGCTCGCCGAATTGGGGGCGAACGGGGCCGCGACCGAGGACGACCTGCAGCAGGCCCTCGACCGCTGGATGCCGCGGCTCAACTCCGGCGCCGCCCTCATCGCCCTGCGGCAGGCGTCACGGGTGGGAGCCGCATTGCGCATCCCCGGCGACGAACTCTGGCCCGTCGGCCTCGACGACCTGCAGAGCCACGCGCCGCTCGCCCTCTGGACGCGGGGTACCACGACGTCGCTTCGTGCCCTCACGAGGTCGATCGCCCTTGTCGGTGCGCGCGCCGCGACGGGCTATGGCGAGCACGTCACGATGGAGAGTTCGGCGGGGCTTGTCGACCGTGGGTATGCGATCGTCTCCGGCGCTGCGTACGGCATCGACGGGATGGCCCACCGGGCAGCGCTCGCCAGCAAGGGCCACACCGTTGCCTTCCTCGCGGGAGGGGTCGACCGCTTCTACCCCTCGGGTCACGACGCGCTGTTGACCCGCATCGTCGAGTCGGGGGCGGTCGTGTCGGAGCTCCCGCCTGGCTCGCCACCGACCAAGTGGCGCTTCCTCCAACGCAATCGACTCATCGCCGCCGCAAGTCTCGCAACGGTGGTGGTGGAGGCCGGCTGGCGCTCGGGTTCGCTCAACACCGCACACCATGCGGGTTCCCTCGGCAGGCCGGTCGGCGCCGTGCCCGGTCCAGTGACCAGCGCGGCGTCGTCAGGATGCCACCGCCTGATGCGCGAGGGCGCGGCGATCTGCGTTACGACGGCTGACGAGATGGCTGAGTTGGCTCCCTTGGAGGCGATCTCGGCGGCGTCGCCTCGGGCCGGGGGCTTCGCGGAGGACACCCGCCTGATCGACGCCATGAGCACGCGCGCGCCACGGTCAGCGTCTGACATCGCCGCTAGGGCGGGCCTGTCCATCGCCGAGGTGCAGGCGCTCCTGGGCCAGCTGGAGCTGACCGGCGCAGTAGAGGAGCGGGAACGGGGGTGGCTCAAAGTCGAGCGCAAAACCGAGTGAGCGGCGCGTGGCATCCGTCGCGCTAGCCTTGCGGCATGGCTCCACTCGTCCGCCGTCCGGCGCTGATCTCGGCGGCCCTTGCACCGGTGTTCTTCATCGGCGGCACCATCGTCGCCGGAGCCCTGTGGCCCGAGTACAACCCGGTCACCCAGACCATCAGTGAGCTCGCCGCAGGGGATGCCCCCACCCGCGTCTTCATGACGGTCGCCTTCATGCTCACCGCCGTCAGTCACGGCGTGACGGGCGTCTTCGCGACCGGGGTCGGCTGGCCGGGCCGCGTCGCGCTCATGGCCGCATCCGCCGCGACCTTCGCGGTCGCGCTGTTCCCGCTGCCGACGGTGGCGGGCACGAGCGTCGAGCACCGCTGGAGTGCTATCGCCGGCTTCATCCTTCTGGCGGTGTGGCCCGTGCTCGGCATGCGCCGCAGCACCAGGGTGCCCGAGCGCTACCCGTGGATCATCCGGCCGTTCGGCGCGATACTCGGCACCGGGATCATGGCAGTGTTCTGCTTCTGGTTCCTGGCAGTGTGGGCCAACCCCGCCCTCGGCTACATCGGCGTGATCGAGCGGGTGGCTGCAAACCTCGAGAGCATCTGGCCGCTCCTGGTGGTGCTGGGACTCTGGCTGCACGAACGGCCCGCGCGGGAGTCGGGGTCGTGACCAACCCCGCCCAGCTCGTGCTCCACTGGGCTGACCTCACCCCGCATGCTCCGGCCATCGTGTCAACCGAGCTCACGATGACCTACGCCGAGCTCGCGGACTCGGTGCGACGCATGGCTGCCCGACTGCGCAAGGACGGCATCCGCCCGGGCAGCGTCGTGGCGATCCGCGCCCGACCTGAGCTCGAGGCGCTCCTGCTGCTCGCGCTGCTTCACGAAGGTGCGGTCTCGTTGCACGGCAGCGAAGCCGTGATGAGGGCCTACGCCGACGAGATCGACTTCCTGCTGGGCGATCGTCCTCGCTCGATCCGGGTCGCTGCCCGGACCATCGACGTGGGCGCCGAATTCATGGTCTCGCTGGGGTCGGTCAATGCACGCGGGGAGGCCGCCGACCTTTCAGATTCCGACCCGTGTCGCATCGTCTTCTCCAGCGGCACCACCGGCTCGCCGAAGGGGGTCGCGTTCACGGTCGCCTCCCTGCTGGCACGCACCGCATCCGCCCGCACCAACTGGATGCCGCACGATCCGTTCATGTGCCTGCTCGGCCTCGACACGGTGT
>JBJXDR010000049.1:0-9779 GCA_046155245.1 Rhodoglobus sp. | reverse complement strand
GTCCGCGGCGTCGTAGTAGTCGCCATCGGCGAAAGCGGAATCCATCCGAATCGCCTGCAGCTGTACCGAGTTGAGGGCGATCTGGTCGGCATTGGAGTGGGCGGGCGCGGCAAGCACCGCCACCCGTGCGAGTCGATCCGGGTAGCCGACCGCCCACTCGAGCGCCTGCATCCCGCCCATCGAGCCGCCGATCACCGCCGCCCAGCGGTCGATTCCGAGCGCGTCAGACAGGGCGACCTGGGCATCCACCTGGTCCCGGATGGTCACGAAGGGAAATCGCGCGCCCCACTCCCGACCGTCGGGCGCGTGGGACGCAGGCCCGGTCGTCCCCTGACAGCCGCCGAGCATATTCGGTGCGACGACGAACCAGCGATCCGTGTCAACGGCCTTGCCAGGCCCGACGATGCCTCCCCACCAGCCGCCGGTCGGATGCCCCGGCCCCGGGTCACCGACCACGTGGCTGTCGCCCGTCAGGGCGTGCACCACCAGCACAGCGTTCGAGCGGTCGGCGTTGAGCGTTCCGTGGGTCTCGTAGGCGATGCGCACCGACGGCAGCTCGCCGCCGCGCTCGAGAGTCATGGGTCCAACGGAGACGAACTGGCGATCGCCGGGCGGATCGCCCTCGCGCCAAGCCCCGGTGGCTGGCGGCTTGCCGAGCACCGAGCGCGCGTTGGCTTCGGTGGTGAAGGCGGAGGGAACGGTGTCCTCGGGGGTCTGCCAGTCCATGTCGAGTCAAGTATCGCCGAAACGACTGAGCGCGCCCGCTGTGTTACAACGGGCGCGCTCAGACAGCGACGATTACTTGGCTGCGGTGGCGGCCGCGATCCTCCGTGCTGCGGCAAAACCGACCTCGAGGTCAGCCTTGAGGTCCTCCACGTTCTCGATCCCGATCGAGAGCCGCACGAGGCCCGGAGTGACCCCGGTCGTGAGCTGCTGCTCGGGGGTCAACTGCGAGTGGGTGGTTGAGGCTGGGTGGATGATCAGGCTGCGCACGTCGCCAATGTTGGCGAGGTGGCTGAACAGCTCGACGTTCTCGACAAGCGCCCTGCCGGCGTCGACGCCGCCCTTGAGTTCGAACGAGACGACCGCGCCGACGCCCTTGGGCGCGTACTTGTTGGCGGCGGCGTACCACGGGCTTGAGGGCAGACCCGAGTAGTTCACCGAAGCGACGTCCGGGTGCTTCTCGAGCCACTCCGCGATCTCCTGGGTGTTCTGCACGTGACGCTCGATGCGCAGGCTCAGGGTCTCGATTCCCTGAATCACCGAGAACGCGCTATCGGGGGAGATGGCGGCACCGGTGTCGCGGAGCAACTGAACGCGGATCTTGATGATGTAGGCGATCGCATCCCCGAGCACCGTCGTGTAGCTCGCGCCGTGGTAGCTCGGGTCGGGCTCGGTGAGGCCGGGGAACTTGTCCGCGTTCTTGGTCCAGCCGAACGTGCCGCCATCGACGATGACTCCGGCGATAACAGTGCCGTGACCGCCGAGGAACTTCGTGGCCGAGTGCACGACGATGTCGGCGCCGAACTCGAACGGACGGATGAGGTACGGGGTCGCGATCGTGTTGTCGACGATGAACGGCAGGTCGTTGCTGTGCGCAACGTCGGCGACGCGCTCGATGTCGAGGATGTTGATCTTCGGGTTGCCGATCGTCTCCGCGAAGAACAGCTTCGTGTTGGGCCGCACGGCGGCGGCCCACTCGGCCTCGTCGTCCTGGTTCTCGACGAAGGTGACCTCAATGCCGAGCTTCGCGAGCGTGTACTTGAAGAGGTTGTAGGTGCCGCCGTAAATCGACGAGGACGAGACGATGTGGTCGCCAGCGCCGGCGATGTTCAGTACGGCGTAGGTGATCGCCGACGAGCCGGAAGCCACGGCGAGCGCCGCGGTACCGCCCTCGAGCGCTGCCACCCGCTGCTCGAGAACATCGGTGGTCGGGTTCATCAGTCGGGTATAGATGTTGCCGAACTCGGCGAGCGCGAACAGGTTCTGTGCGTGTGCCGTGTCGTTGAAGACGTAGGAGGTGGTCTTGTAGATCGGGGTCGCGCGGGCGTTTGTGGTGGGGTCTGGCTTAGCGCCGGAGTGCACCTGCTTGGTTTCGAACTTCCAGTCGGACATCAGAACTCCTTGGTGGCTGAGACGTGGGTCGTGGGCGGGACGTCGCGCTCACTCGTGCGTAAGCCTAGGAAGGGCCGAAGGCGGGGGCAAAGGGGGTTGCAACATGACGTAACGTGACACGCATGTCATCGCCCGTCGCCCTCACCGCCTCGCCCGCAATACCCCGCAGCGCGTGGCTCGCCCTCGCGATCGTGCTCGGCGCCGCCTTCATGTCGCTGCTTGACACGACGATCGTCAACGTCGCGCTCCCGACGATTCGAACGAGTCTGGATGCCTCGGAGTCCACGCTCTCGTGGATCATCTCTGGCTACGCTCTCGCCTTTGGGCTTGCGCTCATCCCCGCGGGCCGCCTCGGCGACCGCTACGGACACAAGTGGGTGTTTATCGTCGGCCTTGCCCTGTTCACCGTCGCGAGCCTGGCCTGCGGTCTCGCGCAGGATGACCTTCAACTGATCATTGCGCGGGTCGTACAGGGTCTCGGTGGAGGCATCTTCTTCCCCGCGGTGAGCGCCTTCATTCAACTGCTCTTCCCGCCATTGTCACGAGGCAGGGCATTCGCGATTCTCGGTGCCGTCATCGGGGTGTCGTCGGCGCTAGGGCCGCTGGTCGGCGGGCTGATAATCCAAGCTCTCGGCGATGAGACCGGGTGGCGGTGGATCTTCGCTGTCAACCTACCGATCGGGATAGTCGTGCTCGCTGCGGCAGTATTCCTGCTGCCATCCGCGGCAGCTGGCAAGGCGACATCCACCGACCTGATCGGGCTCGTGCTCCTGAGCGTCGCGCTCGTCGCGCTCCTTGTTCCCCTCATCCAAGGCCAGGAGGAGGGGTGGCCGCTCTGGACCTACCTGTCGATCGGCGGCGGGCTGCTGCTCGTGGTCGCGTTTGCGATGTGGGAGCGGGGCGTCGCATCCCGGGCCAAAGACCCGCTCGTGCCGCCGCGCTTGTTCTCCCACCCGCAGTTCGCGGGTGGGACGATCCTCGCGCTCGTCTTCTTCGCGGCCTTCACGAGCATCTTCTTCACGATCTCGCTCCTGTGGCAGGCGGGCCTCGGGCACACCGCGCTCGAATCGGGGCTCGTCAGCGTGCCATTCGCGATCGGCAACATCATCGGTGCGAGCCAGAGCGACCGGCTCGCCGAGCGACTGGGTCGCGCGGTGCTCGCGATCGGGGTGGGCCTGCTCACGCTCGGTCTGACCGCGCTGTTCCTGATCCTGCTGCTCGTGCCCACGGCCGACCTCACCAATTGGACCCTGCTCGGTCCCCTCCTGGTCGCGGGATTCGGCAGCGGACTGTTCATCGCACCCAACGTTCGGTTCATCGTGGCGACGGTTGACCGATCTGAGGCGGGCGCGGCGAGCGGTGTCATCGGCACGATGCAGCGGATCGGGGCGGCGGCGGGCATCGCCGTGATCGGCAGCGTCTTCTTCGGCAACATCGGCCCGATCGCTGGCCCGGGGGACGTCGCTGGAGCCTTCGGTCAGGCCGCAACGCCTGCCCTCGCGGTGAGCGCCGCACTCGCCCTCATTGCGTTCGCGCTGGTCTTCACCCTCCCGAAGCGGGTGCAGTTGCACTGACCTAGGAGGCCTCAGGTGCCGGTTCGCGGGTCAGCGGCCAAGAAAAGCCAGCGAGGCTTCGGCTCGATGATGGGCCGGAAGACGCGGCGCACGATCCTCGTCGACAGAAGCAGGGACACAAGGATGCTGACGAGAACCATTCCCGCAACCCAGAGCACCGAACTGTTTTCACCACCCAGGATGCCCGATTCCCGAACCGGGTAGAGCACGAACGTGTGCAGCAGGTACACGTACATCGTGGCCTGGCCGAAGTCGGTAATCCACGTCTCGCGCCGGGGGACCAGTGCGAACAGAGCGAAGCTGAGCACCGTCGCCATCCCGAGAAAGCCCAGTCGAGCGAACCCGGCCCACCACTGCGCGGCGTCGAGGTCGGCGTAGGAGGAGTCGTAGAAGAACCAGCGGCCGAGGCGGAAGGCCCGGAACTGGTCGACGAACACGAACGCTGTTACGAGCCAGCCGCCCAGCACGACGGCCGCACCGACCCGCACCCACGATCTACCCCTGTCGAGGGCGAGCCACCAGTCCATGATCCCCCACTGCCTCAGCTTCCAGCCCAAGACGAAGAAGGGCAGGATGCCAAATGCGCGCGCGAGAGAAAACGTGCTGTCGACGTTGGCCCAGTACCCGATCGCGACCGAGAACAGCACGGCCCACGCGAGCGGCCACCGAAGCAGGGCCAGATACGGCAGCACGAGCCGGAAGATCGCGAGGGCAAGCAGGAACCAGAGGGTCCAGCTCGCTGTGGTGGGGTTGAAGTCGACCGAGCCCTTAACCAGGAATTTCACCACCGACCAGATGGCCTCCATGATCAGGTAGGGCAGCAGGATGTCGGTGATGACCTTGGTGATCTGCACCCGATTGGGCGGATCCGATTTGGAGAAGTAGCCGGAGATGATTGCGAACGCCGGCATGTGGAACGCGAAGATGAACAGGTAGAGCGACAGCGCCGGGTCGGAGTCAGCGGTCAGACGCTGAATGCCGTGGCCGATCACGACGAGCGTCACGGCGACGAACCGTGTGTTGTCCCAGAAGGGCACGCGCACCTTCGGGCTCAGTTGCGGCGCGAAGGCTGAGGGCGGGGAGGGCGTGCTTTCGGTCATCGGCACCACCCTACCCGCGCTACTTTGGACCGTATGGCAACCAGACGCGCGGTCGTGACCGGGGCGAGCTCGGGAATCGGTGCCGCCACAGTGCGGCTACTGCGCTCGCACGGCTGGAACGTGGTCGGCGTCGCCCGTCGCGCGGAACGACTCGCGGCCCTCGCGGCCGAGACCGGCGCCGAAGTCTTCGTCGCCGACGTCACCAAGCAGAGCGACGTGGATGCCCTGCGCGACCACCTCGCATCCACGGGTCCGATCCACTCTCTGGTCAACAACGCGGGCGGCGCGCTGGGGCTCGCGAGCGTAGAGGACTCAGACCCGGACGACTGGTCCCGCATGTTCGACGTGAACGTGCTCGGGAGCAAGCGAGTGACAAGCGCTCTGTTGCCGCTGCTGCGGGCCGCCGTCACTTCGGGGGCCAGCGCCGACATCGTCATGATCACCTCAATCGCCGGGCACGTCGCGTATGAGGGCGGGGGCGGCTACAACGCCGCCAAGTTCGCGCAGCACGCGATGACCGCGGTGCTCCGACTCGAGCTCGCGGGGGAGCCCATTCGAGTGATCGAAATTGCACCGGGCATGGTGAAGACCGACGAGTTTGCTCTCGTGCGATTCCGTGGTGACCGTGCCAAGGCCGACGCGGTCTACGACAACGTGCCGAATCCGCTCTACGCGGAGGACATCGCCGAGGCGATCGTGCACTCGATGGAGCTCCCGTTCTACGTCGATCTCGACCTGGTCACCATCAAGCCGGTCGCTCAGGCGGCACCCCACAAGGTGATCCGCGGCGAGCTGAAGCCGCGGGACAGGTGACGGGATCGGGCGTAGACCTCGATCTCGCCGCCGACGGCCCACAGTTGTCATCGGTTGGGCTCGTCGCCCACAGCGGCAGCGTTCTCCTCGATCAGGGCCTCCTCGACGTCGGCGAAGGCGAGTTTGGGCACGAGGAATAACAGCACCGCCGCGACCAGCGCCCCGACTCCACAGATGGCGAACACGATCATGTACCCGAGCAGGCTCGAGGCTGTGGCCGTCACGGCTGTGGCGGCCCCCGCTGCGAGCACGATTGCGAAGGTCGCCGACGCGAACGAACCCCCGATGGTCTTGGTGGTGTTGGTGAGGGCGGTCGCGATGCCGGTCTGCCCTCGAGGAGCAGCAGCGGCCGCCGCGGACGGCAGCGCGCCCACGAGAGCGCCCGATCCGATGCCGGCGATCGCCATGTTGACGAACACCCCCACCACCGTCGCGTTGTTGACAAGGAAAAGCAGGTAACCGGTGGCCACGAAGAAGGTGGCGATGATGAGCGCCACCCGCGGGGTCAGCCACTTCGATACCCGCGGGAAGAGCAGGGCACCCACGATCATCGAAACGAGGTACGCCCCGATGATGTACGAGATCTCGTCCGCAGCCATGCCGAGGCCGTACCCGTTGACGGGGTCGGTGCCGGCGAAGGTCGCGAGCGGCGCCTGGGCGCCGAGCAGGCTGATGCCGACGAGTCCGGCGGTCAGCTGCACCGGCCACATGGTGGGTTGCCTCAGCACGCGCAGGTCGATGGCTGGATCCTTCTGCTTCAACTCGTAACGCCCCCACGGGATGAAGATCAGCACACCCACGACCATGAGCAGGTAGCACCACCACGCCGTCGGGCCATTGATGCGGAGGAATGTGAGTCCCGAGGTGATGAAGAGCAGGCCGATCGTCAAGAGAACGAAGCCCCAGAGGTCGAGAGTGCGGCCCGGCAGCGGCTTGGACTCGGGAACACCGAAAAGGATCGCGAAGAACACGAGTGTGACGGCAACGGCGGGCACCATGAGGGTGGTCTGAACGTCACCGCCCAGCGCCGTGAAGATGCGCCCCGCGCCGAGAGCACCGATGATCGCACCCGCCTCGAGAGCCACGACGAGGTATCCGGCGGCCCGGCGGGTCTGGGAGGGTCCGCGACCGGTCACGCGTCCGCGATCAAAGATAAGGGCGACCTCGAGCGGCAGCCACACCACGTAGAAGCCCTGGAGCGCCCATGCGATCAGGAACGCGGTGAACGTGCTCGTGAACGCGAGAGCCCAAGTCGACGCGGCCGTCAGCACGGTCGCTATCAACAGCATGCGCTTGTGCCCGAACATGTCGCCACACTTGGCGAGGATGGGCACCACGATCGCGCTCAAGAGCAGTTGGGCGGCCTCGAACCAGTTGAAGTCCGCGTCCCTGATGCCGAGGTGTTCCACGAGATCGGGGATGAGCGGAACGTAGAATCCCTGCAGGATTCCGCTGACCAGCTCGACCAGGAACAGGTATCCCACGAGGCCGAACGTGATCGCTCCGGCCTTCTCGCGCACCAGTGACATGCACGGATGCTACAGCCGCCCAGAGCCGATCGGCCAGCGATACCGTGGTGTCATGCCTCCGAAGCCGCTCGCCGAACTCGTGGACCCGGGTTGGGCAGCCGCGCTGTCGCCGGTTGCTGGCCGGATCGCCGAACTGGGCGAGTTCCTCCGGACCGAGACGTCGGCTGGGCGACCGTACCTCCCGTCGGGGGACCGGGTGCTCCGCGCCTTCACCTACCCGTTGGCCGACGTGCGGGTGCTCATTGTCGGGCAGGACCCATACCCCACCCCGGGGCATCCGATCGGCCTGTCTTTTGCTGTCGAGCGTGACGTGCGACCGATCCCGCGGAGCCTTGCGAACATCTTCCAGGAGCTTCGGGATGACCTGGGGATCGCGCCCGCCGCGCACGGCGACCTCACGGGGTGGGCAGAGCACGGCGTGATGCTGCTCAATCGAGTGCTTACGGTGCAGGCCGGCGCATCCGGCTCGCACCGGGGCAAGGGGTGGGAATCCGTGACCGAGGCGGCCATCTCCGCACTGGTGGCTCGAGGGGGCCCGCTCGTGGCGATCCTGTGGGGTCGGGATGCCGCGAGCCTGACGCCACTACTCGGTGCGACACCCACCATCTCCTCGGCCCATCCCAGCCCGCTGTCGGCGCACAACGGATTCTTCGGCTCCCGCCCGTTCAGTCGCGCAAACGCACGACTGGAGGAGCAGGGTGGCGAGCCGGTAGATTGGCGCCTCGTCTGAACCGCGATCGGCACTGGTGCTCTGGAGGTCGGTATGTCACTATTGTTCTATGAAAACTAGAACTATCGAGTCGGCCGCAGCCCGACGCTCCGGCACCACGCTGGAGTTCACGAACGTTTCCAAGACGTTCGGCGTCGTGCACGCCGTCACGGACCTGAGTTTCACAGTGAAGCCCGGTCGGGTTACCGGCTTCCTCGGACCCAATGGAGCCGGTAAGACCACGACACTGCGCATGCTACTCGGCCTCGTTCGACCCACGAGCGGCACCGCAACGATCGGCGGCCGTGCGTACGCCGACCTCGAGCGACCGCTGGCGACGGTCGGCACGGCACTCGAGGCATCCGACTTCCACCCCGGTAGATCGGCCCGCAATCACCTGCGCGTGTACGCGGCAGCTGCCGGAATCGACGTGCCACGCGTCGACGTCGTGCTACGAACGGTGGGCCTAGGGGACTACGCCGACCGTCGCGTCGGCGGATACTCGCTCGGCATGCGCCAGCGGCTCGGCCTCGCATTCGCTCTGCTCGGTGACCCCGATGTGCTCGTGCTCGATGAGCCCACGAACGGCCTCGACCCCGAGGGCATCCGCTGGATGCGCGGCTTTCTGCAGACCCTCGCCGCCGAAGGTCGCACCGTACTCGTGTCGTCGCACTTGCTCGCCGAGGTGCAGCAGACCGTCGACTGGGTCGTCATCATCTCGCGCGGCCGGGCCGTGTACGAGGGCTCGCTCGACGGGCTCGAGGCCGGCTCGGTCGTGCGGATCGACTCACCCGACCGCGCGGCCTTGACCGCGGCTCTCTCCGCTGCCGGCGCGCAGGTTCAGGCCACGGACGACGCGCTCCTGGCCACCGGCATCACCGCAGCTGACGCCGGGGCCGCCGCCCTTGCCGCCGGAGTACCGCTCACTCTGCTTACTCGCGAATCGGTCGGGCTCGAGGACATCTTCCTCGAGCTTGTCGGGTCCGACACCGCCGAGGTGTCGCGATGATCGGCGCACTCAAGTCGGAGTTGCTCAAACTCACGACGGCCAGGTTGTGGTGGGTGCTGCTACTAACCCTGTTCGGTTACATCGGATTCACGGCGGGTCTGCTCGCTGGGGTGTTCGGTGCGATGGGGGACCAGCTGGCATCGAGCCCCAACGCGCCTCAGCTGCCGGCCGACGGTCTGCCGCCGCTCATCTACAGCACGACGACGGCCGTCGGTTATGTCGTTCCGCTCATTCTCGGTGCGCTTTCGGTGACCTCCGAGTTCCGGTACCAGACGCTCACGCCGACCTTCCTCGCGGGTCCGCGGCGGGGCGTCGTGCTCGGCGCGAAGGTGATCGTGCTGGCGGTCGCGGGTGCGGTCTTCGGGGTGGGTGGGCTCGTGGCATCCGTGGGTCTGGGCGGTGGCATCCTTGCGGCGACAGGGATCGATCCGCAGTTCGACAACCCGGACACCTGGCTGCTTGCCGGACGGGTCGTGATCGCCATGGCGATCTGGAGTGTCGTCGGCGTGGGAGTCGGCAGTCTCATCACCAATCAGGTCGCGTCGATCGTCGTGGTGCTTGCCTTCGCGCAGTTCATCGAACCCATCCTGCGCCTGGGGGCATCCATCTGGGACTGGACTGCAGCTGTCGGCAAATTCCTGCCCGGTGCCGCGAGCGATGCCCTGGTGGGTTCGAGCATTTTCACCTCACTGGGCACCGGCACGACGTCGGTGCAGAGCCTCGAGTGGTGGCAGGGGGGTCTCGTGTTGCTCGGTCTCGGTGCCGTGCTCGCTCTCGCGGGCTACCTCACCTCGTGGCGCAGGGATGTCACTTAGACTCGTGGCCATGATGAGCGGGGCGCGCTGATGCTGGAGGAGGAGTACCAGCCGCGGCGCAGGCTCCCGCCGCACCTGGCACCCAAACCGGCACCCGAAACTCCCTTTGCTTACG
>JBJXDR010000048.1:0-10706 GCA_046155245.1 Rhodoglobus sp. | reverse complement strand
AACACCTGCTGATCGTCGAGGCGATCATCGCTGGCGACGTGGACCTGGCCCGCGCGGCCACGACGGTGCACCTGCGCAACAGCCTCACGAACATCATCGACTCGGCCGACTCCGGCCGATTCGCCGCTCCCCATCCCATGGACAGGACCGCATGAAGATCCACGACGTACGTGTGCACCGCAGTGACGAGAACCTCGCCCGCGAAGACCAGCTCGCCTACAAGATCGCCGAGGTGGCCGCAGAGCAACTCGAGCCGACCCCCGAAGTGACCGACATGGTCATCAACCGGGTGATCGACAACGCCGCAGTCGCAGCCGCGTCTCTCACCCGCGAGCCGGTTGTCGCTGCGCGGGCGCAGGCCGAGGCTCACCTCGTGTCGCGCGGCGGCGCGGGTAGCACCGTCTTCGGGAGCGATCGACTGACGAGCCCCGAGTGGGCGGCGTGGGCGAACGGGGTCGCGGTGCGCGAGCTGGACTTCCACGACACGTTCCTCGCCGCCGAGTACTCGCATCCGGGCGACAACATCCCGTCGATTCTGGCCGTCGCCCAGCATCTGGGCCGCACCGGCGGCGAGCTGCTGCGCGGCATCGTGACCGGCTACGAGATTCAGGTCGATCTCGTGAAGGCCATCAGCCTGCATAGGCACAAGATCGACCACGTCGCCCACCTCGGCCCCTCGGCCGCGGCCGGAATCGGCACCCTGCTGGGCCTGCCGACCGAGACGATCTTCCAGGCCATCGGTCAGGCCCTCCACACCACGACGGCCACGCGCCAGTCCCGCAAGGGCGCGATTTCGACGTGGAAGGCTCACGCGCCGGCCTTCGCGGGCAAGATGGCGGTTGAGGCCGTCGATCGGGCCATGCGCGGCCAGACCAGTCCCACCCCGATCTACGAGGGTTAGGACGGCGTGATCGCGTGGCTGCTCGACGGCCCGGATGCCCGCTACCTAGTACCTCTGCCCGAGCGCGGTGAGGCGCGCACGGCCATCCTCGACACGTACACCAAAGAGCACTCCGCGGAGTACCAGGCACAGGCGTGGATCGACCTCGCCCGCAAGCTGCACAACCAATACCCCGACCTCACAGCCGATCGCATCGACCGGGTGATCATCCGCACGAGCCACCACACGCACTACGTGATCGGCTCGGGCGCGAACGACCCGCAGAAGTACGACCCGACCGCGAGCCGGGAGACCCTCGACCACTCGATCCCATACATCTTCACGGTCGCCCTCCAGGACGGCGAGTGGCACCACGAGCGGTCCTACGCCCCCTCGCGGGCCGCCCGCCAAGACACTGTCGCCCTGTGGAACAAAGTGGTCACCGAGGAGGACGCCGAGTGGACCCGGCGCTACCACTCGAACGACCCGAAGGAGAAGGCGTTCGGCGGCAGCGTCGCGATCACGCTGACCGACGGCTCGACGATCGTTGACGAGATCGCCGTGGCCGACGCGCATCCGCTTGGCGCCCGGCCGTTCGCGCGGGCCGACTACGTGGGCAAGTTCCGCATCCTCGCCGACGGAGTGCTGGCCGCCGAGGAGATCGAGCGGTTCCTCGACGAGGCCCAGCGCCTGCCCGAGCTCACCGACCTCAGCGGTCTCACCCTGCGCGGCACCTTCCCCGCCGTCACTTCGAAGGGGATCTTCTGATGCTGTACTCCACGGTCTCCCCCGCCGACAAGCGCGCCGCCTTTCGCGCGCGCCTCGCCACGGGCGAACTGATCCGGATGCCCGGAGCCTTCAACCCCTTGAGCGCGAAACTCATCCAGCACAAGGGCTTCGAGGGCGTCTACATCTCCGGCGCGGTACTCAGCGCCGACCTCGGCCTGCCCGACATCGGCCTGACGACGCTCACCGAGGTCGCGGCCCGCGGTCAGCAGATCTCCCGGATGACCGACCTTCCGACTCTCATCGACGCCGACACCGGCTTCGGCGAGCCGATGAATGTCGCGCGCACCGTGCAGACCCTCGAAGACGCGGGCGTGTCCGGTCTGCACATCGAAGACCAGGTGAACCCGAAGAGGTGCGGGCATCTGGACGGCAAGGCGGTAGTTGACGAGGACACTGCTGTGAAGCGCATCCGCGCGGCAGCGGATGCCCGGCGCGACCCGAACCTGCTCATCATGGCTCGCACCGACATCCGGGCCATCGATGGCTTGCAGGCCGCGATCGACCGTGCCAAGGCCCTCGTCGACGCGGGGGCCGACGCGATTTTCCCGGAGGCGATGGCCGACCTCGGCGAATTCGAGGCGGTGCGCAAGGCGGTGGATGTGCCGATCCTCGCGAACATGACCGAGTTCGGCAAGAGCGAACTCTTGACCACCTCCCAGCTCGCCGACATCGGCGTCAACATCGTCATTTACCCGGTGTCGCTGCTGCGTCTCGCGATGGGCGCGGCGGAGCGTGGGCTTGACGCACTGGTGGCCGAGGGTAGCCTCAACTCATCGGTGCAGCACATGCAGACGAGGGCACGACTCTACGAACTGCTCGACTACGAGGCCTACAACGCCTTCGACACGGGCGTTTTCAACTTCACCCTGTAAGGAGCAAGCCATGACTGAAACCGAAATCCGCAAGGGTCTGGCCGGCGTCGTCGTCGATACGACCGCGATCTCGAAGGTCAACGCCGAGACGAACTCGCTGCTCTACCGCGGCTACCCGGTGCAGGAACTCGCGGACAAGTGCACCTTCGAGGAGGTCGCCTACCTCCTGTGGCACGGGGAACTCCCGGGCACCAAGGAGCTCGCGGACTTCGAGAACCTCGAGCGCTCGATGCGCGCCCTCGACCCAGTGGTCAAGCGTGTGATCGATGAACTGCCGCTGACCGCACACCCGATGGACGTCGTGCGCACAGCGGTCAGCGTGATCGGTGCCTGCGATCCGGATGCCGCGGACTCAAGCCCCGAGTCGAACCTCAACAAATCCGTGCGCCTCTACGCCCAGCTGCCGTCAATCGTCGCCTACGACCAGCGCCGGCGCCGCGGGCAGCACCTCGTGGAGCCTCGGGACGACCTCTCCTACTCCGCGAACTTCCTGTTCATGACCTTCGACGATCTGCCCGACGAGGTAGTTGTTTCGGCGTTCGACGTGTCGATGATTCTGTATGCGGAGCACTCGTTCAATGCGTCGACGTTCACGGCGCGGGTCGTGACATCCACCCTCTCTGACCTCTACTCGGCGGTCGTTGCGGGCATCGGCGCGCTCAAGGGCGCTCTGCACGGCGGCGCCAACGAGGCGGTCATGCACATCTTCGACGAGGTCGGCTCGGCCGACAGGGCCGAAGGTTGGCTCGATGCGGCGCTCGCCGAGAAGCGCAAGATCATGGGCTTCGGTCACCGGGTGTACAAGAACGGTGACTCCCGGGTGCCAACGATGAAGGCGGCCCTCGACACCCTGATCGCCGAGTACGACCGGCCCGATCTGCTCGCGCTGTACGACGCGCTCGAGAAGGCGATGACCGCGAAGAAGGGCATTCTGCCCAACCTCGACTACCCGAGCGGGCCTGCCTACAGCCTGATCGGCTTCGACACGGAGATGTTTACGCCGCTGTTCGTGGCATCCCGAGTCACCGGCTGGACGGCGCACATTATGGAGCAGTTGCAGGCGAACGCGCTGATCCGGCCGCTGAGCCTGTACGTGGGTGCGGACGAGAGGCACGTCGCCGGGGTCTAGCCGTACTCGGCTAGCCGCTCGCACCGTCTAGCCTGATACGCGTGTTCGAACCCCTCGCCGACCTCGAACGCCACGCGACCGAGCGTCCGGAGGCAGTGGCTGTTGCGACACCGCGGCGCCAGTGGACGTTCGGAGAGCTGCGTACTGCCGTCGACGCGGTGGCCGCTCGTCTGGACTCGGCGGGCGTGGCATCCGGTGCACTCGTTGGGGTCGACCTACCCCCGGCACTTGAGTGGATGATCGACCTCGCGCTCTTCAGGCTCGCCGCGCGCTCGGTATCTCTGCGAGGCGTCACAGACCCTGGACCGATACGGCTGGATGCCCTCATCACCGAGCCGGCACGTCGCGTCGCGCCAGCCGACCTCACGATCGAGGCCGACGAGCTGTGGCTCGCCTCCACGATCGCCCGCGGCGACGACCCTCCGCCGGTTGCGGACTTCGGCGGGGACGACGCGATTGTGCGGGTCATCCTGACCAGCGGCACGACCGGCAGCGTTCCGAAGGCGGCTGCGTACTCGGTGGGCGCCCTGAGATATCGCAGCGCCGAGCAGCACGCCCACTGGACCGATGGCCGACCCGAACTCACCCACATCGGGCTGTCGACGACAGGGGGCTTTCACGCGGCCGTTGCGTGCCTGCGGCTCGGCGTGGCCTACCTCGCCGCCGAGCGAATCGACGCCGAGGCGATGCGATTCGCGGCCGAGCACGGCATCGAAGTGCTGTGCGGATCGCCCGTGCAGGTGGCGCGCGCGATCCACGCTGCCGACGCCGTGGGTCTCACCTTGCCGACACTGATCGAGGTTCGGCTCGCGGGCGCGGCGCCCCCCGCTAGCCTGCTGCAACTGATCAACGACAGGCTCGGCGTACCGGTGCGTGGCGTGTACGGCTCAACCGAGGGCGGGGGCATCAGCCAGCGCTGGTTTGACGCCGACTCCGATCGGTTCGCCGTCGGCCAGCCACTGCCCGGCGTCGAGCTTCAGGTCCTTGACGACTCCGGGGTGCCCGTGCCGGCCGGTATTGATGGCGCCGTGCGTTATCGCACGCCCGGCCTCGTGTCAGGGTATCTCGTCGACGGTCGAGTGGTGCCGTTCGACAACGGATGGTTCGCCCCCGGCGATCGGGGCGCGCTCACGGCTTCCGGAGAGCTTGTGCTCGCCGGCCGGGACACTGAGATCTTCAACCTGGGCGGGGTCAAACTCGACCCCGCGACCGTCGACGAGCCCGCCCTCGAGTTCAGGGGAGTGATCGATGCCGCCGCGTTCGCGATTGAGCGCGTCCCGGGAGTACCGCAGGTGGGCCTCGCGGTAGTGACGGAGGCCGGATGCGACCTGAGGGAGCTGGACCGTCAGCTTCGCGCGCGGCTTCCGCTCGGGCATCCGATCGCGTTCTGGTCGGTCGCCGAGATTCCGCGCACGCGTCTGGGCAAGCCCATGCGCGGGATTCTCAGCGAGCAGTTTGAGCGGCTCCCAACCTAACGAGCGCGCACGACCCGGCGCGCGAGCCCGAGTGCGAGTGCTCCGCCAGCGAGCAGGAGCGCAGCCGCGCCCCCGAGCAGGCCAATCGGGGCCGACGACCCCGTCGCCGCGAGTACAGGTGCGACGAACTCATAGGCGCCCGCGTCACTAACCGCCGGGCGCGCAACGCCACGCTGATCGATCGTCAGCGAATCCGGGTCTGCGGGCACCGCGTTGATAGCGGGGCTGCCCGAGTAGAGCGCGACCGTGCGAGTAGGGCCCCCGTTGTCGGCCAAGGTCGCTCCGTTGAAGATCGCGAGGGTTGTGAGGTCGAACTGGGTGCTGGGCTTCACCGACGTGAGTGCCTCGATGGCCTCCGGCGTCGTGAAGAGGTTGCCGCCTTGGTCGACGATCCCGCCGGCGTACAGGTGAGGTGCTGTGCTGTCAGAACCGGCGAAGATGTTGCCGCGAAGGTTGAGCGTGCCGCCGTCGTTGCCGATGCTCTGACCACCCGTGGGGTTGGCCGTGTTGTCGAGGAAGGTCGACTGAAGGATGTCGCCACCCGCGGAGAAGATCCCACCGGCATAGCCGTCGCCCGGATCAGTCGAGTTCTCGAAGAACGTTGAGTTCTCGACCGTAAAGGTTCCGTAACTGGCGATCGCACCTCCGACGTTGAAGGCCGAGTTGCCGTTAAACGTGGAGGAGGTGACTTCCGTGACGGCGTAGCCGGCGATCGCTCCGCCGCTATCCCCCGCCGAGTTGTTGGTGAATGTGGTTCGCTCGACGCTCACGAACTGCGCAAGCACAGCACCACCGTTAAGTGCTTCGTTGTTTTCGAATACTGAGTCGGAAATCTCGACCCCGTACGCGGAGATAGCGCCGCCGGAGTCGAAGGCCACGTTGTTGTCGAACCGCGAGTTCTGCACAATGACGCCGTAGCCGTTGATCGCGCCTCCGTCGACCGCGTCACCGTTCGTAAACCGCAGGTTCTCCACGGTCAGCGTATTAGAACCGGTGTCAGTGAGGATTCCGTAGGTCGAGTTGCCATCAAGTGTCGCGGTCGGTAGACCGTGCAGGGTCACGTTGTAGTTGTAGGTGAGCCCGGCCGTGAGGGTGAATGTGCCACTGAGGCAGATCACCGGCTCTAGCGAGGTCAGAAGATCCTGAATGTCTGACGACGTGCCACCAGCGGTCGCGTCGACAGTGTTCGCCAGCGTGCAGTCGGCGTCAGTCGCCGCCGAGGCCGGGGTGGCCCCCACGAGAGAGAATCCGACAACGACACCGAATGAGGCGAGGCCTGATGCGACGCGGACGGCGCGTGAGCGCGTGAATGACGTACCTGCTGCGGGCGAGGCCACGCGCGCTGAGGGCGCAGGCATAAAAGAAGTGCCGGGGGCGGACATGGCCCACAGTCTAGTGTGGCAGCTACCACATTCAGAAAGGTTTTCGATGATTTCGCCGCTCGTCGATCTCGAGGTTCACGCGGGCGAGCGTCCGAATGACATCGCACTCACATCTCCGGCGCGAAAGTACACGTATGCAGAGCTGCTCCTGGCGGTGGATGCCTCCGCGATCCGCTTACGCGACCTAGGTATAAGGCCGCGCGACCTTGTCGCTATAGAGCTGCCCAGCGCACTGGAGTGGATCCTCGATCTCGCCCTGATGCGGCTCGCCGCCCGGTCGGTCTCGATTCGCGGCGTCCGGGATGCGGGCCCGCTCGCGCCCGATGTGGTGATCGCCGAGGTCGGGTACGGCGGGGTGCCGGCACCGCTGACGCTAGCCGTCGATGACCTGTGGATCGCCGGGGCGCTGAGCCGGGCATCCGGACCGCCGCCGGCCGTGGAGTACCCACGCACCGACTCGATCTTCAGGCTCATGCTCACGAGCGGCACTACTGGCGTACCACGCGCGGCCGCCTACTCCATCGGGGCGCTCGGGTTCCGGGGGGATGGGCTTCACCGGTACTGGACCGACGACCGCTCCGAGTTGAACTTGATGGGCCTGTCAACGACCGGCGGGTTTCACAGCGCGGTCGCGGCATTGCGGCACGGCGGCACGTTCTTGGCGGTCGACCGCATCGATGCTGAGGTGCTCCGCTTCGCCGCCGACGAGCGCGTTCAGGTCTTGTGCGGTTCGCCGGTGCAGATCGCCACAGCGCTCGAAGTCATGCGCGTCAACGACATCACCCTTCCGACACTTGAGGAGGTGCGAATGGCGGGCGCTGCCCCCAGCGCGCGCCTGATGCGCATCATCGCTGATCGACTGGGTGTTGCCGTGCGCGGCGTTTACGGGTCGACCGAAGGTGGCGGTGTGACCACGCGGATGCTCCGCCTCGACGACGACCTCGCTGATGTGGGGGCCGCGCTGCCTGGCCTCGAGCTCCAGATCGTCGACGATTCTGGCAAGCCAGTGCCGCCTGGAGTCGAGGGGAAGGTGCGCTATCGAGGGCCGGGCATGGTGTCGGGGTACTTGGACGGCGGCGGCGTGAAACCGTTTGCTCGAGGCTGGTTCGAACCGGGGGACGTCGGGATGCTCGACCCCAACGGTAGCCTCGTGCTCTCTGGCCGCGCCGCCGAGGTGCTCAACATCGCGGGAATGAAGGTCAACCCCGCGATCGTCGACGACCTTGCGGCCGTGTTTCCAGGCGTGATCGACGCCGCCACATTCGGACTCGAACGCGAGACAGGTATCGCCGAGCTCGGTCTAGCTGTCGTCGCTCGCCCCGACTGCGACCTCCGCGCCCTCGACCAAGACTTGCGGCGGCGACTGCGCACCGGCCACCCGACGACGTTCTGGCGTGTTGCCGAGATCCCGCGCAACCGCATGGGCAAGGTCGAGCGCGGCCTGCTCGCCGACGCATACGAGCGAGCCCACGGGGCTCGTTAGTTCTTAGGCCTTAGCGGCGGTGCGGTTCTCGGCCGTCGTGCACCTCGCGCACGGTCGCGATGGTCGCCTCGAGTCGCTCGGTGATCAGGTCGACGGTTCGGCCGGTGCCCACCTCACCGCTGGGGTATTCGGGAAGGCTCGTGGTGTCGGCGACGGTGTCGCTGCGGCCATCGGGCACGCCGTGAAGTGCGCGCATCCGCTCGGCAACGGTGTCGCTGAAGGTGCGGGCATCCTCGATGATCTCGTCGATCATGCGATGGGTGTCGCGGAAATTCTTGCCGACCACGTTCCAGTGCGCCTGCTTGCCTTGCATCTGAAGTTCGAGCAGGTCGACCAGTACCTTCTGGAGGTTGTCAGTCAGAGCTTTCGTTGCAGTGAAGCCTGACTCCGCGTTCTGCTGGCGGGTGACGCGGGCGCCCTTGCGGGCAGAGCCCGACTTCGTCGTTTCGGTCATGACCCCACGCTAAGCCGCTTCGACTCGATCACACGCGGGGTCGACCTGAAGCGGCCCGCGGTGCTAGGCCGACCCAACCGCCTTGGCGACGAGCGCGGAGACGAGCTTCTCGTCGGCCGGAGTCAGCTGGGTGATCGCGTACGAGGTGGGCCACATCGAACCGTCGTCGAGGAGAGCCGGCTCGTTGAAACCCAAGGTCGCGTAGCGCTCACCGAACTTGTCCGCGCCCTTGAAGAAGACCACAACCTTGTCGCCTTTCGCGTAGGCGGGCATTCCGTACCAGGTCTTGGGGATGAGGCCCGGGCCGGCGTTCATGACGAGTTCATGGATGCGTTCCGCCAACTTGCGATCTGCCGGTGGCATCTCCGCGATCTTGGCGAGCAACTCCTTGAGCAGATCCTCGGCCTTCGCCTTGGACTTGAGCTCCTTCGCGCGCTCCTTCATGGCCGCGCGCTCCTCGGCACTGAAGGATTCTGTTGTTGAATTCACCATCGCTCCTTGTGTCGTGGCCGGCTCGATGAACTCAGCCTACGGACCCGGGATGCCTCGAGCTTCTTCCGCTTTCCTTCCGAGCGATCGAGATGCTCACGACGATCTAGAACAGGGTCGGCTCGGGCTCCGGGGCAAGTTCGGGCCTCATCAAGAGCTGGAAGAACTTTGAGTTGATGAAAATGCGCTCGCGGCCGGCTCTTATGTCTGCAAGCACACCCTCACGAACGAGGGCATTTAGCCAGTTGGTCGCAGTCGGCCTAGAAACGCGGCACCTCTCAACCACGTTTGAGATACGGCAATAGGGCTGCTCAAAGAGCAGGGCCAGTAGATCGGCATTTGCCGCCGACGTCGCTTCTCTGATCGCGGCCAGAGCTTCATCCTGGAGCTCTTGAATCTGGTCGATCTTGTCCACGGTGCTGAGGGCAGTCCTGCGAATCCCTCCTAACACGAACAGGATCCATTCCTCCCAGTTTCCATCCCGAGTGACCTCGAGCAGCAACCGGTAGTACTCGTCTTTTTTCTCGATGATGTATCTGGAGAGATAGAGAATGGGCTGGTCAATGAGACCGGCACTCATCAACATCAAGATGTTCATGATTCGACCTGTGCGGCCGTTACCGTCTTCGAACGGGTGGATAGCCTCGAATTGATAGTGCGCGATCGCCATCGCAACCAGCGGGTCCAGGTTTCCCGGCCGAAGCAGGAATTTTTCCCAGTTGCCCAGCTTGGTCCGGATCACGCTTTCACTCGACGGTGGCGTTGCCCCGAATTTTTACACTTCAAATTAATCTGTAAACCATCGGCGCGAACGATGAGTTCATTCATGCCCCCACGCATGTGGGTGTGGACACGTGGTGCCGGCTTCCGAGTCTCCCCTGCGTGTACTCCCGGGGACACGGGGGGGGACAGAAAATGCCCCAGTTCGGCGGAGTTGAATC
This sequence comes from Rhodoglobus sp., assembly GCA_046155245.1. Taxonomy (GTDB): domain Bacteria; phylum Actinomycetota; class Actinomycetes; order Actinomycetales; family Microbacteriaceae; genus Rhodoglobus. The sequence goes on along the minus strand of JBJXDR010000048.1, from coordinate 812 downwards.
TCCCGCGAGTACTCGGAAGAGCGGCTATCCGACCACGACGCTCACCGACAACGGGATGGTTTACACCACCCGCTACGCCAGAAACGCTCGCGGCATCGCCCCCTGGCAACGGCTTCGAACGGCTCCGGCAAACCTTCAAACGTCACCCCGACGCCCACCCCGCCGAAGAATGCGCTCACAGGTCCGAAGGGCGAAAGTCTGAGTTGTGGCCGGGGCCGGTGCGTATCGCACTTCGTTGGCCAACAAGCATGCCTAGCAACAGCGTCGCGACTCCGGCGGTGACGAATACGTCCGCGAGGTTGAAGGTGGCGAACCATCCCGTGTGTAGGTAGTCGACGACGCCGCTGCCGTCGAGTCGATCGACGAAGTTTCCTAGGGACCCGCCGAGCAGAACGCCGCCGCCGACGGTGGAGAGCAGGGTCATTCTGTGAGATCGTGCAATCAGGTATGCGGCCAGTCCGGCAATAACAGCTCCCGTGAATCCCATCACTACCCACGTGGGCAGGCTCGAGCCGAGGCCGAACGCCACCCCAGTGTTGGTCACCAGTTGGATGCTCACTAGACCCCAGTCGAGGATCACACCGTTGCTCAATTCGGCGCTGGCTATGGCCTTGACCGCGAGGTCGATACTCGTAGCGATGGCCGCAACGGCGATGATGAGCACGAGCGGCCCGACGCGTTTTGGTTTCGTGGTTTGCGCGATCGTCATGATGCCGCATTCGGGGTGCGCGAGTTGTTGAGTTGCGCGAAACGGCGTGCGCCGCGCGACCTGCCCGCTCTGACACCGTTGGCAATGACTACGATCTCCGCGA
>JBJXDR010000047.1:0-5557 GCA_046155245.1 Rhodoglobus sp. | reverse complement strand
ACTGGAGGCGGAATTGGCCGAGGTCGGTCCCGGCGCGCTGTACCGTCGGCTCCTCGACCTCGATGCGCACGCGGCCGCCGCGATCGGCGCCTCCAACGGGCGACGTCTCGTGCGGGCGATCGAAGTGATCGAGTTGACGGGGGAGCCCTTCGGCTCAGGGCTGCCGGAGGGCGGGGAGCCGTGGCGCCCGACGGTGATCATCGGCATGCGGTCACCGCGGGACGAGCTGGTCGCCCGCCTCGATGCGCGCGTCGCCGGCATGTGGGCCGACGGCCTTCTCGACGAGGCACGGGGTCTCCGCGAGCGTGGACTCGGGATCACGGCCAGCCGAGCGATCGGGTACGCGCAGGCCCTCGCCCAGCTCGACGGTGAACTGACCGAGGAGCAGGCGATCGAGCAAACCGCAGCCCTCACCCGCCGGTACGCGCGACGACAAGTCGGCTGGTTCCGTCGCTACACGAGCGCGCACTGGCTCGAGTACGACGACCCAACCCGCCACGCGAGCGCGCTCGCTCTCGCCATGGGGGAGGATTGACCCATGGCGACTCTCCAGTTCACCAAGGGCCACGGAACGGGCAATGATTTCGTGCTGTTCGCTGATCCGGATGGCGAGACCGACCTGAGTTCTGCGCAGGTCGCGGCAATCTGCGACCGTCACTTCGGGGTGGGCGCCGACGGCGTCCTGCGCGCTGTGCGCTCCACCAGCATCCCCGAGGGTGCCCCGATTCTCGCCGAGGACCCGGCCGCCGAGTGGTTCATGGACTACCGCAACGCCGACGGCTCGGTCGCGGAGATGTGTGGCAACGGCATCCGGGTGTTCGCGCGTTTTCTCGTCGACAACGGGCTGGCCGATCTCGAGCCCGGCGGTACCCTCCCGATAGGCACGCGCAGCGGCGTGCGCGATGTGCAGCGGAACACGACCGGCTTCCAGGTCGATCTCGGCCGCTGGGAACTCGATGGCGGCGAACCGCTCGTGCGAGCCAGGGAGCTTCACGTGGCACGTCCCGGGCTCGGTGTCAACGTTGGGAACCCCCACGTCGTGGTTGCTCTCGCTAGCACCGAGGAGCTCGAGGCCGCCGATCTGACCTACGTCCCGGTGATCGAACCGGAGCCCGTGGACGGGGCGAACGTCGAGTTTGTCGTCGCCGCGGACCCGCTCGTGAAGGATGGCGTGGGCCACATCCGCATGCGGGTGCACGAGCGGGGCAGCGGGGAGACCCTGAGCTGCGGCACCGGTGCGGTGGCCGCGGCACTGGCCACCCGGTTTTGGGCTGGCCCTAGTGCGCCGCACCAGTGGCGAGTCGACGTGCCCGGGGGAACGCTAGGTGTGCGGATGTTTCCTGCCGAGGATGGCGAACACGTGTCGCTGAGCGGGCCCGCCGAGCTGGTGTACGTCGGCGAACTCGAGGTCTGAGCGCGCGGGCACCCAGAGGCGAGAGGCCAGATGCCAGAGGCGAGACTCAGCCCCGGATGATGTCGATCGGCGCGGTCATCCCGGTGCGGCGCCGCGCGCGCAGTACCCGATAGCCCTTGTTCGTTGCCGCCCGGACGAAGCTGAACTCTTCGGGAAACGTTCCCTCCAACCAGCGGTGCAACGAGTCCGACCCGAGGTTGCGTTGAACGACGAGCCACGCATCCGATCCGGTCTCGAGGCGCGGCAGCCAGCGCTGCATGAGGCCGTGCAGTTCGTTCTTGCCGACGCGGATCGGGGGGTTCGACCAGATGGTCGTGAACATCGCACCGCTGGGGACATCGTCAGGCAGAACTGCGTTAAGGTTGGGTATGGACAATTTCGCGGCGTTCGTGCGCACCAGATCCAGTGCGCGCTCGTTGACGTCCACCGCCCACACCGTCGCATGAGGTGATTCCAGCGCGAGGGTCAGGGCGATCGGACCCCAGCCGCAACCGAGATCGAGAAGGTTGCCACCCGGTGGTGGCGCCGGGACACTTCCCAGCAGCACTTGGGTCCCGGTGTCGATGCGATCCGGACTGAACACTCCATTGGCCGTCGCCAGTTCGTACTCCCGCCCCAGAATCCTGGCGTGAATCGTGCGAGGTTTGAGCTCACTCCCGGGTGACGACGAGAAGTAATGCTCACTGGCCATGCAGAGAACTTACCGAAGACTGACTAACAAGGGTTAACACCAATGACCGATTCCAAACTCAACGAAGCGAGTGTTCCGGATGCCGCTGTCGAGCGCAGCGACGTCGATCGCGTGCTCGCGGCCGAGGAGCGCCGCTCCGCGGGCTACACCCTCTTCGGCTCGGGCTCGGCGCTCGCGCTCCAAGACGACTCGCACTACGAGGGCGACCGCGACGGCGATCAGTTCGATCGCGAGGACCGCCAAGCGCTGCGCCGAGTCGCCGGCCTGTCGACCGAACTTGAGGATGTCACTGAGGTCGAGTATCGGCAGCTGCGTCTCGAGAACGTCGTACTCATCGGCGTCTACTCGGGCGGGAGCGTGACCGACGCGGAGAACTCGATCCGTGAGCTCGCAGCCCTCGCCGAGACGGCGGGCGCCGTTGTGCTCGACGGACTACTTCAACGGCGACCCCATCCCGATCCCAGCACCTACTTCGGAAAGGGCAAGGCGCAGGAATTGCGCGACGTCGTAGCCGCAACCGGCGCCGACACCGTGATCGCCGATACCGAACTGGCTCCGAGCCAGCGGCGCGCGCTCGAGGACATCGTGGGCGTCAAGGTGATCGACCGCACTGCGGTCATCCTCGACATCTTCAGCCAGCACGCGACCAGTCGTGAGGGCCGCGCCCAGGTCGAACTGGCCCAGCTCGAGTACCTCCTTCCGCGGCTCCGCGGCTGGGGCGAGTCGATGTCCCGGCAGGCCGGTGGCCAGGTCGGCTCGGGCAACGGAATGGGAAGCCGCGGACCGGGTGAGACGAAGATCGAGCTCGACCGCCGCCGCATCCACACGCGCATGTCGAGGCTGCGCAAGCAGATCAAGGGATTCGCGCCCGCTCGAGAGGCCAAGCGCGCGAACCGCACCCGTTTCGAGGTGCCCAGCGTCGCGATTGCCGGATACACGAACGCGGGCAAGTCGAGCCTGCTTAACCGCATCACCCGCGCGGGGGTGCTGGTCGAGAACGCGTTGTTCGCGACTCTGGATGCCACGGTGCGACGCTCAACGACGCCCGACGGTCGGCTGTTCACTCTGGCCGACACGGTCGGGTTCGTGCGCAACCTGCCGCACCAGCTGGTTGAGGCGTTCCGCTCCACGCTCGAGGAGGTCGGCCAGTCCGACGTGATCATTCATGTGGTGGATGCCTCGCACCCCGACCCGGCGGCCCAGCTCGCGACTGTGCGCGACGTCATCGGTGAGGTGGGGGCCCGCGACATCCCGGAGATCGTCGCGTTCAACAAGAGCGACCTCGCCGACGACGACCAGCGACTTGTGCTGCGAGGACTCGAACCGACCGGCATCTTCGTCTCCGCCCGCACGGGCGAGGGCATCGAGGAGCTGCTGCAACGGGTGGCCGACCTGCTCCCCGCGCCGGAGGTCGAGATGCGGCTGCTCGTGCCGTACGACCGCGGGGAGATCATCTCCCGGCTGCACGTGCAGGGCCGGGTACTGGCAACCGACTATCGGGAGGACGGCACGCTCGTGACTGCGCTCGTGCACCCGGCGCGCGTGGATGACCTGAAGCCGTTCCTCGCCAAGTAGCTTGTTCGTGGATGGCGTCGCCCTGTAACAGAGCGACACGCTGTGCGACAGCATGCCTAGACTGGTGCGGTCGGGACACGCCGTTCCGACAGGAGCGACAGCCGAGCCCGGCACCCGCCCACTCGGAACGCGTCATTCCCACTCGGAACGCGCCACAACCGAAGGGCCCGTGCAGTGACTGGAGAAGTAGCGTGTCGAACCGACGCGACGTTCTCTTTCGAGTTGTACCCGCCGCGCACGCCCGCTGCGGAGGCGAGGCTCTTCGAGTCGATTGATCGCCTGACGGCGCTGCAGCCCGAGTTCATCTCCGTCACCTACCGCTCCACCGGGCACGATCGAGCAGCCTCGCTGGCCGTGCTCGACAAGCTCATTCGTGAGCACAGGGTGAACGCGATGGCGCACCTGACGTGCGTGGGATCGTCGTTCGATGAGGCGAGCCGGGTCATCCGCGAATTCCTCGACTCGGGTGTCACGAGCTTCCTCGCCCTTCGTGGTGACCCGCCTGAGGGGTCGGTCGAGGGTGATGACTTCCTCGGTGACTTCCGCACCGCGAGCGAACTCGTGCAACTGATCCACAACGTGCAGGCCGAACGAAGCCCCTTCCAATTGGGAGCAGTTGCAGGTTTCCCATCGGCCAAGCGGCTGCGCAGCGGTGAGAAGGTGACGATTGCGGTGGCGACCTTCCCCAACGGGCATCCACGTTCGCGTTCGCGTTCGCAGGACATCGACACGCTTCTCGCCAAGGAGGCGGCCGGGGCCAACCTCGCGATCACGCAGTTGTTCTACCGCGCAGAGGAGTATCTCGGGTTCGTGCAGCAGGCGCGCGAGGCGGGCGTAACGATGCGCATCCTGCCCGGCATCATGCCGGTTCCGAGCGTCGCCACCCTGGAGCGGATGCTCGAACTCTCCGGCGAGGCACCGCCGCACCAGCTTCTTTCGGCGCTCGAATCCGCCCCGGATGCCGCGGCGGCGGCCCAGATCGGTGTGGAGGCGTGCACCGCTCTTGGCGCGGAGCTCCTCGATGGCGGTGCCGACGGCATCCACCTGTACACCTTCAATCGCGCGGATGCCGCGGAGGCCGTGCTTGCGGGCGTCGGGCTGATTGACGCCTCGGCCACGACCCCGACCCCAGCGCTCAGCATTCCCGGAGGAGCACAATGAATGTAGTGACCCGCGCCGGAATCGTCCTGGTTACGGTGATGTTGATCGGGACGGTGGCGGGATGCGCTACCGCGCCGGTCGGCGCCCCAACTCCTGCGTCCGCTAGCTCGGAAGCCTCTACAGCCGACCCTGCGACGTGCGCCGAGGTCGCTGTCGTGGTGAACTTCGGTCCACTCGACGCACCGCCGATCACGGCGTGCGTGGCGGCTGGAACAGCGGCCGACGTGCTCGCGCTAGCGGGGATCACGACCGAGGGCACGCTGGACTACGGGGACCAAGTGGTGTGCCGTGTCAATGAGCGGCCGTCGCCCAGCGAGGAAGTGGTGATCGAAGGGCAGGAGCCGTTCGTTGAGTCGTGCGCGACCCTCAACGCGGCGGCCTATTGGGCGCTCTGGGTCAAGATGTCGTCGGGCTCGGACTGGGAATACGCCCAAGAGGGAGCGGCCACACTCGAGCTCGCCGACGGGCAGGCAGTAGGCCTCGTGTACACAGCGGGCACCGACTCGGTTCCCCCACAGGGCTGATGCCATCCGCTCGGCTCGCGGCGCTGCGCACCGCCGTGCTGCTCGCGGCGGGCTTCGTGGTGCTGCGCGTGGTGTACCGCATCGTCTTCGGGGGTGGCGGGGGATCGGGCGTGCTCCTCATCGATCTGCCGAGCATCCGACTCAGCGGCCCATTTGAGCACATCAGCCTGTTCGGCCCGGTGACCTCGGGGG
>JBJXDR010000046.1:0-9908 GCA_046155245.1 Rhodoglobus sp. | reverse complement strand
CGGCGATCGGCGCGGCAGCATCCGCGCCAGCGCCGATCGCAGCGCGCTGCGTGCCCGCGGCGGCGGCGCCGATGCGGGCCGTAACGGATGAGGTGAACCCCCGCAGGGCGGCACCCTGGCGGTGGCTCGTCGAGAGCGTGAGCGTGACAATCCCGGGCAGGGCCAGAACCGTGGCCAGGCGGCCCAGGGCGTCGGGCTCACCGCCGCGGAACGCGTTGGCCGCTACGTCCGGATCGCCGAATGCGATCACCGCGACGCCCCGTGACGCGAGCGCACGCAGCAGGGCGAGGGTCGACTCGGTGGCCTCCTGGAGGTCGTCGACCACGACGAGGCGCAGCGCCGCAACCCGCTCGCCCAGCTCGCCGCGCTCGACTGCCGCGACCGCGTAGCGGGTCAGTTCCGCCTGATCGAACCGGGTCTCGGAGCGGTAGGCGAGAACCTCGCTGTACTCCTCGATCAGGTCCGCCGCCGCGACCCACTCCGGATGCCCGTGCGCGCCGCCCAGGCGGCGCAGCTGCGCGACATCCACGTCGTACTCCGTGGCCCGGGTCATCAGCTCACGTAACTCGGTGCGGAAGGTGCGCAGTCGGCGCACCTCGGGACCGAGATGGTCGGGCCAGCGCGGACCGGACTCCTCCTCAAGGTGACCCTCGATGAGCGAGGCGAGCTCGACATCCTGCTCGGCACCGCTGACGAGTCTCGGTGGCGGCGCACCGGCTGCGCGGGCGGCATCCCGAACGATCTCGAAGGCGAGCGAGTTGACCGAGCGCGCCATCGGGCCGGTCGTCGGCACCCCGAGGCGCAACGCGATCGCGTCGCGCAGGCGGGTCGCCGTCGCGCGTGTGGTCGTGAGCGCAAGTACTGCGTCGGCTCCCCAACCGCGCCCGAGCACCCGGTCTGCCACGACCTCGATGAGGGTCGTCGTCTTGCCCGTGCCCGGTGCGCCGAGAACCGCCGCGGATGCGTCATCAGCCAGTTCGATCACGGCTCGCTGCGACGGGTCAGCAGTCACAGACGCCGGGGTCGGCCGAGCGCGGGAGAAACCGATTGTCGTCACGAGGTCAACGGTAGTGGCGTGCGCTGACAGAGAACGCGCGGAAGCGGGCGTGATGTTCTGACGTAACCTTGGGCTGTGGACATTCGTATCGGCATCGCCAACACCCCCCGTGAGATCAGCTTCGAGTCATCCCAGAGTTCGGCCGAGATCGAGAAGATCATCGGCTCGGCCCTCGAGTCGGACGCGAAATTCGTGAGTCTCAAAGACGACAAGGGCAAGCTCTACATCGTGCCGACCGCTGCCCTTGCGTACCTCGAGCTGGGCTCTGAGGAATCGCGCCGCATCGGCTTCGTCGCCTAACCCGTAGGATCGCCGCATGGAACTGCTCTTCGTCACCGTGATCGGCGCAGGAATCGGACTGCTCGTGCGTTACCTGCTCCCCGGGCGCGGAACCTACGGGATCCTTCTGCTGCCGGCGATCAGTGCGGCGGCGACGGCCGTCACGTGGGTCGCTCTGCTGTGGGCGGGCCAGACGTTCGACGGCACGTGGATCTGGGTCGCGGCCCTCGCTGCAGCGGTCGCCGCGTCAATCGTGGGTGCGATGCTGTTTCCCCGTCGTCGGGCGGATGCCGACGCGCAACTCTTCGCGCAGCTCTCAGGCGGCAACGCCTAGGTAGCCGTTCAACGAGCGCCGACCGCCAGCACGCTCACTGGATATCCGGAACCGCATCAGCTACCCTCACTGATGATTCAGGACGGAGTTGAACGATGACCAATCACGACAAGCGCACCGGGTCGCCTCCAGGGGCGTCTTTCAGGCGAGCGTCGGCATCTCCTGTAACTCCGGTCCGGCTGGGAGACCAAGTCCGACCGCAGCCAGAAACGAGTTCTGCTAGTGTCCCGGCTCGAACTGGCTCCGTGAAGGTTTCCGCATTCAACTGCGAGGCGTTGGCTGAGGCAGAGCCACAGGCCTTGGGATTGACCTATGAGTTCGAGGCCGCGCCCGATGGCGATCCGTACTCAGTGACGATCGCGTTCGAGGGACAGCGGTCAGGTGTGAACCACCGCCCCGTCGCAGCCGACCGGTTTAACGTCGTGACAACTGTGGAGCGTGTACTGCCCGGTAGCGGCAGGGTCGCGGTCACCACTCGAGTCCCAAATTTGGCAGCCGGCTCCTGGAATGTGGTGGCCCGCCCTTCCACACACGGTCTCACACCGGGGGGGAGGGCGTCCGATCGCGCGCAAGCCGTGCTGCCGCGCCTGCCCGAAGGCGCGGCCGAAGGTTCCACCGGCTGGGCGCGGGTGATCGAGCAACAAGCCCCGGGGGTACTGCTGGGCTCCTGGGCAACCCTGGTCGGGCTGGGCGCGATAGTGGCGTTGATCCTGCAAGGGTTCTTGGCTGCTTATCTCGGTCTTCCAGTGATCGGGGTCCTGCTGGTGTCGATGATTTCGAGCCTGATCGGGCTGATCGGTGCGAAAGTGTATTACCTCGCGGTGTATCCGGCCAAGCGGCGTCAGGCGCTGATCGGGGGCGGGATGTGCATCCAAGGCTTTGTGCTGGGTGCTGCTGTGGGGTTGATAATTGGGTCGTTTGCGGCCGGGATTCCGCTAGGACCTCTGCTTGACCTCACCGCCCCAGCGTTGATGTTTGGGATGACGATCGGTCGGCTTGGGTGCTTTTTCAGCGGATGCTGCGTAGGTCGACCTACCGCGTCACGTTGGGGCTTGTGGTCCTCGGACCGTCAACTAGGGGTGCGGCGGATTCCAACACAGTTGCTCGAATCCGCGCTGGCGGCGAGCATCGGCGTGACCGCGCTTGTCGTGTTGCTCGCAACCGGCGGGCTGACGGGGCTGCCTGGAGCGATATTCATCGGAACGATGGCCGCCTACGTTCTGGGTCGGCAGCTGCTGTTGTCACTGCGGGCCGAGTCACCTAGGACCCGGTATGGCCGTGCCGTAACCTTGGCCGTCGCTGCCACCGTCTTGGCAGCCGACGTTGCCGCCGCGATAGTCGTATACGCGCGGTGAGCGCGGGCGGTGGCGGATTGCCAAGCAGGAGCACTGTCTGCCAGTACCGCTCCGGATCCCGCAGGATCCCTCGGAGGTCCTCGTGTCTTGCGTTACTCATGCCAACGCCACACTGACCCCGAGGGGGCGGTTAGAGATGGTGCAGCTAGTGATCGATGCGGGCTGGTCGCAGGCTCGCGTCGCCGAACGGCAGGGGATCACCGATTCGGCGCGGGTCGTCCACGCCGCCGTCCTCTCAGGCGGTAAGGCCTAGCCCGTCCATCCGCCTCGTGTGAGCGGCGATGAGTTCGGTGAAGACCGGCTCGACCCGCGCCTCGTCTGACTTGTGGTTCTCGGTGAAGGTCAAGGCCGAGCGGGCCACGAGCATCGTGTCGCCCACGAGCCGACGCCCCCACATTGCGAGACGGGATGCGAGGCGGGGGTTGGCATCGATGGCCGCCTGAAGCTGCCTGGCGAGAATGGCCTCCCCCGACTTGGTGGTGTAGATGTCGCTGATGCGTTTGGACGCCTCGGGGGGCAGCCCGGCCGCGAGGCGCAGGAAGAAGTCGTCGAGAAATCCCGCGCAGAGGTAGCAGGTCACGAGCGTCTCGAACCAATCCGCGCCGTGGGTCCAGCGCTCGAACTGGTCGACCTCGGCCGTGTAGGGCTCCATTGCCTCCCCGACCGATTTGCCCGATCGCACGATCTCGTCGGAGAGCGCGCGGTGCTTGGCGATCGACAACTCGGCAGCGCGACCGAGGTCTGCTTTCGCCGCTGTAGTGGGGGCGGCGGAGACGGCTCGAGACAGGTTCTCGAAGAGCGTGAGCTGCACGTAGGCGGCTCGACCGAGGAACTCCGCGAGCGGTGGAGTGAACTCGACGAGGTCCACCTTGGTGGTCACGACTTCCTCAGAGCGCAATCGGAGGCGGGGTACCTCGATGCGCTTCGATGCGCGCGAGAACCAATTAGCCACGGGGCAAGCTTACGGGAGCCCTGACGCGCCTGCGGGGAAACCGCCATCGCGACCAGCTAAACTAATGGCCATACCCTCCGTTCTGGCGAGGGTTCTACGCCCCAGGAGACAAGCGGGCGTACTCACGCACTTCTTTCCGGTTAGGGCATTCATCACTGTGACATTCGCAGATCTCAGCATTGAGCAGGACATGGTCGACGCACTCGCGACCAAGGGCATCATCGAACCATTCCCTATTCAGACCCAGACGATTCCCATGGGGCTCGCGGGGCAGGACATCATCGGGCAGGCGAAGACCGGAACGGGCAAGACCCTCGGCTTCGGTCTGCCGCTGCTGCAGTCGCTGGGCACGAATCCTGAGCCCGGCGTGAAGGCCCTCGTGGTGGTGCCGACTCGGGAGCTGTGCGTGCAGGTTGCCGAGGATCTTGTGCTCGCGGCATCCAATCGCGCGACCAAGATCGCGGCCATCTACGGCGGCAAAGCCTACGAGGGCCAAGTCGAAGAGCTCAAGGCCGGCGCGCAGGTGGTGGTCGGCACTCCCGGTCGCCTGCTCGATCTCGCCAGCCAGCGCCTGCTGAGCCTCAAGGATGTCACGGTCATGGTGCTCGACGAGGCCGACAAGATGCTCGACCTGGGCTTTCTGAGCGACATCGAGAAGCTGTTCTCGCAGACCAACCCCACTCGCCACACCATGCTGTTCTCGGCGACCATGCCCGGCCCGATCGTGGCCCTCGCTCGTCGCTTCATGAACCGGCCAATCCACATCCGCGCGACCGACCCCGACGAGGGTCTCACGCAAGCGAACATCAAGCACATCGTCTACCGCGCGCACAACCTCGACAAAGACGAGGTGATCGCGCGCATCCTGCAGTCCGACGGGCGCGGCAAGACGGTCGTGTTCACTCGCACCAAACGCGCTGCAGCCAAACTCGTCGAGGAACTCAACGACCGCGGCTTTAACGCGGCCGCCGTTCACGGTGATCTCAACCAGGAGCAGCGCGAGCGCGCCATGGCCGCGTTCAAGGCCGGCAAGAAAGACATCCTGATCGCGACGGATGTCGCCGCTCGCGGCATTGACGTCAACGACGTGACCCACGTGATCAACCACACCATCCCCGACGATCACGACACCTACCTGCACCGCGCTGGCCGAACAGGCCGCGCGGGCAAGACCGGTATTGCCGTGACCTTCGTGGACTGGGACGACATGCACAAGTGGTCGCTCATCAACCGGGCGCTCGACATGGGCATCCCGGAGCCGACCGAGACGTACTCATCGAGCCCGCACCTGTTCGAGGACCTCGACATTCCTGAGGGCACCAAGGGGCGCATGCCCGGAACCCACTCGACCAAGGTCGCCACGGCGCCCGCTAGCCGCGATGGTGGCGGTCGGGACGGTGGCGGTCGCGATGGCGGCCGGAGCGGTCAGTCGCGCCAGGGCTCGCAGTCCCGCGGGGGCTCGCAGCAGGCAGCGCCTGGTACGAGCGAACCGCGCGCCGAGGGGTCGCGCCCGCCGCGTTCGCGCAACCGCACGAGAACCCGTCGGCCGAGCACGCCGCCCGCCGCGTAATCGCTGTCAACCTTGACGGGACGGTCGAACGTCGTCAGGGTGAAGTCAGGAGGACGTCATGCCCACTCGCTCAGCTCTCGCCCTGGTCGGGGTGATCCTGCTCGCCGGATGCTCCACCCAGACTCCCCAGGAACCCGCCGAGCCCGCCCCGTTGCCTCCGGGCGATGTTGCCGCAGATGATTGCGTCGTCGGCACCTGGAATCTGGATGTCGCGGCCTATTCGACCGAGTCGGAGGGCTTCATCCGGGGACTCGGCGTGCCCCTCGATGACTTCCAGATGGAGGGCGCGGGAAAGCTGACGTTCACCGACGACGGCCTGGTCGCCGCCGACGTCGACCTCTATACAACAGTCTCGGTGTACGGCAACGTGGTCGCGTCGCCGTCCACGTACACGACCTCGGGCGACTGGAGCCGCACCGACGAGTCGGAGCTTCAGTTCGACAACTGGGGCGAGGTCACTCTCACCTCGGACATCCCGCCCGAGGTCGACCTTCCGTCGCTGGACCTCACCCAGCTGGACGCGGTCACGGCCGAGTGCTCCGCCAACGAGCTCGTGCTCCAGGGGCCGGAAGCTCCCCTGCGGTCGGTCTGGAGCCGGTGACTAGCCGACGAACGCGGGCGATCCGGTTCCGCGAGCCAGCAGCTTCGCGAGTACCTCGGGGTCAGTCGTGTTCTCGGCAAGCCGATTGGGCTTGCCGTCGCCGTGGTAGTCGCTGGATCCGGTGAGCTCGAGGCCGTACTTCTTCGCGAGCGTGCGCAGGCGCACCTTGCCCTCTTCGGTGTTGTCGCGGTGGTCGAGTTCCAGACCGAAGAGACCCACGTCGGTGAGTTGACGGATGACCGTGTCATCCATCGGCCGGTACTTGTTGCTTGTGACCGGATGCGCGAGCACAGCGACCCCGCCGGCCGCGACGATCGTGCGCACCCCCTCGACCGGAGACGGGGCGTAGTACTTCACGTAGTAGCCGCCCCGCCAGTGCAGGATCGACTCGAACGCCGCGGTGCGACTCGGCACGACACCCTTGCGCACGAGGGCGTCGGCGATGTGCGGTCGCCCGAGGGTCGTGCCGTCGGACGACTCCGCGAGCACGTCGTCCCAGGTAAGGTCGTAGTCGGCGGCGATCCGGTTCACGATCTGCTCCGCCCGGTGCGCCCGGCCGTCGCGGATGCGCGCCGTCTCGGCCACGATGTCGCCGTTGTTGGGGTCGAAGAGGTAGGCGAGCACGTGCACGCTCGCAGGCCCCCAGTTAGTGCTGAGCTCCATGCCCGGGATGACCGTGAGCCCCGTTCCTGCCGCGGCGGTGAAGGCCTCCTGCCAGCCGGCCGTCGAGTCGTGGTCGGTGAGCGCAACCGTGCCGAGGCCGGCCTCGACTGCCGCGCGGATTAGCTGGGTGGGGGTTTCCGTTCCGTCCGATACCGAGCTATGCGTGTGCAGATCGATCGGACCGTCGGACATCCTTCAACCCTATTGGTCTAAACTTCGGCAGGATGTCTCGCCTGTTGTCCGCCCTCGCGATCGTGGGCATCGCCGTCGCCCTGCTCGTGCTCGCGTGGCCGCAGCTGTTCGGCGTGGCGCGCACACTGGGCGTCGCTCAGGTTGTGGCGCTTCGCGGCTCGGCGGTGGCCGTGGCTCTCGTGCTGGTCGTCGCTCTTACCATCGTCGCACTGCTCGCACCGGCCGCTCGCAGCCTTTTCGCGGGCCTCGCGGTCGTGCTCCTCGCCTTCAGCGCCGTCAACGCCGCCGTGCTGGCGACCCGCGGATTCGGCAACATGGGTTTCGAGATCGCCAATGACGCGACGGTGAGAGTGCTCGAGTGGAACACGCTCGGTGACGCACCGGGTGCTCGCGTGATCGCGGAGCTTGCGCTCGAATCCGATGCCGACGTGGTGGCGCTCCCGGAGACGACCCGAGCCACGGCCGAGGAGATCGCAGCGTTGATGGGCGCGGGCGGGCATCCCATGCAGGTGCTCGTGGTCGCCTACGATGAGGTGTCGAGCGCCCGCTCGACCGCGCTGCTGATCAGCAACGACCTCGGCGACTACGACACGGATGAAACGGCGACGACCACCGCGGTGCTGCCCTCCGTCGTGGCAACCCCCGCCGACGGTTCAGGACCCACCCTCGTCGCGGTTCACGCCCTCGCCCCACTGCCGCCGATGATGGGCCAGTGGGAGAGTGACCTGCGCTGGGCGGCGTTGGCGTGCGCGGGCGACAACGTGATCATGGCGGGCGATTTCAACGCGACGCTGGATCACCTCAGCGGCATCCAGCACTCCGAAGCCGCCACTCTCGGCAACTGCATCGATGCCGGTCTGGCGAGCGACAACGCCGCGGTGGGTACGTGGCCGACCGCCCTGCCGCCCCTCCTCGGCGCGCCCATCGACCACGTTCTCGCCACTGCGAACTGGCGGGTAAGCGGGATGCGAGTGATCGCGTCGCACGACGGCTACGGCAGCGACCACCGCCCGATCCTCGTGCAGCTCTCCCCCGCGGGGTGAGAATGGAGCCATGGCAGACTCCACGACCCCCACGCCTCGCGCGACCTCGAACCGCTCCACGACACCGGTAAGCGAGAGATTCGCTCACTACATCGCGTCGCAGTGGGCCGAGCGACTCGACGTGCTGCCCACGCTCCGCGAGCATGCGCCGTACGCCGCTGCCCGTCGCGCGCGCATCTCGGCGCTGCACCCGGGCGTGCGGCTCGTCGTCCCCGCGGGCGCACCGAAGACCCGGTCTAACGACACCGACTACCCGTACCGCGCTCACTCAGCGTTCGCCTGGCTAACCGGGTGGGGCTCGGACGCGGTGCCGGGTAGCGTCCTCGTCCTGGAACCCACCGCAGTGGGTCACGACGCGACCCTGTTCTTCCGCGAGGCCGCCGGACGGGACACCGACGAGTTCTACGCAAACCCCGAGATCGGCGAGTTTTGGACCGGCCCGCGTCCCTCCCTTGAGCATGTCGCGGCCGACCTCGGCATTGCCGCTCGGCCCTTGTCCGACCTCGCCGAGATCCTCGAAGCGACGGATGCCTCGACCCTCGTCGTTCGTGACAGCGACCGCGATCTGACCGACCAGATCGACGGACGTCGACTGCTTGCCACCGAGTCGCCCGACACCGACCCGCTTGACACAACCGGCGACGGCGAGCTCGCCCGCGACCTCAGCGAACTGCGGCTCGTGAAGGACGAGTTCGAGGTCGCAGAGCTACGGGCCGCTGTGACCGCGACCAAGCTCGGGTTCGACGACGTGATCGGTGACCTGCCCACGATCGTCGCGCATGAGCGCGGCGAGCGCGTGGTCGAGGGCACGTTCAACCGACGTGCGCGCTCTGAGGGCAACACCGTGGGATACGACACGATCGCGGCATCCGGACCGCACGCCTGCATTTTGCACTGGACCCGCAACGACGGACCCGTCGTGCCCGGCGACCTGATTCTCATCGACGCGGGTATCGAGCTCGACAGCTACTACACCGCCGACATCACGCGCACCCTGCCGGTGAGCGGCACCTTCACCCCCGTGCAGCGCCGCATCTACGAAGCGGTTCGCGAAGCCGCGGATGCCGCGCTTGCGATCGTCAAGCCCGGCATCAAGTTCCGCGAGATCCATGCCGCGGCGATGCAGGTCATCGCTACGCGCACCGCCGAGTGGGGACTGCTGCCGGTCAGCGCCGAGGAGTCACTCGAGCCCGACCACCAATACCACCGCCGCTACATGGTGCACGGCACGAGCCATCACCTCGGGCTCGACGTGCACGACTGCGCAGCCGCCCGCCGCGAGCTCTACCTTGACGGCACCCTCGAGCCGGGCATGGTGTTCACGATCGAACCGGGACTGTACTTCCAGCCCGATGACCTGAGCGTTCCCGAGGAGTACCGCGGCATCGGCGTGCGCATCGAGGACAACATCCTTGTCACCGAGACGGGCGCCGAGAACCTGTCGATCGGCATCCCGCGCACGGCCGACGACGTGGAGGCGTGGCTAGCGCGCTAAGCGGGACCCGCGCGCTCCAACTCGCTCCGCCGCGGGCCCGCCGCGGAGCGGCTGCGCGCACAAGTGCGGAGATGTTGGCAACACGCCGTCGCGAGGCGTCGTGCACCCGGCGCGTCGCGAATCCGTCCGCTGTTGCGCACGACGTCGAGCGTGCGGGAGCCTCGGTGCGCGGACGGCCACCGCTAGCTACTCAGCGGGATGCTCGGCGAGGGTCTGCTGCGCCTTGGCGGTCAACTCGGGGGCGATGATGATCTGGTAGTTGCTTGCGATCACTTGGTGCGTTGACGTGAAGTCGCGACGGCGGCGGTTGATCGCGTAGGTGACGATGCCGAAGATCATCCCGAAACCCGCGCCGATAATCAGGGCT
>JBJXDR010000045.1:0-2509 GCA_046155245.1 Rhodoglobus sp. | reverse complement strand
GCTGAGGTCGGGTAGAAGCCCCGGCAGGCGGGCCGCGAGCATCGTCTTGCCTGCGCCGGGCGGCCCGAGCAGGAAGACGTGGTGCCCCCCGGCGGCCGCCACGATCATCGCCTCGACGGCGTCCGGGTTGCCGATCACGTCGCCCAGGTCGCCCTCGTCGTCGTCCGGGTCGTCGGCCGAAGCTCGGAGGATGGGCTCGACGACCTCCGGCTCGAACTCGCCGCCGTGCCAGATCGCTGCTTCGCGCAACGATGCGACCGCGATGACGCGCACACCGGGCACGAGCGCCGCTTCATCCGCATTGCCGATCGGAACCATCACGCTCTCGAACCCCGCCCTCGAGGCCGCGAGCACTGCGGGAAGCACACCGTTGATCGGTCGGAGCCGCCCGTCGAGACCGAGCTCTCCCAGGTGCAGGACTCCCCCGATCGACTCTGCGCTGACGGTGCCCGCCGCCGCGAGCGCGGCGAGCGCGATCGCGAGGTCGAATCCCGAGCCGTGCTTGGGCAGCGCGGCGGGCGAGAGGTTGACCGTGATCTTGCGATTGGGCAGGCCGCAGCCGGAGTTGATCGCGGCGGCGCGCACACGATCTTTGGCCTCGCCGAGCGCCGCATCCGGAAGGCCTATCAGCACGAACGCCGGCAGGTTGCTCGACAGGTCGGCCTCGATCTCCACTATCTCGCCGGTGAGACCCAGGAGGGACACGGCGTAGGTGCGCCCCAGCATCAGAAGACCCGCTCGAGGTGCTCGACCTCGACGTCGCCGACGCGCGGAGCGATCACCGCAATCGCGTCGATGCGAATCGTGTCGTGCCCGCCCGGGTGCGCATCGCACCACGCCGCCGCGAGCCGCCGCAGTCGCGCGAGCTTGACGGGCGTGATCGATTCGAGCGGATGACCGTACGCCACGCTCGACCGTGTCTTGACCTCCACGAACACGAGTTCGCCCCCGTCGCGTGCGATGAGGTCGATCTCGCCCTGGGGGCACCGCCAGTTGCGCTCGACGATCGCCAACCCGCGGGAGGCGAGATATCGCGCCGCGATCTCCTCACCCCGCCGCCCGAGCGCGTCCTTCGCTGCCATGCGTCAAGGCTGCTGGGCGGAGTCTCCGGTCCACCGTGCCCGGAGGCGATCTGTCGACCCGCGCCAGTGCCCGGCGCTGTGGAGGATCAGGACGACGCGACCCGGCGGCCCGCACTTCGCCGAGCCGTGGCATCCGTCACGTAGGCCATCAACTCGCGCTCGCTCGAGAAGTAGCGCTCATCGCTCACGCCGTCGCGGCCGATCATGCGCGTGCGCCACAGGGTGTCGGTCAGTCGTTCGATGCTGAGTTCGGTGGTGATGTCCACGGATGCTCCTCCCGGCCACCGCGCAGCCGTCACCGAGAAGACCCGCGGATGCCGCGATCCTTATGAACCTCACTCGTACGAGCGCAGCAGCTCCCAGTCATCCCCGCGGCGGCGGATATCGAACATACGGGACACCTCGTTGTCGTCGGTGCCCTGGAACCGCCAGCCGACGATGTCGAGCGGGTGGGTGAGCACCGCCATCTCGTCCTCGAGGCGGGTGGGGGTGTCGGTCACGCGGTAGTGGACGCCCGCGCAGACGAGTCCGTAGGGCACGCCGCCCTCGAACCAGACGGTGACGCGGGTGCCGTGCAGAACGGTCATGGTGTGCTCCGATCAATCGAACTGATGTTCGAATGTATCGCGGAGCGGCGCGACACGCCAAGGCACGATCGACCATTGAGCCCTCGGTCAGGAGTCAGACTGCGTTGAGCGCCCGGTCTCGTACTCCGGAGCTCCGGTTGACTCTCCCTTTGCGAGGAGATCTGCCAGCCTTTGAGCGACTTGCACGTTCTCAGAATCGAGAGCGATCATCGACGGCGACGACCGCTCCACGCCCGCACCGAGCGAGGCCAGCTTCGCTACCCACTCTCCCTGCTCAAGTTCAGGACTGAACCTCACTCGAAAGACGTACCGCCCCGACGGCTTCTCCACAGTGATCGAGTTCTGCACCGCATCCCACCTGACAACATCCAGCAGCGAAATGTCGTACAGGAAGAAGGGAACGCAACAGATCTCAAGCAGATCTGAGCTGAGCCTGCGCACCCAGAGCTGCTCGAAGGTATCCACCTCGTCAGCGACTGCAATTTGGACTATGAAGTCGGCCCTGTCCCGCAGGAGCGGAGACTGGTGCGAAATGTGGGTGGTTTCGTTCACCGCTCGGTCGGATCGCCACGCACACGACCGGGCCCTGAGTCGCTTCCGGGGAACCGCGGCCCCAGGCTACTTCTCAGTAGGTCCATGAAGTACTCGCACGCCTCGGTTTCGACGGAGAACGTTCTCTCCAGTGAGCGGTTGCCTCGCTCGGAGTAGTACACGTCCCAGGTGCGTAAGCGCGGCTGGTCGAGAATGACGGTGTCAGGCCCACTGCCACCGTCCAGCGAATAGAGCAGCTCGTTCACCTGGTGCGATTTCAACCAGTCCCGCAAGTCGTCCTTGTTCATT
>JBJXDR010000044.1:0-19908 GCA_046155245.1 Rhodoglobus sp. | reverse complement strand
CCAGGTCAACCCGCCCGAGCGACGAGAAGCTCGTCCGCGTCCTCAAGCTTCATGCCCTTCGTCTCCGGCACGACCCGCAGAATGAAGAAGAACGACAGTGCCGCGAACAGCGCGTAGCCCGCGTAGGTCAAGGGAAGCGA
The DNA here is from genome assembly GCA_046155245.1 of Rhodoglobus sp. GTDB lineage: Bacteria > Actinomycetota > Actinomycetes > Actinomycetales > Microbacteriaceae > Rhodoglobus. Next base: position 19,768 of record JBJXDR010000044.1, on the reverse strand, counting down.
CGCCGCCGACAGCGACGGGAAGGTCACCGTCACGAGAAAGTTCGCGATCCACTGCGCCGCCGCCGCGACACCGAGCGCCCGTGCACGGATCGAGTTCGGGAAGATCTCGCCGAGCAGCACCCAGACCAGCGGCCCCCAGCTCGCGCCGAAGAAGACCACGAACAGGTTCGCCGCGACGAGCGCGATCGGCCCCCACGCGCCGGCCAGCTCGGGTCCGGAGGCCCCGGCCGTCGCCTGGCTGAACGCGAGCGCCATCGTTCCGAGCGACAGCGCCATGCCGATCGATCCCGTCATGAGGATCGGTCGACGCCCGATCCGGTCGACCAACGCAATCGCGACGAGGGTCACGAGAATGTTGACGACACCCGTCACCACGGAGATCGCGAGCGCATTCGCCTGGGTGAAGCCGACGGCATCCCACAGCTCGGTCGAGTAGTAGAAGATCACGTTGATGCCCACGAACTGTTGGAGCACCGACAGGATGATGCCGATCCACACGATCGGCTTCAGCCCGAATCGATCGCCGCGCAGAGTGCTCGTGCGCTGGGCGGCCGTCTCCGTGTCGATCGAGCGTTGGATGTCGCCGAGCGCGCGATCCGCGTCTTGCCCGGGCCAATACTTCTCGAACACCGAGCGCGCGTTCGCCGTATCGCCTTTCAGCACGAGGTAGCGCGGGGATTCCGGCAACCGCAGCGCGATGAGTCCGTAGGCCACACCGGGAACAACGCCGGCCAGGAACATCCACCGCCATGCGGCGAGACCAAACCAGAGCGGCTCGGTCTCGCTGCCCGCGAGGCCGGCGAAGACCGCATCCGACAACAGGGCGGCAAAGATACCGAGCGTGATCGCGAGCTGCTGCAGCGAACCGAGACGACCCCGGATGCCCGCCGGCGAGATCTCCGCGATGTAGGCGGGGGCGATCACCGATGCGATACCGATGCCGAGCCCACCGACAACGCGAGCCGCGATGAGAACGCCGACGTCGGTCGCGAGTCCCGCCGCGATCGCGCTGACCACGAACAGCCCCGAACCCAGAAGCATGACCGGGATGCGCCCAAGCCGGTCAGCGAGGCGGCCCGCGATGAAGGCGCCCACGGCGCATCCAAGCAGGGCAATCGCGACGGTGATGCCGAGGATAGCGTCGCCGAGCGCGCGATCCGCGTCGTGCCCGGGCCAATACTGTTCGAACACCGAGCGCGAAGTCGGACTTGATCGCATCGATCGCACCATTGACCACCGACGAGTCGAAGCCGAACAGGAAACCGCCGACCGCACCCGCGATCGCGAGTCCGATCACCTTGGAGTTCTGGGACGCCATTGTTCCTCCTGGTTCGCCTACGGGGGGAGCGATTGTTGCATCTGCGAGAGTGGCAGTATCTGGGTTATCTGGCAATCTTTATTCCCGCGGAGACTCTTGGTGATGCTGCCTAGAGAGGTGGGAATGACGGCTATGAGTCGCCGACGCTTGGTAGTTCTCCTCTCACTCTTTGTGTTCCTTGTGGGCCTTGTTGTCGCGGTTGCCTCTGCCTCGATAACCAACCTCGGAAGTGCGCTCGGCACTTCGGGCCTTGTCACGGTTCGACCGTCGGCCTGACGGCCGACGCGGCGGGGCTTACTTTCTGGTGGGGTTCCGCCAATCCCACGGCGATCCGGCTCATCCCTTGGCATCAGGTGAAGGGAGTTTCGGAAAGGCAGATTCACATGGGCGGCCGTTCGTATCCTCATCTGGTAATTACCCCGATCGACGGCGATCGAATCGTTCTACAAGTCGAGTCGAGGACCTCGATGTTTCCCGCAGCAGGGTCAACAGAGGTCGGCGCCTTGGTGGACTCGCTCCGCAGCCTCAGAGCCAATTCGACGGCTGAGGGATTGGGCCCCCTCTAGGTCACTCTGTGTCGCTCGTCGGACTCTGTTGTCCCGGGGTTACACCAGTGCTCATGCGGGCGGTTTATCGTCCCCACCCTCATGCGGTCGACTGCGTGCTACGCTGTGCTACATGGAATCGGTAACACACCGCGAAATGCGCAACCGCAGTGGAGAAATTCTGCGGCGGGTAGCCGAGGGTGAGTCCGTCCAGGTCAGCAACAACGGCCGGCCGACCGCCGTGATCGTTCCGATAGGAGGCAGCGTGATCGATGGATTGATCGCGCGCGGGGAGGCACGCCCAGCCCACCGTGAGGTGGGGTCACTGCGCTCGATCAAGCGTTCACAGTCACCGAAGAGTACTGCCGAGTTGATTGAGGACAGCAGAGGCCGGTGGTGACCCTCGCCTACTTGGACACCTCTGCCGCAATGAAGCTCTTGGTCGAAGAGGCCGAGTCCGAAGCACTACTGCACGAACTCACCGGCTCCGACCGTCGGCTCGCGGCGTCGTGGCTCCTGCACACGGAACTGCACTGCGCCGCGGGGAGGAACCCAGCCCTCATCGCTATCCCGTCGGTCACCGCCGTGCTCAATGTTGTCGATCTGGTGGATGTCACGAGGGGCGATCTACTGGCCGCCGGCACCCACGCGCCGCTCCGGTCGAACGACGCGATCCACCTAGCGACAGCGCTTCGCCTCGGAGTCGATGAAGTGATCACCTACGACAGCGAGCTGAGCCGTGCCGCCCTTGCCGCTGGAATCAGGGTCACCACCCCTGCGTGAATCAAGGTCGCGCAGTAACTAGTACCGCAGCACCCCGACAAACACGAGCTCGCGCAACTGCGACTCAAGCTCAACGGCAAGCGCGGCGGCATCCGCCTCGAGCAGCTCGGCAACGGCTGCGACGATCGCGCCCACAGTCAAGGTGCCGTCACATGCCCCGACGACAGCCGCCAACGCAGTACCCGCCGGGATCGTACGGGCGAAGCCGGATCCCTGGCGCAGGAGCATCACGGTGGGGTGCTCCTCGCCCGGCCAGTAGTGACGCTCCTCCGTGACGTCGGGCGCGACAGTGAGGGTTGCGGCGGCGAGCGCGGCGGCATCCCGGGTCTGCAGCCAGTCGTGTGCCGCAAGCACCCCCGCGATGTGGTCGCCGAGCGAACCGCCGAGCGGCTCGCCATAGTGCTCGAAACGACGGACCGTCGGCGCGCCCGACAGGGGTCGGCGGAGAGTCACGTAGCCGAAGCCGACCTCGGTGACCCCGCGCGCCGCGAAGTCGTCGAGCCAGATCGCATATAGCCGGTCGAACTCTGGGCCGGGTCGGGTGCCGCCATCGCGGATCCAGGTCTCGGCGTAGTGCTCGACCGACTGCCGTTCGCGCTCCACCACCCAGGCGTCGAGTCCGGTCGCCTCGACCCAGCCGCGAACGCGATGGAGACCATCGACAGCGCCATACTCCCAGTTGCCGAGAAGCTGTGCGATTCCGCCGGGCTCGAGGTGAGCCTCCACGTCTCGCACGACCTGCGCGACGAGTGCGTCGCCGACCAGGCCGCCGTCGCGGTACTCGTACCCGGGCACGCCGCTCGGGTGGCGGGGAGAGCTCCGTGGCGTGATCACGAACGGCGGGTTGCTCACGACGTGCCCGAAACGCTCTCCGGCGACCGGCTCGAACAGGCTGCCCAGCCGGAACTCGATGTTCGCGAACCCATTGAGCGCAGCGTTGAAGCGGGCGAACTCCAGCGCACGCCCGGAGACGTCCGTAGCGATCACCCGGGTCGCGTGCCGGGCGGCATGCAGCGCCTGGATGCCGCAGCCGGTGCCCAGGTCGAGCGCGAGTTCCACGGGCTCCGGCACCATCAGTCCGCTCAACGTCGTGGATGCCCCACCCACCCCCAGTACGTGCTGCTCCGGAATCGCGTGGCCGAGCGCGACCTCGCCGAGGTCACTCGCGATCCACCAGGCGGCGACGCCGCGGGCGTCGACCACGGAGTACGGGCGCAGGTCGAGCAGGGGCGAGCCCGCGGCATCCACGAGGCCCAGCTCGACTGCGCCCGCCGCACCCAACGTGGGGAGCGCGCGATCGAAGGCGGCCGGGTCGACGGGATATCCGAGCACCAGCGCGCGGGCGAGGGTCGAGAGCGGCGAGTCGGTGAGCGCGCGGGACGCCGGCACCCGCTGCCCTCGGTGAAGGGCGGCCGCGGCATCCTCGCCCCACAGCTCGGTGAGGCCATCAACGGTGAAGTTTGTGGCAGTCAGGTCCGCGGCAAGACGGGCGATCAGGGCGGGCTTCACACCGCTCAGTCAATCAGTCCGACAGCACACTCAGGATGTTGCCTGCCGGGTCAGCGAACCACGCGATGTCGGGCCCCATGTTTGCGGCCTTGCCGCGGGCAATGCCCTTGTCGTCTTGATCCATGCCCTCGTACCGCTCGAACGTCACGCCCGCGGCGGCCAGAGCATCGACGGCCTTGTCGATGTCGTCCACCGGAAAGTTGAGCACGGTGTAGGTCGCGGGTTCGTGGTCGGACTTAGGGTACGCCATCACGTGACCTCCGGTAGGCAGGTGGATGTCGAGGATGCCCATGTGGTTCACGCTCGCCCTGAGCCCGAGCGTAGTGCCGTAGAACGTCAGCGCGGCGTCGATGTCATCGACGGAGAATCCACTGAACGCGGGTGAGGTGTCGAACATTGCATTCTCCTTGTCAGCCCTGGACGGGCGTTTTCAGCCCTGGATGGGCACGTCAGCCCTGAATGGGCGTTCCCGGGCCGAGGATCTCCCGGCTCGAGGGGTCGATCTCGCGCTCGGCGGCGTCGAGGGGGTTCTCGATCTCGTCCTGCGGCATGCGCGCAATGAGGATCGCCGCGACCGCGAGCACGGTCGGCGCGATGCCCGCGACGACGAAGGTCAGCGGGATTCCGACGGCCACACCCACCGGGCCGGCGAGCGCCATCGAGATGGGCATGAGGGCAAGCGACACGAAGAAGTCGAGGCTCGACACCCGCCCCAGCAGCGCAGGCGGAACCCGCCGCTGGAGCAGAGTGCCCCAGATTACGGTCGCGGCAGAGAACCCGAACCCTGTCACGAAGACGACCGCGGCCATGACCCATAGCTGGTCGGTGAAGCCGATTGCGAGCAGTGGAATGCATCCGACACCCCAGAGCAGATTCATGACAGTGAGGTAGCGGCGCGGCAGCCTCAGTGAGGCAACCACAATCGAACCGACGGCTCCGCCGATCCCGAAGGCCGCGAGCACGATCGCGTACGCCCCCGCACCTCCGCCCGTCTGATCCTTAACCGCAAAGGGCAACAGCACCTCGATCGGCCCGATCACCACGAGCACGAACAGGCAGGCGTAGAGCAGAGTCGCGAGCAGCCATGGCGTCTTGAACATGTACGAGAAACCGCCGCCGATGTCGGCGAAGAGCGCCCGAAGCGGATGCGTCGGCTCCCCCAACTCGCGGCGCACTGGCGTTGTGTGCAGGAACACCAGTCCCGCGACGGCGCACACCTGGGCGACAGCCACGATCACGAAAGCGAGAGCCGGGGATGCCACGGCGATCGCCGCGCTCGCGAGCGCCGGTCCCGCCGCCTGCATCACCATCGGCCGGAGTACCCCTTCGACACCGTTCGCGCCCAGCAGATCGTCGGCTGCGAGCACGGACGGCAGCAAAGCCGAGTAGGCAGGGTAGAAGAATCCCTCGCCGACACCGAGAATTGTGGCTGCGATCACGAGCTGCCAGACCTCGACCGCGCCCATCAGTGCGAGAGCAGCAACACCGGCCACGACTACTACCTTCACTGCCTCGACAGCCAGAAGGATGCGCTTCTGCGGGATGCGATCGGCCAAGACTCCGCCGAACAACACGGCCAGGATCATGCCTACCGCACTCCCGGTCGCCACAAGCGACAGCTCGATCGGTGACCCACCGAGCGCGATGATCTGCCAGACGACGGCGACGAGCCAGACCCCGGAGCCCAGCAACGACATCGTGAGTGCAAGGGCGAGCACCCGATACTGCCCGTTCGCGAACGGCGTGAGAGCCCGCGGGAGGCGGCGGGGTGTCGCGTCGTTCGTCATTGTCGGCTGTCCACTACTCGATCGACATAATGTTTACGCAGTACACACTCGCATAGGATGGTGATACCCGTCCAGCATGCGACACAGGGAGGCGCCATGACAGTCGACACGGCCGCCGTGCCCCGCGACAACTATCATCACGGCGACCTCCGACACGCCCTGGTCGCTGCCGGGCTCGAGCTGGCCCGAGACGGCGGACCTGATTCCGTCGTGCTGCGCGAGGCTACTCGCCGGGCGGGGGTCTCCCCCAACGCGGCGTATCGCCATTTCGCCGGTCGCGAAGCATTGCTCGCGGCGGTGTGCGTTGCGGCGCAGTCCGAACTCGCCGCCGCGATCGAAGAGAGCTACGACGCGGTCGCCGACCCGGATGCCGCGGCCACCGCCCGGGGACACCTCCGGGCTGTCGGCACTCGCTACATAGCGTTCGCTCTCGAGAACCCCGGACTGTTCCGCACGGCGTTTGCTGCGCCATCCGAAACCGAACGCTCAACCAGCCCCGAGCGGGCCGGGCCCGGCGGCCGCACCCCGCTCCAGCTGGTGGCGAGCGCACTGGATGAGTTCGTGGCATCCGGAATCATGCCCGCGGCGCGTCGGCCGAACGCCGAGTTTCTCGCGTGGTCGAGCTTGCGCGGGCTCGCGATGCTGCTCATCGACGGACCGCTGCGCGTGCTGCCTCGCGCGGCCGCCGACTCCGTGACTCAGCAGCTGGTCGACATGGTTGAGGCCGGATTGACCGCACCCTGAGGCCGCGGCAGAAGCGCTTAGGTACGCTGGAGCAGTGAAGTCCCTCAGCCCCGCCGAGATTCGCGCGAGCTTCGTGAACGCGTCGCAGGGCGAGACCGAGCGGCTCCAGATGCCGGGCCTGCATGACGTGATCTGGGACCAGCGCGAGTACCTCGGCTGGCGCGACCAGCAGTCCCACCAGCGCGGCTATCTCGTGCACTGGCTCGGCGACCGGCCCCTCGGTATCGTGCTTCGGGCATCCGAGTTCTCGCTTCAGCCCGGTATTGCGGCGATGTGCGCGCTGTGCCGCATCACCCGGCCGAGCGACCAGGTCACGATGTTCTCCGCCGCGCGCGCGGGTCAAGCGGGACGGGATGGCAACACGATCGGCACCTACATCTGCGACGACCTCGCGTGCTCGCATCTGATCCGCGTGCTGCCGCCCGCATCCGCGCTGCAGAGTCAGGAACAGCTGCTCGAGCAACGCATCGAGGGTCTCCTCGCCCGGGTCCAGGGCTTCACAGCCGACGTGATGAAGACGGCGTAGGGCGCTACCCGACGGCCTCGACGGCAGCCGCGATCGGCGGCAGTACCCGGGTCATGTAGCGCGCCCAGAACAGGCGCACGATCGCCGCGACGATCAGGCCGCGACCGGCCTTCGCATGGAACGTGTAGGTCCAGCGGATGCTCGTGCCTCCGTCATTGCGCTCGAACCGCCACTCGGCGCGCGCCCCGGACACGAGCCCGCCGAACAGCTTCGTGAAGTTACTCAGTTCGTAGGCGAAGAACGTGGGCGAGTCGGCGTCTGTGATGGTTTCGACGACCGAACTGCCATCGGACAGCAGGAGGGTTCGGCTCTGGCCGACCGTGTCCCACGGTCCGGTCTGATCCCGCACGCCGACGACGGCAGGAAGTGGCCCGAACTTGGGGTAGTAGAGGGTGGGATCGAGAGGACCGGAAACTTCCCAGGCTCGCTTCGGGGTGGTTTGCGCCGTGGCATCCGCTCGCGCGCTTGAGCTTGAGGTCATAACTGCTATTCGTAGCACGCCCGGCACTGGATAGGTTGGTGCGGTACACGGTCGGGGCGCTATGTCACCGACGAGCCCACGAGTTGGGCCCGTCGCTGCCGGCCGCGTAGGTCTCGAGCGGAACCGCATCCTTGCGCCACGCGGCGAGCACCGGGGCAACGATGCGCCAGCACTCCTCAGCGACGTCACCCCGAACCGACAGGGTCGGGTCGGCCTCGATGAGGCTCGAGAGAACTTCGCCGTACGCGCTGAGTTCCCCGGCACCGAGGTCGGTGTGCAGCACCGTGCGATCGAGTGTGAACGGGTCGCCCTCGCCGTTGATCACGAGGTCGAGGTCGAGGGTCGCGGGCTTGAGCGAGATGCGCAGGGCCGAGGGTCCAGCGATTCCGCGCAGGCCGGTCGGCAGGTGGGGCACATCACGGAAGACGATGAGGATCTCCTGTCGGGCCTCCCCCAGCGCCTTCCCTGAGCGCAGCACGAAGGGCACACCCGCCCAGCGCCAGTTGTCGATCGCAAGAGTCAGCTCGGCGAGAGTCTCGGTGCCGTGGCCCGGGTCGACACCCTTCTCGTCCACGTAGGCGGGCAGCCGCCGCCCGTCGATCGTGCCCGCTCCGTAGCGGGCGCGACGGCTCGACCGGCCGTTCCTCGACCACGGCCTGGTCGCGCGCAACACTTGCGCCATACCGCCGCGAAGATCCTCGGAATCGACGCTTGCCGGGGGCTCCATCGCGACGAGCGCGAGCACGAGAAGTAGGTGGCTCTGGATCATATCCGTGAGCGCGCCCGCTCTGTCGTAGTAGCCGGCGCGACCCTCGAGGGCGAGAGTCTCGTCGAACGTGATCTCGACCCGCTCCACGCTGGGCGCCGAGAACAGCGGCTCGAAGATGCGATTCGCGAACCGCAAACCCAGCAGGTTGAGCACGGTCGACTTGCCGAGGAAGTGGTCCACCCTGAAGAGCTGCTCCTCCGGGAGCATCTTCTGCAGCCGTCTGTTGAGAGCCTTTGCCGTCACCAAATCGGTGCCGAACGGCTTCTCGAGCGCGAACAGGATTCACTTCGGCAACTCTAGGCTTCCGAGCGCCTTGACCGCGAGCTGAGCGACCGCAGGCGGCAGCGCGAAGTACACGGCAACCCGGCCCGGAGCCTGGGCCAGGACCCGCTGAAGATCGGCCGGGTTCGTGGCATCCGCTTGCAGGTAGAACGAATTCTTCGCGACGGATGCCGCGAGCGGCGACTTCTCCGTCGCGAACGCCGTGGTCACGCGCTCTCGCCACTGGGCCTCAGTCACCTCGCCCCGGTCCACCCCGATCACCGTGAGTTTGGCCCCGTGCTTGGACCCGAGGTACGACGCGACTCCGGGCAACAGCAGGCGGGAGGTGAGGTCGCCGCCAGCTCCGAGGATGAGAAGGGTGTCGATGAGTTCGGCCACTTCGCCGACCCTACTCCAGAATGGTGAGATGACTGACTCGTCGATGCCGGGCGCGCGCCGGTTCTTCCGCGGCCCGGCCCGCGCGCTGCTCGTCCTCGTCTTGGGGCTGGTGCTTCTGGTGGTGGGCTTCCTCTTCTACGCGAACATGGTGTTGCGCGGTGAGCGCGAGTTCGCGATCAAGGCCTGGACCAACCCGGCGGTGTCGATCACATCCACCGACCACTCCATCGTGATGACGCCGACCGGAGACGACGCGGCTACCGGCCTGGTCTTCATTCCGGGCGCGAAGGTAGACCCCTACGCCTATCTCTACAAGCTCAGCGGCATCGTCGAAGCCAGCGGGGTGACAGTTGTGATCACCAAGCCCACCCTGAATCTCGCGTTCTTCGACACCCGCCCGTTGACGACCTTCACAGCCGACGCGCCCGGCGTGGACCGCTGGTTCGTAGGCGGCCATTCGCTCGGCGGGGTGCGATCGTGCATGCTCGCCGACGACCCGGATGTCGGCGCGAATGTAGCCGGACTCGTGCTCTTCGGTAGCTACTGCGCGAACGACCTCTCCGCCACCGACCTTGAGGTGCTGTCCATCGGCGGCAGCGAGGACGGCCTCAGCACTCCGCAGAAAATCGCGGATGCCGCGCCGCTGCTGCCCTCCACGGCCACCTTCGTCGAGATCGCCGGACTCAATCACGCCGGGTTCGGCAACTACGGCGTGCAGTCGGGCGACGGGGTCGCGACGATCTCGAGCACCGACGCTCGAGACGAGATCACTGCTGCACTCGCCGATTTCCTCGCGGTTCGGTAGCCCAGAATCTGACCTACCCCCCGTAGTGTCGCCAGCGGTGAGGGCCTGGGACTCGATAGCGTTCAAGGATGAACTCGTGGAGGGATGACGTGAGCGCTGGGGCACAGGCGCAGCTCGACTCCCTCCTCGATTCCGCGCTGTCCCTTGCCCAGCGTCACCTCGGTAAGGCCAGCGAATTCGATCCGTTCGCGGTGTTCCTCAGCGAGGACGGCCGATACATCCACGTCGCCTATGAGGCCCCGCACAAGGGCAAGCCGCCGACGGTCGAGACGATACTCGTGAACCTGCTCGAACAGCTGCGAACGATCGAGCGTGACGCCGTCTGCACGGCCATCGTGCTCAACAGCAGGCTGGAGAAGGAGCGTAGCGACGCGATCGAGGTGCGCCTCGAGCACAAGGCGGGCGGATCGCTCGTCGTACTGCTGCCCTACAAGCGGGCGTTGTTCGGCGGCAACACCGAGTACGGACAACTGAAAGGCTTCTCGGGCAAGCGACTCGTCTGGACCTAGGGCGGGCCGCCCGGCGCGCGGCGACGACGTACGCTGGATTTCGTGGCATCCATCAAGCGCATCGAGCCGGCACCCGGCCAGGAATCCGTCTGGGACTACCCACTACCGCCGCGCGTGGAGTCCACGCCCGAGCGAGTGGTGGTTCGGCTCGGCGGCGTGAGCATCGTCGACACCACGGCTGCCCTCCGGGTACTCGAGACTAGTCATCCGCCCGCCTACTATTTGCCGCGCAGTGCGTTCGCTAACGGGGTGCTGGTGCCAGCAGCGGGCACGAGTTTCTGCGAGTTCAAGGGGCTGGCCAGGTACCTCAGCGTGCGCACTCCGGATGCCACGGCCGAACGAGCCGCGTGGTTCTACCCGATGCCGCCCCCCGAGTACGAGCAGCTCGCCGACTACGTATCGCTCTACCCCGGGCTCATGGACTCGTGCGAGGTCGACAGCGAACTCGTGGTCGCGCAGGCGGGCGGCTTCTACGGGGGCTGGATCACCTCGCGCGTGGTCGGACCGTTCAAGGGCGAGCCGGGAACCCTGGGATGGTAGCGAGGTAACTAGTAGCGGTCAGGGCTGTGGGGCGGCGATAGTGTGGGTGATTCGACTCAACAGGTCGGTCAAGTCGCGTACCGCATCGTCTGACGACTCACCCACGGCGCCAGCGATCACCGCGTGGTAGGCGCTGAAGCTCGACTCGATGGCCGAGCGACCGAGGTCAGTAGCTATCAGCATGACGCTGCGGCGATCGACAGGGTTGGCGACTCGCTCCAGGAGACCGCGGGCGACGAGGCTGTCGGTGACTGACGTGATCGCCCCCGTCGACATGCCCATCGAGATCGACAGCAGCTTGGGCGTCAACTCTCCAGCCTCCACGACCCGCGCCAAGGCTCGATACTCGGTAGCCGCTAAGCCCAGGCTCTCGGCATTGCGGGCGCGCAAGGCTTCGAGGGCGCGGAAGAACGCCGTCACTTCGGCGTTCAACTCGGCGAGTCGTGTTCTGTCGGCCATCGGCGTTCCCCCCGGTCGGACAACATTGTGCCTTTTTCGCTTGAGGCAACGCTACCAGCGACCGGGTGGGCATGAAATAACCCCCAGTGCTGGGGTAGAAGCTTGAGAATCGTGCATTTTGATTCTCATATACCTTGAATTTCGAATTACAACAGATACATTTGACCTCGGCACTTCGGTGCTGGGGGTGTTCTACCTGAAATCACTCTCACTCAGATCCGGGGGAATCCGACCATGTCACGCACAGCTCCAACACTCCGCACTGCGCGCCTCGTGAAGTGGGCAGCACTGCCTGCCGCGCTCGTCATCAGCGGCCTCATCATCGCGCCTGCCTCATACTCGGCCTTCAGCTCGAACACCGCAAACCCGGCGAGCAACTGGGCGGTCGGCACTGTCGCGCTGACCGACGACGACTCGTCCACGGCGCTGTTCACGGCGACCGGCCTCAAGCCGGGATCGACCGGGACCAAGTGCATCGTCGTCACCTCGAGCGGATCGCTCGCCTCGACCGTGAAGCTCTACGGCACCAGCCCGGCCACGACCAATACCCTCGCGAGCAGCATCACGCTCAGCATCGTGCAGGGTACGGGCGGTTCGTTTGGCTCGTGCACTGGCTTCACCCCGCTCGGTACCGGTTCGTCACTGTACTCGGGCAACCTCGCGGCCTTCGGAACCGGTTCGACCAACTTCTCCAACGGACTCGGCACGTGGGCGCCCACTGGCACCGCCACTGAGACCCGCACGTACCAGTTCACCTACACGGTTGACGCTGCTGCCCCCAACTCGACCCAGGGTGGCACCGCCACCATCGGGTTCACCTGGGAAGCGCAGAACAGCTAGATCCGCGTCCCGCGGAGACGGTTACGACCGTGACCTCACCAACTCTCCCCAGAGCTGGACGATCCCGTCGGATGTCGGGCTCGCCCAGGCGGGCCTGGGCCGCCCTCATCGGTGCGGCCTTGGCCCGCGCAATCCTGCTGGCCGCGGCATCCCTGCTGATCTGGGGTGCAGTTCCTGCCCTGTGGGGATGGCTGCCGACAACTGTGTCGAGCGATTCGATGGCCCCGGGCATCCGTGCCGGCGATGTCGTTGTCTCGATGCCGGTCGACGCGAACGACCTGCATCTCGGGCAAGTGCTGCTCGTCGCCGACCCGGACCATGAGGGTCGCCAGCGACTTCACCGATTGGTCGGCACGACAGCCAGCGGTGAACTCGTGCTTCGCGGCGACGCGAATCAGCAGGATGACTCCACTCCGGTGCAACCAGCCGACGTCTCGGGCGTGGGCGTGCTGCGAGTTCCGTGGGTCGGTCTGCCTGGACTGTGGCTGCGCGAAGGTGCCGTAGTGCCACTCGCCCTGGCGGCATCCAGTCTGCTTGCGCTGGGCTGGATCAGCCGACTCGACGCCCGCTACTGGCGGCCACAGCGCCCGAGTGATGTCCGGCGGGGCCTAGTCGTCTCCCTCGCGGTCACGTTGCTCGTCCTGAGCGCGGCGACAGTTGGGCTGACGGATGCGCGCGCCGCCTTCTCCGCGGCCGCCACCAACCCCGCGTCATCCTTATCTGCCCTGGCCTCCTACCCCTGTCTAAGCCCCGCGCCGGCGGTCAGCGCCTACCTCTCGTACCCGTTCGGTGAGGTCAGCGGAGCGACCACGGCCGACAGTTCGGGAAACCTGCGAAGCGGCACGCTGGTCGGCGGAGCTACCCGGGTCGCGGGCACGTGCATCGCGAATTCGAGCCCAGCCCTACAACTCAACGGAACCACCGGACAGGTAACGACCCCCACCTCGATGGCGGGCCCGAATGTTTTCACGTTGGAGATCTGGTTCAAGACCACCACCACCGTCGGAGGCAAGCTGATCGGCTTCGGCAACTCTCAAGCTGGACTGAGCAGCCAATACGACCGCCACCTCTATCTGACCAATTCGGGACAGGTCGTCTTCGGCGTCTACCCCGGTTCGGTCAAGACAGTCACGAGTGCAGCAGGCTACAACAACGGTGCGTGGCACCTCGCCACGGCAACACTCTCTGCCGCAGGAATGGCGCTGTACCTGGACGGAACGCTCGTCGGCACGAACACGACCGCGACTACCGGCCAGGCCTATACCGGGTACTGGCGCATCGGCTACGACAATCTGGGCGGCTGGACGAGCGTGCCGACCAGCCGTTTCTTTGCCGGCACTATCGATTCGCCCACTGTGTACTTGACCGCCCTGTCGGCTGCGCAAGTCTCCGCGTCGTACGCGGCGGGCCACTGAAGAAAAGACCCCCCGCCAGCGGGATCCGCGCTGGGGCTACTGGCGGCAAGGCCCGCGCACGTGTTCGGATGGTGCCATGCCCACCCTCGCCGAGATCGCCGATGAGCTCTACGGACTGCTGCCCGCGGAATTCACCGCCGCGCGCAACGCGTGGGCGCGAAGCCTCAAGGATGACACCGACACCGAGCTCGCGCAGCGCGTGGCGCTGCTGCGCAAGCCCTCGCCTGCCGCGTGGGGGGTCAATCTGCTTGCACGCGAGCGCTCCGAGGAACTCGCGCAACTGGCCAAGGTGGGTGCGCTGATGCGTCAGGCTCAGCACGATCTTGATCGAGTGCAACTATCTGAGCTCACCTCGCAGCGCCGCCGCTTGGTCGCCGCGCTCGCGCGGGAAGCGGCTGACTTGGCTGCAGAGGCGCACCACGTGCTCACGAGCTCCGTCGTCGACGAGGTTGCTGCGACACTGCAGGCTGCTCTCGGCGACCCCGCAGCGGCCGCCGCGGTGCGCAGTGGTCGCCTGATCCGACCCCTGATGGGCGACGGGGTGGAGCCGGTTGATCTGGATGACGCGGTGGCTGCGCCCGAGGCATCCATGGTGTCGGCCAGCCCGAAGACGGCGCGGCGGGCGCCTGTGCGCGATTTGGCCGCGGCGCGCGCCGCCAAGGAGGCGGAGAAGCGAGCCGACGACGCCGCTGCCGAGATAGCGGCGATCGAGCGTCGCATCGACTCAGTCGAAACAGCGAAGGGGCGGCTGCACTCCAGGCTCGAGGCGCTTGAACAGCAGGTTGCCGAGGTCGAGGACGAACTGCGGGAGTCGGACCGCGACCTTAGGACTCTAGGACGCGACCGCGACCGAGCCGTGCGGCGTGCCGACGACCTGCGCGAGGAGGCAGTGCGCCTGCGCGCGGAGCACTGAAGCCGCGTAATCGGACCCGCGGCGCAGTCGTGGTTGGATGATGACATGTCATCCACTCTTCCCGTCGTCGTACCCGATCTCACCGGACATCTCGCCATCGTCACCGGTGCCAACAGCGGCCTCGGCTTCGGTCTCGCGGGGCGGCTCAGCGCGGCGGGAGCAGATGTCATCCTGGCCGTGAGGAGCAAAGCCAAGGGCGAGGATGCAGTCGCGCAGATCGGCGCCGGACGCGTCGGGGTAATCGACCTCGCCTCGCTCGAGAGCATCCGCGAGTTCGTGGAAGCGCGCACCAAGGAGGGGCGCCCGATCGACATCCTGATCAACAACGCGGGGGTGATGGCGCCGCCGAAGCGGAGCCTCACGGCCGATGGTTTCGAGCTGCAGTTCGGCGCCAACTACCTCGGTGCGTTCGCCCTGACGGGTCGGCTATTGCCGCTGCTTACGGCCGCCGAGCATCCGCGGGTCACGATGCTCTCGAGCATCATCGCGCGGCGCGGCCGCATCGACTTTGACGACCTCCAGTCGGAGCGCAATTACGTTCCGTACACCGCCTACGGGCAGTCCAAGCTCGCCGACCTGATGTTCGCGCGCGAGCTGCAGAGGCGCAGCGATGACGCCGGCTGGCGCATCCTGAGCGCGGCGGCACATCCCGGAGGCACCTCGACCAACTTGCAGACGAGCGGACCGCGCGAAGGCCGTGACTACGGCCGCCTTGGTCGAAGGCTGGCCAACCTCGTGCTGCAGCCCGTCGCTCAGGGCATCCTGCCCGCGCTGTACGCAGCCACGAGCGCGGATGCCACGCCCGGCGCCTACTACGGCCCCGACGGGTTCTACGAACTCCGCGGCGGGGTGAAGCTCGCGCACGTGCCGCCCCTCGCACTGCGAGCCGACGATTCTGCGCGTCTGTGGGATGTCTCCGAGCAGCTCACCGAGGTGACGTTCGGGGCGTAGCCGCGACTCACAACGGCTACGCGAAGGCCCCGCTGGGCAGGTCCTTCTCGTCGTCGACAATCGCGGCGACGATGCGGTGTGCCACTGCCGCTGGGTCCATGCCGGGCGGGAACGCGGGAGCCGTGCCAGCGATCGGATGGGTTGACAGCGCGGTCTCGGTGTGGCCCGGACGGGCATCCAGCAGGCGGATGCCCGCCCGACGCAACTCGCGGCTCGCGGCCGACCCGAACGCGGCGAGCGCCGCCTTCGACGCCGAATACGCGGCGAGGCCCGCCGTGGGAGACTCCGCGACAATCCCGCTGATTGTGACAACGAAGGGTGCGTGCCCCGCGGCGGCGGAGGTGGTTAGCAGCGGCGTGACCTCCCGGATGAGACGTACCGGCCCGATCGCGTTCACCTCGAACAGCTCGGCGAGGGTGTCGTCGGACACCCCGTCTGCGGGACCGAAAGCAACCACGCCGGCCGCGACGACCAGGCCATCCAGAGCCGGAATGTGCGTCACAGCCGACCGGATCGACTTCTCGTCGCGCAGGTCGAGCGAGAGTGGGGCCGGCTCGTGTCGCGCTGCTCGCAACACCGTCGCGCCCAACTCCTCGAGTCGGGCCGCGATCAGCGAGCCGAGGCCGCCGGTCGATCCGACGACCAGAATCACACGATCTGAGAGTTCGCTCATTCCACAACCGTAAGCGACGGCGAGGGCATCGTTCCGCGCACAGCGGGCTGGGGGCGCAACGCGCACGACACCGGTCCTGCGTGCCCACCACGCGGCGAGATGCTGACGTTGTGGTTCACTGGTGCCATGACGCCGAAGTCCGAGACCCCGGTCCGCCACGTAGATGTTGCAGTACTGGGGGCGGGGTTCGCCGGAATCGCTATGGCGGCGCGGTTGGTGAGCCGGGGCATCCGGGACTTCGTTGTCATCGAACGTGCGGACGATGTGGGCGGCGTGTGGCGTGATAACACCTACCCGGGGGCGGCGTGCGACATCCGCAGCGACGTGTACTCGCTGTCGTTCGCGCCGAACCCGGACTGGTCCCGCAGCTACGGCACACGGGCCGAGATCCACGACTACCTGCGCTCGACCGCCCGCAGTCTCGGCCTCTACGAGCACATGCTGTTCGGCCACGAGCTTGAGAGCGCCGTGTGGGATGCTACGGCTGCACGCTGGAACCTCAGCACGAGTCAAGGCGACCTCACCGCGCGCGTTCTCGTCTCGGGACACGGGCCGCTCATCGATCCCGTGTGGCCGACGGTTCCCGGTCTGGAGTCGTTCGCGGGCCCGCGGTTCCACACGGCGCGATGGGATCACTCGGTCGACCTGACTGGCAAGCGGGTCGCCGTGATCGGCACCGGCGCGTCCTCGATCCAGGTCGTGCCGGAGGTCGCGAAGATCGCGGGCCACCTGACGGTGTTCCAGCGGTCGGCGCCGTGGATCATCCCGCGCAACGACAAGCCCACGTCGGCGCGCAGGCGGCGTGCGTTCCGCCGGTTCCCGGTGCTGCAGCGCCTCGCTCGGCGACTGCAGTTTCTTCGCGCCGACACGAACTTCCTCGGCTTCCGCTACAAGGCGGTCGGCACGGCCGCGGCCCAGCAGTCGCTCGCGTTCCTTCGCAAACAGGTGACAGACCCCGAACTGCGCGCCAAGCTGACCCCCCACTACCGCATCGGCTGCAAACGAATTCTCGTGACCAGCGAGTACTACCCGGCACTCACCCGGCCCAACGTGACGCTCGAGACGAACGCGATCACGGCCGTCAATGGCTCGGCCATCCTGACCGACGACGGCATGCGGCATGAGATCGACGTCATCATTGGCGGCACGGGGTTCAGCGCGACGGAGCCCTCGGTCGCGAAGCTCCTCCGCGGAACCGATGGGCGCACGTTGAAGGAGCACTGGTCACCTCATACAGCTGCTCTGCGTGGCACGACGGTACCCGGCTTTCCGAATCTGTTCCTCATCAACGGGCCCAACACGATCCTCAGCCACAACAGCATGATCTACATCATCGAGTCGCAGGTCGACTACGTGCTTCAGGCTCTGGATGCCACATCCGGAGGCACCATCGAGGCGACGCTGGAAGCCGCCCGCGTGTACAACGACGCCCTGCAGGAGACGCTGCGCGATTCGGTGTGGATGACCGGCGGGTGCTCCAGCTACTACATTGACGCCGACGGCCGCAACACCGTGACGTGGCCCCACTCGGCCAGGGCATTCCGCGGTGCGGTACGCCGGCTCGATGCGCGCGAGTACTCGATCACGCCTGCTGGCTAGCTGATGTCATAGCGCTCGCCCTGGCCGTACTCCTCGGCTTCGACGTCGGTCACGACCGCGAATACGCCCGACGGCACGCCCGGGAGGTCGGCAATCCGGCGAGCGACCGCGAGCAGTTGCTCCTCGCTTGCGTTGTGGATCGAGAACACGTAGACGTCGTCGAGGGATTCCCCTTCGTCGAACATCGCCACATCGCCCTCGTCGTCGAGCTCCTCGAGAAAGTCGAGCACGGTATCGATCCAGTCGAACTGGTCCTCCGGGTCGAGGTCGGGGGTCGGCGCGAGCGGAACGTGCACCTCGACAAGCAGGTCAGTTGCGATCTCCATGCGTCAAGTGTGATCGCGGGATGCCCGGGGCGAGGTGAATTCTTGGCGAACTGTAGCGCGCCCGCTCGCTTTCCCGCCTGAGCACGCCCCCAGCGGCGGCGAGTGGGTAGAAATGGGTGCCGAATGGGTTCCGGATGCCCCGATTCTGCCCTCTCGAGGTCTAGGCGCCGCGGTCGCGCCTACCGCAGGTAACAGTCCACGATGAGGTCGCCGCGGATCGCCCGCAGCTCGTCCAGCAGCCGGTCGATAAGCGTGCGCGTGACCCCGGATGCCACGACATCGTGTTCCCCGATCGGCCGAAGTTTGCCCGTGCGCACCCGCACCACCTCCCAGCCCGCCGCGCGCAGCAACCGGTCTTTGCGCTTGTCAAGCACCTCGCGCTGACCCACGTGCTCGGTGGAATTGCGACCCATGGTGTCGTACTCGATCGCGACCTTCAGCTCGGGAATAATGATGTCGGGCCACACCTCGAGGTGAGTGAAGAACGGGCGCGGGACGCGCACCGCGGTGAAACCGTCCGTGTAGGTCAGACGGGAGCCGAGCAACTGAGCCAAGCGCGGCTCGGCCGCGGACGCGGCTGTGGGTGCGCACGCACTCACGAAGGGGTCGCCGATGGGGCGAGCCGAGGCATCCGACTTAGAGCACAACCGCACGGATTGAGCAGGGCGGGCCTTGGGCGCGGCGGCGCCCGCGAAGCAGTCCGGGCACCACGACGACCGGCGACGCGAGACGCCCGCTCGCGAGCGCACCTCAGACGGGGTCGCCACGAAGATGTGCCCGACCTCGCACTGCCACTGGAGCCAGACATCGGCTGCCGGGGGCACCTGCGAGAGCGCGACGCCAGCGTTGAGGTCGGGGTGGTACTGGCGCACGAGCACGGGCCATCGGGCCCACTCGTCGCGATACTCGCCGATCGAGTAGGGCACGGTGGCGCTCTTGGACCACTGACGCCTGGTCCACCACGCTTCGACCCGCTCCGGCATGAGGTGATGCTAGAGCGGGCCGACGACGTTGAGGCGAGCGACACCCGGGTCGAACGGGTGCTACCCCTTGGTGACCGTCGAACTCACCGGCGTCGCGTTCACGAACAGGTCGAGCACGGGGCAGTGCTGATCGACGATGTCGCGAAGTTCGGTGTAGCGCTCCTCGGTCTCGGGGCCCGTGATCGTGATCGCGAGGCGCACGTGAGTGAAGCCTGCGCGCTCACCGCCGGCGATGCCGAACAGCTCCCGCGCGTCGAGGTCGCCCTCGCCGTCGATCGTGATGTCGTCGACCTGGATGCCGAGGGCCTGGGCATAGAGGCGGTAGACCACGATCTGGCACGAGATGAGCGCACCGAGCGCGAACTCGACGGGGCTCGCGGCCACGTCATCGCCGGCGAGCGCGGCAGGCTCGTCGACGAGAAAGCTGTGCTTGCCGGCGGTGATGAGCGAGGCGACGCTGCCTTCGCCGCTGCCCCGGACCTTGTAGGTGAGGTGAGCGGCAGCAGGGTCGGCGGCGATGCGCGCACCCCCGGCAGTGCGTGCGGCGGTGAGTCGGTCCGCGCGTTCGGCGGCGGTCGACGTGGGCGTGGTTGCGGGAGCAAGAAGTGTCATACGGGCACCGTATGACGGATG
>JBJXDR010000043.1:0-22810 GCA_046155245.1 Rhodoglobus sp. | reverse complement strand
CGCCCTGCCGGGAATCGGCCCCTGGACCGCCGGGTACCTGGCGATGCGTGTGCTCGGCAGCCCAGACGTGCTCGTGACTAGCGACCTCGTCGTTCGCCAGAGCGCGGCGGCCCTGGGGATGCCGTCGACGCCCCGCGGGCTCGCCGAGTTCGCGACGCGGTGGGCGCCGTGGCGCAGCTATGCGGGGCTGCATCTCTGGCGGGCGCGCCCTGCCGGTACGATTCGGGCATGACGAGTCTTCCCGCCGACACTCCGGAAATCGAGACCGAGCACGATCGGCTGGAACGCAACTGGAGTGAACTGCTCCAGGAGTTGCGGGTCATCCAGACCGGAACGCAGATTATCACCGGCTTTCTGCTCACCGTCGCCTTCCAGCAGCGGTTCACGACACTCGACGACTACCAAGTGGCCGCGTATCTCACGCTCGTCATCGTGGCCGGCCTCACCACTGCGCTGGGACTCGCCCCGGTGAGCCTTCATCGCACGCTCTTTCGGCGACGCGCCAAGGAGACGATCGTGCGCATCACCAATCGCATCCTTCAGGTCACGCTCTTCGGGGTGGCCCTGACCCTGTCGGGCACGATCATGTTGATCTTCGATGTCGTAGTCGGCCGCGGGCCCGGAATTATTGCGGGCCTGGTCGCGCTCACGCTCATCTCGGCGACCTGGGTACTACTTCCCGCGGCCGTGCGGCGACGGCGGAACTAGCGAGGCACCCCTGCGCGGCGCCTCAGGCGCTCGCGGACTTCTTCGGCGCCTTCTTCGGGGCAGGCTTTGCGGCCGCGCGATTGCGTTCGACGCTCCGGCGAAGAGCTTCCATGAGA
Source organism: Rhodoglobus sp. (assembly GCA_046155245.1). Classification (GTDB taxonomy): domain Bacteria; phylum Actinomycetota; class Actinomycetes; order Actinomycetales; family Microbacteriaceae; genus Rhodoglobus. The sequence goes on along the minus strand of JBJXDR010000043.1, from coordinate 21,986 downwards.
TCGAGCACCTCCCCGCCACCCTCGTCGTCGGCTCGGTCGCCGAAGGTCTCGGCGGTGTCGACGGCGTCACCCTTCTCGAGCTTGGCCTCAATGAGTTCGCGCAGCTGCTCCTGGTAGTCGTCGGTGAATCTCTCCGGCGAGAAGTCTGACTCGAAGCTCTTCACGAGGGCCTCGCTCATCTCGAGTTCCTTCGCAGAGATCGTCACCTTCTCGTCAAGAGCAGGGAAGCGCGCTTCGCGAACTTCGTCATCCCAGAGCAGTGCCTGCAGCATGAGAACATCACCGCGCACGCGCAGCGCGCCGAGCCTCGTCTTCTGACGCAGGGCGAACGTGACGATCGCCGTACGATCTGTTTCCTCGAGCGTGCGCCGCAAAAGCGCGTAGGCCTTGACCGAGCGGGAGTCGGGCTCGAGATAGTAGCTCTTCTCGAACATGATTGCATCGACCTGATCACTTGGCACGAATTCTACGACATCGATCTCCTTGCTGCGCTCCGCTGGCAGCGAGGCGAGATCGGCCTCGGTGAGAACGACCGTGCGGTCTCCGTCGTCGAATGCCTTGGCGATGTTGGAGTACTCCACGACCTCGCCGCAGATCTCGCACCGGCGTTGATACCGGATGCGCCCGCCATCGGCGTCGTGCACCTGATGCAGCGACACGTCGTGGTCCTCGGTCGCGCTGTACACCTTCACCGGCACGTTGACCAGACCGAAGGTGATCGCGCCTTTCCAGATGGATCGCATGGGCTCAAGTCTCCCCCACTGCCCTAGCCCTGTCACCCCCGAACGCTCATGATGGAACCATGCCAGCCGATGACCAGAGCGTCACGATCGATGGACATCGCCTCAAGCTGACCAACCTCGGGAAGGTGCTCTACCCCGAGACTGGTACGACCAAGGCCGATGTGCTCGACTACTACGCGCGGGTGGCCGGCGCGCTGATTCGGCATGCAGCCAATCGACCGGCGACCCGCAAGCGTTGGGTTCACGGGGTCGGCACAGAGGCTGAACCGGGCGAGATGTTCTTTCAGAAGAACCTCGACGAGCGGTCGACGCCGCAGTGGGTGCTGCGCCGCGAGATCCAGCATTCCGACCACGTCAATTCGTACCCTTTGGTCAACGACCTCGCGACCCTCACGTGGCTCGGCCAGATTGCGGCTCTTGAGATCCATGTTCCGCAGTGGCAGTTCGGGCGCACCGGGGTGCGCAAGAATCCCGACCGCATGGTGCTGGACCTCGACCCGGGACCGGGAGCCGGGTTGCAGGAGTGTGCCGAGGTCGCCCGCCATGCCCGAGTCATCCTTCAGGGCATGGGCCTGGACCCGATGCCGGTGACGAGCGGCAGCAAGGGGATTCACCTCTACGCCCCCCTCGACGGCCGCCAAACGAGCGACGAGGTGTCCGAGGTGGCGCATGAGCTCGCGCGGGCGCTTGAGGCCGATCATCCCGACCTCGTGGTCAGCGACATGAAGAAGACGCTCCGCGATGGCAAGGTGCTCGTCGACTGGAGCCAGAACAACGGCAGCAAGACGACGATCACTCCCTACTCCCTGCGTGGACGCACCCACCCCACCGTCGCGGCGCCGCGCACCTGGCGCGAGTTGGCGAGCAAGGATCTGGCCCACCTCGACTACCGCGAGGTCATCAAGCGCGTCGAGAAGAAGGGCGACATTCTCGAACCTCTGACCGCTGGGCACCTCGCATCGCTCGAGCCGACCCCGCAGCGCATGGCCGGGTTCATTGCCGCGAGCGCAGCCGCTGGCGGGCCGGATGACCGCTTGGCCGAGTACCGCAGCATGCGCGACGGGGCGAGAACGCCCGAGCCCGTGCCCGTGGATGCTCCCCCCACGTCGACCGGCAACTCTTTCGTGATTCAGGAGCACCACGCGCGCCGACTGCACTACGACTTCAGGCTCGAGCACGACGGTGTGCTCGTGAGTTGGGCCCTGCCGAAGGGCGTGCCGACAGATCAAGGGCAGAACCACCTGGCCGTGCAGACCGAGGACCACCCCCTCGCCTACGGCTCATTCGAAGGCGTCATCCCCGCGGGGCAGTACGGGGCGGGTGAGGTCACGATCTGGGACAAGGGCACGTACGAGCTTGAGAAGTGGCGCGATGGCAAGGAGGTGATCGCGACGCTGCACGGTGAGAAGCACGGATCCAACCGCTACGCACTCATCCACACCGGAGGTCGGGACGGGGACAGCGAAAACAACTGGCTGATCCACCTGATGAAGTCGGTGGAGGAACAGCCCGTGCGCACCGCGCGCGCGGATTCGCGACGCAAGGTGATCGCCGGCTCCCGCCCCGTGCGTCGCGCGTCAGATCGCCTTCCCGCCCCGATGCTCGCGAGCCCGGGCGTCGAGGGCGAACTCGGGAACACGGCGGACTGGGCGTTCGAGATGAAGTGGGACGGCATCCGAGCCCTGGTGCGGGTCGACTCGGGCGCCGTGCAGGTCATCAGCCGCAACGGCATCGACGTGACCGTCACCTATCCCGAGCTGACCGAGCTGACGGGACTGGTCTCGAGCCAGTGCCTCATCGACGGCGAGATCGTTGCGCTCAACAATGCAGGTCGCCCCGACTTCGGGCTCCTGCAGAAGCGCATGAACCTCAGCAAGAAGGCCGATGTCGACCACGCGGCGGCCGCGACGCCGGTGCAGTTTCTCGCTTTCGACCTGCTCGAAGTCGACGGCCGCAGCCTTGCCGATCTCGGCTACTCCGAACGCCGAATCCGGCTCCAGCAGTTCCTTCACTCGCGGGGCGCGATCCAGGTGCCTCCGGCTTTCGAGGGATCGATCACCGAAGCTATGCGCACCAGCCGCAGGCTTGGGCTTGAGGGCGTCATAGCCAAACGCCGCACGAGCACCTATGCGGCGGGCAAGCGCACGCGCTCGTGGCTCAAGCTCAAGCATCACCTCACCCAGGAGGTCGTCGTGGGCGCGTGGCGGCCGGGATCCGGTGCGCGCGCGCACCGAGTGGGCTCGCTACTCATCGGCATCCCCGAGCCCGACGGCCTACGGTATGTCGGCCGGGTCTCCTCGGGGATCACCGAGAAGCAGTTCGACCTGCTCGCGACGAAGTTCCGCCGGATGGAGCGGTCGACCAGTCCGTTCGTCGGGCTGCCGGCCGCCGATGCCGCCGACGCCCACTACATCTCCCCCACTCTCGTGGCCGAGGTCGAGTTCTCGGAGTGGACGCCGACCGGCAAGCTGCGGCATCCGGTGTGGCGCGGCTGGCGCCCCGACAAGCCTGTAGCAGAGGTTCAGGCCGAAAGCTAGGTGATGCCCCGCCGGCGCTGTCCCGCTTAGGCTGGAATACATGAACCCCAGACTGATCATGCTCGGCCTCGGCGTTGGCCTCGGATACATACTCGGAACCCGCGACGGGCGCGAGCGCTATGACGCGATGAAGAAGCAGTGGCTTGCGCTGTGGGAGAACCCGCGGGTCGCCCGAGCGCGCAAGGACCTCGAGGACTACGCCCGTCAGCAGGCGCCGATCATCCGCGAGCGGGCCGAGGCTGCCGCCAAGGCTGCGCCCGGTGTCGCGAAGGATGTCGCCGAGAAGGTCGGCACCACCGCCAAGGATGTCGCCGGTCAGGTCTCCACGACCGCCAGGGACGTTGCCGACAAGGCGGCTTCTACCGCGCGCGACGTGGCGGACAAAGCCACGGCGACGGCGAAGGATGTCGCCGACAAGGTCAGGGATGTCGCGACCGATCTGCGCGATCAAGGCGGTATCCTCGTGGACTCAGCCGTGACTACTGCGGGACAGGCCCGCGACTGGGCGCTGGATGAACTCGACGACGAGGACGACGCCAAGCCCTGAGTTGCGCCGCGAGTGGCTGGTTTCGCTACGCGCTACTCAACCAGCCGGGCGCGGGTTGATCGGCAACGTGAGCGGTCCCGTGAGGGGCACCATGCCGCTCAGCCGCTCGGGCGAGAGCACCTGCGCGACCTTTTCCTGGGTCATGAGACCTGCCTCGACGACGAGATCCTTGATCGATGCGTTCGTGGTGAGCGCGGTGTGCGCGAGGGTCGCCGCTGCCGCGTAGCCGATGTACGGGGTCAGCGCGGTCACCACGCCCACCGAGGTCTCGACCTGCATCGCTAGGCGCTCGACGTTGGGGGTGATGCCGTCGATGCAGTTCACGCGCAGGGTGTAGCACGCGTTCGTCATCCACATCAGCGATTGCAGGATCGAATGCGCGATCACCGGCTCAAAGGCGTTCAGTTGCAGTTGGCCTGCCTCCGCCGCGATGGTCACCGTCGCATCCGCGCCGATGACGCTGAAGGCGACCTGATTGACGACCTCGGGGATCACGGGATTAACCTTGCCCGGCATAATCGACGAACCCGCCTGACGCGCCGGTAGGAATATCTCGCCGAATCCAGCCTGAGGGCCACTCGAGAGTAGCCGCAGGTCGTTGCAAATCTTCGAGAGCTTGACCGCGGCGCGCTTGAGGATGCCGCTCAGGGTCATGAAGATTCCGGCGTCGCTCGTCGCTTCGATGAGGTCGGGTGCCGTCTCCATCTCGATGCCGGTGACCTCGATGAGGTGGCGGCGCACCGCGTCAGCGTACCGGGGGTCGGCAGTGATGCCGGTGCCAATTGCGGTCGCCCCCATATTGATCTCGTTCAGCCAGGGAATCGTCTCCGTGAGCCGGTCGTAGTCCTCCTGAAGGGTGTGGGCGAACCCGGAGAACTCCTGCCCCAGAGTCATCGGCACGGCATCCTGCATCTGCGTGCGGCCGATCTTGAGGATGCCGTTGAACTCGCGTCCTTTCGCAGCGAACGACTTGGTGAGGAGCGCGTGCTCCGCGAGCAGCCGCTGCACACCCATCACCATGGCCAGCTTGATCGCTGTCGGATAGACGTCGTTCGTGCTCTGGCTGCGGTTGACGTCATCGATCGGGTGCAGGAAGCCGTACTCCCCGCGACCGTGGCCCATCAGCTCGAGGCCGCGGTTGGCGATGACCTCGTTGGCGTTCATGTTCGTGGATGTACCGGCACCGCCCTGGATGACGCCCACACAGAATTCCTTGTGCAACGCCCCCGCGACGATCTCCTCGCACACCCGATCGATCACCGCCGCCTTCTCGGGCTCGAGTACCCCGAGTTCAAGGTTCGCGCGCGCGGCGGCCTGCTTCACCCGCGCGAGCGCGACGATCAGGTCGGGGTAGACGGATAGGGCTCGTCGCGTGATGGGGAAGTTCTCGAGCGCTCGGGCCGTATGGATGCCCCAGTAGGCATTCGCCGGCACCGGCATCGATCCGAGCGAGTCCGATTCGATCCGGGTCTCGATACTCGGGTCGGCCTCCAGATGGTGCCCGGCCTGAACGTCGCCGGCCGGGAGGTCTGCATCTCGCAACTCAGTAGACATGGGGCCCTTCACGCTTGTGGCGTTGTGTTCTGCGGCCGGTCCTCATTGACCGACGACCCTCAACTCTATGCCCTCACGTCGCCGCATTCCGAGAGTCATTGCGTCGCCCTGAGGCAGGGTCCCAGTAAAGAGCGGCTAGGGTCGCCCCATGCTTTCGAGAATAGCTGCGGCATCCGCGGCCCTGATCGCCGTCGTGGTCCTGAGTGCGTGCACGTCGAACCCGGTGAGCCCGAAACCGGATGATCCGTCGACCGCGACCGGGCCGACGACGCAATCCGGCCCTCGCTTTCCGACCTGCGCCGAGGTCACCGTGGCGCTGGGCTCGCTCGTGGGTGGGCTGGACTTCAATCAGGCGACGTCCGACGCGCAGACGGCACCTGAGGACTATGACCAGCGGGTCTGTGTGTACACCACACAGGATTCGGTGACGCAACTCGGCGTGACCATCGCTGCCATCCCGTTCCAGCAGGCGGAGCTCGATAGCTATGCCACGCTGCCGGGCGCCATCCCCAATGAGCGCTTGTCGCAATCCGGCGCGGTGCTCCAAACCCTGGGGCCAGACGACGCGGCCGACGGGGTGTTGAACTCGGCGCTCTACCTGTTCGACACTACCTACTCGATCACGATTCAGGGTTTCTCGACCGGCGAGCCAATTCCCGTAAGCCTGCCGCAGCTGACTATCGCCGCCGCAATCGACTCTGCTTTCGCGGTTCGCGACCTGCTCGACTGAATCGGCAGGGTAACGGCGTGCTAGCGGCCGCCGCCGCCCCCGCCGCCCCCGCCGCCGCCCGAGAACCCACCGCCGCTCGACCCGCTCGAGAAGCTGGATCCACTGCTGGACGACCAGCTGCTGCCGGACGATGACGAGACGATGGGGCGCACCGAGGAGTTTGTTGCGGTCGAGAAGCTGCGCAGCATGCTGCCGGAGAGTGCATCGCTCTCGAGCCATGCCGGAGCCTGACCGTTGTACCGGGCTCGCAACTCGTCGACCCAGCGATCCTCGACTCCCCACAGCACCGCGTAGGGCAGCAACCGCTCGTTGAGCGCGACGACTGCGTCGTCGTCGGTGACATCCACCCGCAGGGCCCCTTGCGGGCTTTGGAGCACGCGCATCCGCTGCTCCTCGGCGATCGTCAGATACTCGCGCAGGCCGAGTAGGTACTCCTTGGCCTCGGCCCCCCGGCGCGTGAGCAGTGTGGGTTTGATCAGGATGATCGGCACCGCGATCCACAGCGCCGCAGTGCCGAGTGCCGGGAGTACGACATTCGCCTCAAGCACGTCGAAGACGGCAGCCCAGATCCACACGGGAACGAACGCGGCCACAACCCAGAACGCCGTGCGCCCGAGAAGCTTGCCCAGGTTACCCGCGGGTTCGGCGCGGAAGCCCGCCGAGATCGCATGTGACGCAGTCGATGCGGGCAGCCCGTAGAGGGAGGCACCGATGCTCGCGCTAAGGGCACCGGGATTAACCCGCTCGCCGGGGGCCAATGTCACGCCGAACAGCATCACAAGCACCCGGAGTTCGCGCGCGGAGGCTCCGTCTGCAGTCACAAGCTCAATCGAGAACCGATTCGTGGGGGATGGCGCCGTCGACCCGGGATCGGTGTCGACGATGCGAATGAGACCCCGCACAGCAAAGTCGATGAGTTGGGCGGAGAGCCCTGATCCCGTGCGGCCGATGAGGTTCGCGTCGAGCAGCAGGTCGGAGTCCCCCGGCGGCGTGTACTCGGCAATGATGGTGCCCCGGCCCCGGGCATCCCGCCAGAACAGGGATCGGATGACGATCGCGAATAGCACCAGCAGCGCCTGGATCGCGATCAGCACCTTCGGAACGATCTGCACGATCCAACTGTCGCGCGGCAGTTGCGGCTGAACGACAGTGCCGCCCTTGAAGCCGATCGCGACGGTGAGCGTGTTGTACGAGCCGACGGGCCCGACCACCGCCGTGAATTCGGTACCCGCGTCGTTGCGCGCGAGCTCGCACTGGTCGGTCTCGCCGTAGTAGCCGAGGTAGCAACTCGCACCCCCGGTGAGGGCGTTAGAGAGCCGTTCGGGGAGGAACACGCGCGCAGAGACCGTGTCAAACTGCTGCTGCCACCCGTTGCCGTTGATGTCCCAGTAGAACTCGTCACCGCCCGAGTCCGCGAAGTTCCGGATCGGATTGTTCACCGTGTACTCGAGCACGTAGGTTGTGCGTCCTTGCACGAACTCGTCGGTGCCCAGCGCGAACTCAGCGAATCCGTTGTTATCAGTGCGCTCGTAAGGCACGACCACGCCTCGATCGTCCGTGATCGATTTCATCGAGATGTCGAGCGAGTACTCGCCGTCGTTCAGGGGAATCGCACGAATGATTCCGCGATTCTGGTCGAAGTCCGGAAACCGGGCGACCAGGATCTCCACGACCCTCATGGTCGCGTGTCCGGATGCGTCGACGTCGAGGTAGTACTCGCCCGAGAACGACTCGAAACTGAAGTCACTGACATCGCTTGCGGCGGTCGGCATCGTCGCATTGGCCGCGGCGACCGGGGCCGCGAGCGCGAGCGCCGCGGCGACAATGGCGCTAGCAACGGCGCGCAGCGGACTCAATTTCACGAGGCAACCCTATCGTCGGGCTCCCACGAACGGCCTAGCTATGCTGGGGAACAAATGACTCGCGTTAGCGTCGTGATCCCAGCCCTCAACGATTCGCCCATGTTGGCGAACGCTCTGCGCGCCCTAGCCGTGCAGTCGCGCCCAGCCGACGAGATCATCGTCGTCGACAACGGGAGCACGGATGACACGGCAGCGGTTGCTCGCGCCAGCGGCGCCCGTGTGATCGAGGAACCTCTGCGCGGCATCTTCCCCGCGACGGCGGCGGGGTTCGACGCGGCCACCGGTGATCTGATCGCCCGGCTCGATGCCGACTCGGTGCCACCCAGCGACTGGATACAGCGCGTGGTCGATGCCTTCGAGACGGATTCTGAACTCGCGGCATTGAGCGGTCCCGGGGACTTCTACGGGTCGAACCCTGTCGTGCATTGGGTCGCCGAAAACCTCTACATCGGGGGGTACATCTGGTTTGTCGGATGGCTCGTCGGCCACGCCCCGCTCTTCGGCTCCAATCTCGCACTGCGTTCCTCGACGTGGGTGAGACTTCGCACGACCGTGCACCGGTCGATGCGGGAGATCCACGATGACTTAGACCTGGCGATCCACATCCACCCCGACATGCCCGTCGTGTTCGATACGACCCTGCGAGTCGGGGTGTCCGCGCGGCCGTTCGCGTCGTTGTCGTCGTTGGGCAGGCGCCTGAAATGGGCCTACACGACCTTGAACCTCAACTCGCGGGAGAAACCCTTCTCCGTGCGGCGGGCCGAGCAGCACGAGTGGGATCGGAATCGCGCGGAGGAGGCGTTCGGGTGACCCGGCCACCCACGTTGCTAACGGGCGCGCTCGTACAGCGCCAGAAGATCAAGGGTTAACTCGTGCGGTGCCGTCTCGCAGGGACTGTGCCCGGTTGGATAGGTGGCCAGTTCGGCGCCAATCGATGCTGCGAACTCGGCGTGCAGCTCTAGCGGCCAGAGGTCGCGCTCACCGATCGCGACGAGCTTCGGAATCGGCGCCATCGCCAGAGCGGGCCGCAGGTCGGGCGAGCGCTTCATGAGCGCGATGATGTCGGCAACAGCAGAACGGCGCGTGAAACCGAATCGATGCTTCACGAACGTCAGCCTCCCGGGCGGCACCCGGGTGAAGTTCTTCCGCACGCCCCAGATCATGAGTGCCGCACCGACCGGGCCGGTGGTGAAGTGTGAGATCGGTCCGATGCGTTTGACCCCCCGGAAACCCTGACCGGGTTCAGGCGGACAACTCAGAAGCGTGAGGCTCGCGAACCGCTCCGGGCTGCGGGTGTACGCGATCTGCGCAACGGTGCCCGCGAAGGAGTACCCGAGCACGTGCGCGGGCCCGCCCGCCGACGCGAGCAGGAAGAGCAGGTCATCGACGAACAGGTCGTGGTCGTAGTGACGACGCGGCGGACTCAGGTGCTCGGGGCCGGCATCCGCGGACTCGTACTGGCCCGCCATGTCGTAGCTGACTACGCGATATCCGGCTTCGGCGATCAACGGGAGCATGAGCGCGAAGTCCTCCTTGGACCCCGTAACACCGGGCACGAGCAGCACCAACGGCGCCGATTCAGCGCCCATCGTGAGAGTCGCCAGCCGCCCGCTCGGCGCGTCGACCCAGCCGCGGTCGGCTTGGGGCGGTGCAACGGTCCAATCAATGTCAGGCAGTGCCTCGTCGAGGCGGCGCGCGTGCTGGCGCGCCTCATTGGAGGGGCCGTGGTGCGCCACCCCGGAATTTTCCAGAGTCACGGGAGACACCATAGCGCCCGAGGCCGCTTCGGTGTCAGCCGATGGGCAGCGGGGCCACCCCGCGCACGAACGCCTGCACCCGCTCGTACACCGCAGGGGATCCTGGGTGATGGGAGTCCTGCTGCCAGGTGTGATCGGCGGCCCGGTCGATGTGCGACTCCACGGGGATGCCCTTTCGCACGAGTTCGGCAATGAAGTTGAGGTTCGCGCGGTAGAACGGATCCTTGTGCGACGTGGTCACCAGGGCCGGCGGGAATCCGCTGCCGACCCACTCGATCGGCGAGAGGTAGCGGGCCGCGCGACGTAGGGGCAGGGCCCGGTCGCGGCGCGGAAGGAGCATCCGCACGAAGTCCAGACTCAGGATGAACCCGCGCTCGAACATGACCGAGAAGTCGACCGCGCTGCAGTGCTGAACGACGCCGCGAATGGTCGCGAGCACCGGCTTGAGACCGTAGTGGCCCGCGAGTTCCGGCTCGGTCGTCGAGGCCGCGAGAAGCGCCGAGAGCTGACCGCCAGCCGAGTCGCCGCCGAGCACGATGCGGTCGGGATCTCCCCCGAATTCGGTGATGTTATCGGCGATCCAGCCCAGCACCGCGTTCGCGTCCTGCATCATGTGCTGCATGGTGGCTCGTGGGGCCATGCGATAGTTCGCGTTGACCACGATCATCCCGCCGAGCGCTTGGCTCGCGCAGTACTTCGTCAGTGCCGCCTTGTCGCCGCTCGTCCACCCGCCGCCGTGGAAGTACACATACACGGGTAGCGGTGTCGGCGCGTCCCGGGGAACGATCACGTCGAGCCGGTGCTGGCGGATGCCGTCGCCGACATAGTCCACATCGAGGGCGTAGTCGACCTCGGTGATGGGATTGGCGTTGAAGCGGCGCAGCTCGTGCGGAGCCAGTTGGGCCATGAGCGCGCGCCACATCCACACGGGGACACGGCTCAATGCCGGGGCGCGAAGTGCCATGACCTCACGATACGGCTCTCGCCTATGACCGGGCTGGGCGTCGGCTGGGCGTTGTGCAAGCGCTTGACCGGGACCGGTGAGCCGTGTCTAGTCTGAGCGATGACCTTCCCACCGGCGGAGCCGAGGTTCGCCCTCCTCGTCGACTGGTTGCGCGCCTGGATGGGGAGTCAACGCTGGTACGCGAACAAGGGAACGTTGCCCGCGCTCGAGGAGATCGGCAACCTTGAGGTGCCGAGCCCCGACGGCGCAAGGTTCGTCATCCACCTGCTTCTCGACCACACGGTCGGAAAGCCGACGCTCTACCAGGTTCCGCTGTCGTACCGACGTGAGCCGCTGGCTCTGGGCTGGATCGGCGAACTAGAGGGCTGGCACGTTCACGACGCCCCCCACGATCCCGACTTCGCGCGTGCACTGTTGGCTACGATGGTCGGTGAGGTGCCGCTGCACGGGGATCGGGCATCGGGCGCAGGCGTGCGATCCAACCCGGATGCGACGTCCCCCGAGTCACCCACAGGCGACCTGAACAGCCGTGTACTCTCCGGCGAGCAATCGAACACCTCGATTATCTACGACGATGCCGCCTTGTCCGGCGGCGGGGGCGCCCCGGCGATTGTGAAGCTGTTTCGGGCGCTGCACCACGGCGACAACCCCGAGGTCGAACTGCAGACCGCACTGGCTGCCGCCGGCTCGACCGCTGTGCCGCGGCCCATCGGTGCTGTGGTGGCAACGTGGGGTGACCGGGGACGCTCGGGCGGGCTAGCGAACGGGCACCTGGCATTCGGTCAGGAGTTCCTCCCCGGTGCGGTGGATGCCTGGCGTGTCGCTCTGGCTGCTGCGGAGGCCGGTGTGGACTTTAGCGTCGAGGCGCGTGAGCTCGGAATTGCGACCGCGGGGGTGCACGCGACTCTTGCGGCAACTCTGCCCACGCGGCCCGCCACCGCGGACGACATCGCGATTGCCGTCGCAGGCATGCGCGCGCGATTGGAGCAGGCGATCGCCGAGGTACCGGAACTCCTCGACTGCTCGCCCGCAATCTCGGCGACGTTCGACCGCGCCGCCGCGGCCGTGTGGCCGGCGCAGCAGCGAATCCACGGCGATCTCCATCTGGGCCAAGTGCTCGCGGCACCTGGGCGCGGCTGGGTCATTGTCGACTTCGAGGGCGAACCCCTCCGAGCCATGAACGAACGGTCACGGATCGACAGCCCCATGCGAGACGTGGCGGGGATGCTCCGCTCCTTCGATTACGTTGCGGGGTCGTTGGCCGTGTCCGGGTCCCATCGCGACGCACGTGACTGGGCCGCCGCGGCTCGAGCTGCCTACAGCGAGGGGTATAGCGCGGCGTCGGGGCGCGACATCCGGTCGAACGGTGCACTCGTGGACGCTTTCGAGTTCGACAAGGCCCTCTACGAAACAGTGTACGAGGCACGCAACCGACCCGACTGGCTCGAAATCCCCGTCGCGGCGATCCAGCGACTCGCTCGCTAGTTGGCCAGGCTGCTAGTTGGGCAGGATCGCTAGTTGGTCACGCCGTTGAGGGCATCGCGCAGCAGGCTCGACAGAGCCTCGAGCTGAATGTTCGACTCGGTCGCGACATCCACGTCGGAGCCGTCGAGCGCACGCGCGGCCAGTCCGGCCTTGCTGTCGATGAGTTCGGCGATGCGGGCGTCGATCGTGTGAGCCGCGATGATGCGCCACGCGGTCACGGGCAATTCTTGACCGATGCGGTGCACTCGGTCGATCGCCTGAGTCTGTTCGGCGCTGGTCCAGCTCAACTCGGCGAGCACGACGTTGGACGCCGCCTGCAGGTTGAGCCCCACCCCGGCCGCGCTCAGCGAGGCCACCACGACCGACACCTCGGGGTCGGAGTCGAACGAGTCGATCGCGTTCTGACGCGCCTTCGCGCTCTGGTCGCCACGGATCGAGACCGACTTGAGGCCCACCTTGGCGAAGTGCTGCTCCGCCTGATCCATCACGTCGATGTGTTTGGCGAAGAACACCACCTTGCCGACCGACCGCGCGAGCTGCGACGTGTAGTCGGCCGCGAGCGTGGCCTTGGCCTGCCCGATGCGGCGAACCATCGTGAACACATTCTCACCGGTCGTCGCGCCCTTCGACTCCTCGAGTTCGGCGTGAGCAACAACGCGGATGAGATCCTCGTCGGCCGCGTCGGGCTTGAGGGCGCGCACGCGGTCGAAACGGTCTCGCAGCCTGGCCGTCAGCGCGGCCTCGGCTGCACGAATGGAGCGACCAAGGTCGTCATCCAACTCCACCGGGAGGTCGGCGATGCGGCGGGCTGGGATGTCGGCGGCGACATCCACCTTCTTGCGACGCACGATACCCATGTCGATCACGGCGCGGCGAGCCTGCGCGAAAAAGCCGAAGTCCGCGGGAGTCAGCCCGGTCTCCTCGAGCTTGTTCATGAGCGTTGCGAGAGGTTTCTTGTCATCGATCCAGCCGAGGAACTGCCAGATCGCCCTGAAGTCCTCGATCGAGTTGATGAGCGGCGTTCCCGTGAGGGCCATCATGAGCGCGCGGGGGTAGGTGGCACGGATGCTCCGCGAGAGTGCGAGAACGTGCTTCGAGCGCTCCGACTTGAGGTTCTTGATGAAGTGCGCCTCATCGACGACCATGCCCTTGAATCCGAACCGGCCGAGCCAGCCCACGTGGCGGTCGAGAATTTCGTAGTTGACGATGACCACGTCGCTGAAGGCATCCACGTCGTGGCCGTCACCGTGCACGACGGTCGCCGTACGGATCGGCGTCCACAGGCCGACCTCGCGCGCCCAGTTCGTCTTCACGACGTTGGGCACTACAACCAGCAGCGGATAGGAATTGGATGCCGCGGCAGCCAGCAGCGCCTGCGCGGTCTTTCCCAGACCGGGCTCGTCGGCCAGGAGGAACGTGCGGTGACCCCGCTTGACCTCCTCGACGAAACGCGCCTGGTGACGCATGAGCTCGAGGTCGCCCTGAGTGCGCAGCGATCCCGCTTCGGGTAGATCCATGGTCGCGGCGCCGCCGCCCGCCCCGTATTCGAAGGAGCGGAACAGGGGCTCGATGAGCTCCCAGTTTCCCAGGCGATTGACCGCGCTCGACTGTGCCGCAACGGCGCTGAAGTCGGGGGCGAGGAACGGATTCGACATCTGCATCTGGCGCACCGAGGCGGGAACGACCTGCTTCTCGACCTGCTTGTCGATCGGCTTGGGCTCAGTCGTGATGATGAGCTCGTCGGGGCTGAGTTCGACCCCGGCCGCGAGAAGCAGATCGCGTCGGAGGGCCTTAGCCGCCGCAGTGACTGGGGCGTCGTCGGCCAGCATCGCGATCAGGCTCGTGTCGCGAGCTGCGGTCTTGGCGAGAATGCACGCGAGACCGTCGAGGCGCTTCTGCTCGTTGGCCCGCTCGGCGTCGGAGAGAGTCTTGTCGCCCTTGACCCGGGCGCGTTCCTCGCGCAGCAGCAGGGTCGCTACCTGAAAGCGCGCCCGATTGGCCGGCTTAAGCGGGCCCTTCTGCACAGCGGTCTCGACCTCGCGTGCAGCCCGGGCGAGCACGGGAATGACACCGACATCATCACCTGGTCGCACCCGACGACGCTGACTAGGTGATTGGCGCTGCGCACCGGATCGCTGGCGCTTCTGGCGCTGGCCCGGCTCGGTCTGTCCGGAAGATACCAAGGGTTCTCCTGGTGCCGAGCGCTTCCGCCCGCCACGTCGTTACGCGTATGTCATCGGCACAACCACCGGGTGACGGCGCCCGTCGTGAGTGGTCCAGACCCAGTCGCGATGCGGCTGGTGGGCTCAGCGGGCGTTGCGATCAGTGTACCCCCGATTCGCTGTCAGCGCTTGTTCGCGCTCGGCTTGGCTGAGCCACCGGCATCCACGACCTTGATGAGGATGCCCGCCGCGAGAAACACGAGCGCTGCCCCGTACTGCAATCCAAGCCACACGTCGGGGGAATTGAGGTCTATGGGCAAGACCGGGTTCCAGAGCACGGCAATCGCGGCACACGGGATCAGCCACCACCACTGGCGTGCCTGCCAGGCGAAGACGGCGACGATCAGGGCGAAGATGCTCACGACAAAGCGCACCAGCGTGAAGCCATCGCTTTCGATGAGGGCGACTCCGGCGAGAAGCGCGATAACGGCAATCAACGCGGGGAGGAGGGCGGTTCGGCGCACGGGTGTGGGGTAGGAAGCGCTCACCCAAGGAGCCTATCGTTCGCATCACAGGGTCTCTATCGCGAAGCTCGACGGTTTCGAGCGGGGTGTGGACGCGCTGATCGGGCTCGTGATTCTCGTCGCGGAACTGCTGATCGGCTTTCTCGCGATCTACTCCCTGTACCTCTTCGGGCCCGAGCACGCGTCAGACCCGAACGCCTGATCATGTCCGGTTCGCTCCAGGCGGGCTAGACGCCACCGCCCCCACCGCCGCCACCACCACCTCCGGACGACCCTCCGCCCCCAGAGCCGCCACTGCTACTGCTCGACGAACTGCCCGAGTAGGACGCCGCTGCCGTCGAGGACATCGAACTGATGCTCGAGGCGAAGACCGCCGCGTTGAATGCCCCGGAACCCGAGTACCACTCGGGCGCGGCCTCGGTGTAGTACTTGCCGAGCTCTTGGGCCCACTGCTTCTCAAGGCTGAACAGTACGGCGTAGGGCAGGAGTTTTTCGTAAACGTCGACGATCTGCCGCGGATCGGTGGCGGAGACTGCCTCCCGCTCCGCGCCGGTCGGACTCTGCAACATCCGTAGCCGGTCGGCCTCTGCGAGGCGGATGTACAGCTCGAGACCCTTGAGGTGGTCGCGCAGTCCGGCGCCCTTCTCGGTGAGAGGGGAGCGGAACACGAGGCCAAACACGATCAGCACGACGATTACCGGCGGAATGAAGAGCAGGAAGGGGATGGCGCCTCCGACTGAAGAGTCGAGCATCCCAATGCCCGTCACGAAGGATGCGACGGCCGTGACCACCGCCAGGAGGCTGACCAGCACGGCTGCTCCGAGTCGCGGACCCCGCCGCAGCCCGTCTTTAGTCGCAGCAGCGGTTGCGCTCTGGATGATGCCTCGCACGAGCTCGCTCAGCGTCACATCCTTGCCCGACATCAGGTAGCCGGTGCCCGGCTGGAGTTGATACCCGAAGAGGGCCTCGGCCAGGGCAAGCTCGGGTCCGGACAGCCCACCCGCGTCGAGGAGCTCGAGCTGGTACGTCTTGGCTCGGGAGAACCAGCTCTGCGTCTCGCTCTCTACGATGCGGATGCGACGCTTCACCGCGAAGTCCACGAACTGCGACGCCGCAGCGCGCTGCGTTCGCTTGAGTAGCACCGAGGCCGTGATGACGTCTAGGTCCTTCGGCGGCGTGTACTCCGCAATGATGGTCGGGCGTCCCCGGCCGTCCGCGAGCACCGTGCGGCGCAGCGCGATCGCCCAGATCAGGGCCGCGAGGCTGCCTGCGACCGCGAGTAGCTGAAGGGGCGCCTGCGACGAACCGAGGTACGAGTCATCCCGGGGCACGAAGGTCTGAGGGGCGAAGCCGATGGCGACAGTCACGTTCTGGTACGGACCGATCTGGTCGGCCGTCGTGCTGATGACCGTGCCGCCGGTCTCCTCGGTGACCTCGAGGTCACAGGTGTCACCCGAGCCCTCGTAACCTCGGTAACACGCGTTGGCCCCGGTGAGGGATGTCGCTAGCGCGGCGGGCACGTGAACTCGGGCAGACACCGTTCCGAACGACTGCAGCCAGCCCGTGCCGTTGGTGTCCCAGTAGAACTCGTCATCGTTCGTGTCGGAGAAGAAGCGCGTCACGTTGCGCTGGGTGTACGTGAACACGTAGGTCTGTCTGCCGTATACGAACCCGTCGCTGCGGCTCGTGACCAACACGAAACCCTGGTCGTCGGTCTCCACGGTGAACGGGCGGGGTGCTCCATTCTCGTCCGTGACCGACTGGATCGAGACATCCGTGGGCGCACCCTGATAGTCGCCGGGGATGGCGCGTCGCATGCCGCGGTTCTGATCGGTTTCGGGGAAGAGCGCGACGAAGGTCTCGACGGTGGTGAGCGTCGAGCGGCCCTCCGCGTCGGTGTCGAGATAGTAGTCGGCGCTGAAGCTTTCGAACGAGAAGTCGTCGACTCCGGTGACCGCGGCGGTGGGCGCGACGCCAGACACTGCCGCGGTGGCGGGCAGTGCACCGAAGGACACGAGCATGAGCAGGGCGGCGACAGCGACAAGCACGGCACGTCTCATGTGCCCAAACTACGGGATTCGGCCCGCCTCAAGGTAGGTAGAGTCGTCGCATGACCGCTGACCGTTCGGTGGAGAGGTTCCGGGAGGCACTGCGCATCCCGACAATCTCCAGACTCGACGAGTCACTCGTGGAGTTCGGCGAGTTCGAGCGGTTCATCCAGACTCTCCAAAGCCTGTACCCGCTGGTTGACGCAACCCTCGAGCGGGAGGTCGTGGACGGGCACTCGCTGCTATTTCGCTGGGCCGGCCGGGCGGCGGACGAACCAGTCGTGCTGATGGCCCACTATGACGTGGTGGCGGCAACTGACCGGGGCTGGGAACACCCGCCGTTCGAAGCGCACCTGGTCGGCTCCGACGATGATGCGGTCATCTGGGGGCGCGGCACGCTCGACAACAAGGGTTCGGTCATTGCCCTGCTCGAAGCGGTCGAGGCCGCTCTGTCTGATGGCATTGTGCCCACCCATGACGTCTACCTCGCGTTCGGGCACAACGAGGAGACGACCGGGTCCGGCGCGGCGGCCATTGCCGGCTTGCTCGAGGAGCGGCGCATCCGACCCTTGCTTGTGCTCGATGAGGGTGGAGCCGTCGTGCACGGCGCCTTCCCGGGAGTCAGTGGTGCCACGGCGGCGGTTGGAGTCAGCGAGAAGGGCACAACCATTATCGAGCTCATCGTGAACCAGCAGGGCGGCCACTCGTCCACTCCCCCACAACTCAGCGCGACGACTCGGCTCGCGCGGGCGATCGTGCGGCTCAACGATCACCCGTTCCCGGCCCGACTACCCGCTCCCGCTCGGGAGATGTTCGCGGCGCTCGCTCCGCACGCGACTGGTGCAATTGGGTGGGCGCTGCGCTCCACCCGGGTGACCGGCCCGATGCTCCTGGGTATGCTCGCACGAGGCAACGACGAGATGCGGGCCTTGGTGCGCACCACCCAGGCCGTGACCATGCTCGAGGCTGGCCAGGCCGCTAATGCACTAGCGGAGCGTGCCACAGCGACGGTTAACTTGCGCATCGCGGTCGGTTCGTCGGTGGATGCCGCGATCAAGCACGTGCGCCGAGTCATCCGCGACGACGACGTCATCATCAACCTCGTCAGTGCTGGCGAGCCAGCGCCCGTGTCCCCGACCTCGGGACAGGCCTGGGGTCTGATCTCGGCAACCATCGAGGCCGAATTCCCCGGCGTCATCGTCACCCCTTACGTGCAGAACGGCGCGACGGATAGCCGTCACTTCACGGGCCTCACGACGGCCATCTATCGCTTTGTGCCGTTCGAGATGTCGCGCGAGGAGCGCGACACTCTACACGCGATCAATGAGCGCATCCGAGTGAGCTCATTCCTCAAGGGAATCCAGTTCTACCGCACCCTGCTCAACGCGCTGTAAATTCGAGCGTACTGAATTCGCCCCGCCCTAACCGCTGCCCGACGCCCCCCGTGCCAACCAGCTGTCCAGTTTGACCGGCTGGTCGGTGATGAGGATGTCGACACCGAGCGCGACTGCGTCGGCCCACGCGTCGGTGTTGTTGAGCGTGTAGAGCAGAACTCCGAGACCGGCGTCGTGGATGCGTTGAACGGCAGCCGGATCACTTCGTATGAAATTCAAGCTCGTCACAATTGCGATCGCTCCGCCCGCCTCGGCGAGCACAGCGGGATCGCCGACCACCGCGCGAGCAATCACCGCGCGCGCAACATCGGGCGCGACTAGCTGCATCGCGCGCAGCGTGAGAACGTCGAAACTCGCGATGATGACTCGATCCCGTGCCCCGTAGGCGTAGAGCAGGTCGGTGATGTTCCGCACCTGCGCCTGGTTCCAGGCGCCCTTCAGCTCGAGGATCGCCATCGTGCTCGTGGGCTGGAGCAATGAGAGGAGCTGCTCGAGGGTCGGTACGCGAGTCTCGGCGAACTCCCGCGAGAACCAGCTGCCCGCATCCAGTCGGCTGAGCTGCGCGTAGCTGAGGTTCCAGACCGGTCCAGTACCGTCAGTGGTGCGATCGACGGTCCAGTCGTGCATGAGAATCGGAACGCCGTCCGATGTCAGCTGCACGTCGGTCTCGACGAAGGCGACGCTGCTATCCACGGCGAGCTGGAACGCGGGGAGAGTATTCTCCGGCACCCCGTCCTTGTCACCGCGATGTCCGGCGACGAATCCCGTCTCCCCGGGAGCGGTCAGCGAGTCGAACAGGTTGGACGCTCCCACGCGACCCCCGCTGGGGCTTACCGCGATCACCATCACGAGCGCCAGGGTTGCGACGGTGGCGATCACCGAGCGCGGCGCCGTGGCGCGCACACCGGCGGCCACGAGGTTCCACCAGCGCGCAATCGGCACAGGGACACCGTTCTGTCGGGACACTCGCACCGTTGCGAGCATTGCCCCACTCTAGCGGCATCGTTACCCGATTGTTACTTGTCCTCTGCCCACTTTCGCGGCGTGTTTTCGTGCTCCTCTGACTCGCGATCAGCGGACCGGACGTGCCGCACTCTGCGTGATCTGGTTCGCCATGCCGCTGAAGATAATGCCGTGGAACGGCAGGATCGCGTACCAGTACAGCCGGCCGCCGAGGCCGGAGGGGAAGAAGACAGCACGCTGCCGGTAGATCGACCCACCCGTTGGGTCGGCCTCCGTCGTGAGCTCGAGCCAGGCTTGTCCGGGAACCTTCATCTCTGCGCGCAGTCGTAGGAAGTGCCCGCGGTCGATGTCCTCCACGCGCCAGAAGTCGAGTGCGTCGCCGGGATTCAGGCGACGGGCATCCCGACGGCCGCGCCGCAGGCCGACGCCACCGACGAGCTTGTCGAGCCACCCGCGCACGGCCCAGGCCAGCGGGAACGAGTACCACCCGTTGTCTCCGCCAATGCCCTCGACAACCGACCAGAGCCGGTCGACGGATGCCGCGGAGTGCTGCACGCGCAGGTCGGTGTACACCGTGTGCCCTGACCACTCCGGGTCGCTCGGCAGCGCGTTGCTCGGCGATCCCGCGATGGTCGAGTTCTGCCAGCTTGTCTCGACCTCGCCGTCACGCACCTTGGCTAAAGCCAGGCGCACCGACGTGCGATAGCCGGTCAGTCCGCCCGCGGGGTCCGGGATGTACGTCGCGATGTCGTGCTCGCTGACCACGCAGTCATACTGCAGCGACGCGATGATCGGGACAGCGAGCTGGCGCGGAATCGGGGTCACGAGGTTGACCCACTGTGATGCCAGCCAGGGCGTGAGCACGGGCAGCGACGCGATCGGCCGCTGGCGAAGGCCCGCCTCGAGCGCGTAGCCGTTCATCATCTGGCCGTAGCGAAGCACATCTGGGCCCCCGATGTCGAAGGTTCGATTCACCTCGGCGGGCAACTCTGCCGCCGCGACGAGGTAGTACAGCACGTCGCGCACCGCGATGGGCTGGATGAAGTTGCGAACCCATTTCGGCGCCGGCATGTACGGCAGCACCTCGGTGAGGTGGCGGATCATCTCGAAGGACGCCGAGCCGGACCCGATGACGGTGCCCGCCTGAAGCGCAGCGGTCGGCACACCGGATTGCAGAAGGATGCGTCCTACCTCGGCTCGACTGCGCAGATGAGGACTCAGGGTGTCGATCGGCACATCGGGGTGGAGTCCGCCCAGATACGCGATGCGCCTCACCCCGGCGGCACGGGACCCGTCGGCGACATTGTGAGCGGATGCCAGTTCGGTACTCTCGAAGTCACCGCCGGCGCCCATAGCATGCACGAGGTAGTAAACGACGTCGATGCCTTCGAGCGCGGGAGCGAGGGTCGAGGCATCCGAAAGATCGCCGGTGACCACCTCGACGTTGCGGGACCAGGGCACGTCACGCAGGCGCGCGGCGTTGCGAACGAGCACCCGCACGTCGTGACCCGCCTCGACCAAACGCGGTGCGAGCCGTCCGCCGATGTAGCCCGTCGCTCCGGTCACCAGTATGCGCATGGGGCGAGCCTAAGTGAGCCCGCTGGGAATGCGGGCGAGCCTCAGTGAGCCCGCTGGGAACTAAAGCAACGATTTGGTGTGCCAGACCGTCTTCGTCTCGGTGAGGGCAACGATGCGGTGCAGCGACGGCGTTGGCGCACCCGTCTCGGGTGGCAGCACACGTTTGAGCGTGTCCGCAGCGGCGATCTGCATGTCCACCCACTCAAGGTCGCCAGCACCCGCGAGGTCGAGCGCATTGACGTCGGCGTGGCCCGCGAGCCACGGGGCGATCTCCGCGGGCGACCCGGTGAGAATGTTGACGACTCCCCCGGGCACGTCGCTGGTGGCGAGCACCTCGCTCAAGCTGATCGCGCCCAAGGGTGCCGACTGCTGAGCCACAACGACAACCGTGTTGCCGGAGACGATCGCCGGGGCAATCACGCTGACGAGACCCAGAAGCGATCCACCGGACTGCGGCGCGACAATCGCAACCACCCCAGTCGGCTCAGGAGTCGAGAGGTTGAAGTAGGGACCGGAAACCGCGTTGCCGTTGCCCGCGACCTGCACGTACTTGTCCGCCCAGCCGGCGTACCAGACCCAGACATCGATCGAGATGTCGACCTGCTTGACGGCTACCGCGCGCGACAGTCCCTCCGTCGACACGAGCTCGTCCACGAACTGATCGCGACGACCCTCAAGCAGCTCCGCGATGCGGTACAGCACCTGCCCGCGGTTATAGGCGGTGGCCGACGACCAGCCGCCGAAGGCGGCCCGGGCCGCGACCACTGCGTCACGGGCATCCTTGCGGCTCGCCTGGGCCGCATTGGCGAGGAAAGCGCCCTTCTTCGAGAGCACCTCGTAGGTGCGCCCGCTCTCACTGCGTGGGAATTTGCCCCCGATGTAAAGCTTGTAGGTCTTCGGAACCGCGAGACGGCCTACCATGATGCTCCCGTCAAATACGCAGCGAGGCCATGACGCCCGCCCTCTCGGCCGTAGCCGCTTTCCTTGTAGCCGCCGAAGGGGCTTGCAGGGTCGAAGCGGTTGAAGGTGTTGGCCCAGATGACACCAGCCCGCAACTGATCGGCGACCGCCAGGATCCTCGAGCCCTTCTCGCTCCAGATGCCAGCGGAGAGTCCGTACGGCGTGTTGTTGGCCTTGG
>JBJXDR010000042.1:0-10166 GCA_046155245.1 Rhodoglobus sp. | reverse complement strand
GGGCGGGGGTGGGCGCGCGGGCGGCGGGCGGGGGTGGGCGGCAGGGCCTGGGGCGCTAGTCCGCGGCGGGCGCGGCTGCCTCGGCCTCGGGCGACTCGTCGGGCAGCTCCTCGAACAGCCCGAGCGGCGGGTTGACCGTCATGACTCCCGCTTCGATGTCCACGGATGTCACGATTGCCTTCACGAAGGGCACGAGCACGTCACCAGAGCTCGTGCTAATCGTCAGGAGGTCCTGCGCCGGGAGGTGATCGATCTGGCTGACTGTGCCCACGCGCACCCCGTCGCGCAGGACCGCGAGTCCGACGAGCTGGTGGTCGAACCACGCGTCCTCCTCGTCGGAGGGCTCGTCAAGATCCTGATCGATCCAGAGGATCGCCTTGATGAGCGATTCTGCGGCCGAGCGGTCGGAGATGTCCTTGAAGAAGGCGACCGGATGGCTGTTGTAGAACTTCAGCTCGGAGAGTTCGATCGTCTTGCCGTGCCACGGAGACTCGAGCGGAACCTGCAGCGCGAACACGGCGCCCGGCACGAAACGTCGCTCCGGGGCATCCGTGTAGAGCTCGACCTTGATGGCGCCCTTGAGTCCGTGCGCCTTCGTGAGCCGTCCGACCCGCAGTTGCGTGTTGGGCGGTTGGGGGGCCTTCAGCGCGGACACAGCCTAAAAGTCGGTGTCGACGACGTCGACGCGCACGCGACGACCGTCGGCGAGCGCCGTGATCAGGGTGCGAAGCGCCTTCGCCGTGCGACCAGCGCGACCGATCACACGACCGAGGTCCTCGGGATGCACGCGCACCTCGAGTACCTCGCCGCGCTGCGAGTTTTTCGCCACGACCTGCACCTGGTCAGGATGATCGACGATCCCCTTGACCAGGTGTTCGAGAGCAGGTGCGAGCAAGGCCTAGGCCTTGTCTGCGTCGGCGGCAGGTGCGTCGTCGGCGGCAGCGTCGACAGGGGCCCCGTCTACGGCCACGACCTCGGCGGCGGCCTCCTCGGGAGCGACCTCAACGATGTCGCCAGCCGGAGTCTGCTCGACAGCTACGGTCTCCACTACCTCGCCGTCGCTGACGACGTCGACGACCTCTTGGACGGCAGGCTCGTCGACCACGGGTGCAACGACGGGCTTCTCAGCCTTGGGCTTGAGCACGGGCTTCTTCTTCTCGTCAGCCTGGAACTCGACCTTGGCCTCCTTGAACTTGACGGTGCTCTTGGCACCCTTCTCGCCCTTGAAGATGCCCCAGTCGCCCGTGAGCTTCAGCAGCGCCTCGACCTGCGGGGAGGGCTGTGCGCCCACGCCGAGCCAGTACTGGGCGCGCTCCGAGTTGATCTCGATGACCGAAGGCTCCTCGGTCGGGTGGTACTTGCCGATCTCCTCGATCGAGCGGCCGTCGCGCTTGGTGCGCGAGTCCGCCACGACGATGCGGTAGTACGGCGCACGGATCTTGCCGAGGCGCTTCAAACGAATCTTTACAGCCACAATTCTCCTCAAGTACATGTGTTGGTGGCGAACCGCTAGCCGTGAGCGTGGGGGCACACTCGGCACAAAAGCTCTGATGGATTCCGTTCGCGTCTGATTAGAGGGTCGGACGCCGAAGGACTCGACTGGCTATTCTGCCACGGTTTCTGCGCTGACGGGAATCCGCGAGCGTCGACGCGACAACGCGACACCCGCGAGGCACACCACACCACCGACGATGGCGAGCACTGCGGGCACTTCGCCGAAGATCAGCCAGCCGAAGATGATCACGAGCGGCGGCACGACGTAGGTGGTCACCCCGAGTTGTCCGGCGGGCATCCGGGAGAGGGCATAGGCCCACGTGCTGAAGGCGAGCGCGGTAGGAACAGCCCCGAGATACACGACGCCGAGGATTGCTGGCGCCGGGGCATCCGCAAGACCCGTCACCAGCTGGCCCGCGAACGGAAGGCACGCGATCATGCCGATTGTCGCGCCGAGCCAAGTGACTTGGGCATTGGGGAGTCGTTTGATTGCGGGCTTCTGCACGAGCACCCCGACCGCGTAGGTGACCGCTGCGAGGATCGCCCAGAACACCCCAATACCATCGCCGAACGCCGCGCCCGTGCCGATGCCGATGAGCACGACGCCGACGAAGGCGACCGCCGCTCCGATACCCAACCACTTCGGGATGCCCTCACCGAGGAAGATCCCGGCGCCGAGCGCGATGAGGATGGGGCCGACCCCGACAACCATCGCAGTCGTACCGGCGTCGAGCGTCTGCTCGGCGATGTTGAGGGCGACGTTGTAGGCGCCGAACCACGCGACGCCGTAGATCGCGACGAGCACCCACTCCCGCGGCGTCGGGCGCACCCATCGGCGACCGATGACCACCACGATTCCGAGCAGCACCGCGCCGACCACGAGCCGCCCCAGCGCGAGCGCCCCACCACTGAAATAGGGTGCGGTGCCCCGGATCACGATGAAGGCGCTGGCCCACGCCAGGATCGTGACGATGATCGCGGTCAGGACGAGCGGGTGAAGGCGTGTCGGGGGGGTGCTCATGCGCTTACGCTAGCGCGGAGCAGTGCGCGGCCACGGGCGCACCCGCTCGAGCTGTGAGGCGAGACCCAGAATCGCCGCCTCGCCCGCGCCATCGGGTCGGGGTGCGACCACGAGTTGCACCGCGAGCGGCACCTGACCTGTCGCGTGCCAGCCCGCCGGAACGCTTGCCGCCGGCCAGCCGAGCAGGTTGAACAGTGACGGATACGGCGCGTAACGGATGTTCGCCATGAGGTTCGCGTACCAGCCGCGCTTGCCCCACTCGACGGCCTCGAGACCGGGCTGGGCCAGGGTCGGCGTGAGCAGCACGTCGTAGTTCTCGAAGAAGGTCGTCGCTTGCGCGCGGATGCGGTCCACCGGTTTCGCCGAGAGCCAGCCGAGCCGGCGCGCGAGTCGCCCGAGCCGGGCGTGCGTGCGGATGCGCGGCTCGAGTTTCGCGGCGTCGAGCGCTGCGGCATCCGTCGCCGTGCCCGCGAACCAGTGCGCGAGCAGGGGCAGCGGATTGCCCGGGTACGGGAACGAGACCTCGGTCACCGCGTGACCCAGTGCGCGAAGAGCTTCGGCCGTCTCGGTGACGCCCCGGCGGAACTCGGGGTCGGTCGTGACCAGGCCGGACGGTTCGTTGGTCGCGACCGCGATGCGCAACGGCTGGGCGGGCTCGGTCACAGTCGCTAGCTCTGGGCGACCGGCCATCACCGAGAGCATGAGCGCGGCATCGGCGACGGTCGTCGTGAGCGGGCCGTTCTCACTCATGCCGAGCCAGGCGTCGACGCCGATGTCCTGGGGCACCAGACCCGATCCGGGCTTGATGCCGAAGATCCCGCAGTTGGCTGCCGGAATACGAATCGAGCCCATACCGTCGTTGCCGTGTGCGATCGGCACGAAGCCGGATGCCACGGCGGCGGCACTTCCACCCGACGAGCCGCCCGGGGTGCGGGCAGGGTTCCACGGGTTGCGGCTGATGCCGTAGACCGAATCGGTCGCCCCGAAGACGCACAGCTCGGGCACGCGAGTGAGGCCGACCACAACGGCTCCCGCCGTGCGCAGCCGGGCGACCACCGGGTGGTCGGTCGCGGAGGGCACGTCGGAGGTTGCGGCCGACCCGTCACGCATCGGTTCGCCAGCGACCGGGATGTTGTCCTTGATCGCTACGGGAACACCGGCCAAGGGCAACGTGGAACGGTCGGCACGGGCATCCACCGCGGCGGCCTCCGCTAGCGCCATCTTGGCGCGTACCAGCTGGAACGCGCCCACCTCGTCGCCTTCGATTCGCGCGAGGGCGGCTCGGGTGGCGTCGACGGCAGTGGTGGTTCCGGCGCGCACAGATGCGGCGAGCTCCACAGCGGTGGGGAGAGTCATCCCCCCATCGTAGATCCGTCGATTAGGCGTTCTGTGCGTCCCGCCAAGCGAGCCACGGGCGCACCTTCTCGGCGTCGTATCCGGGACCGTTCAGGCCGACTGTAAAGAGCGTGGCCCCGAGCTCACGCAGTGCGTCGGCCTCGGTCAGCGACTTGTCGGCCAGTTCGCTCGACAGCTCGATTTCCGAGATGTCACGACCGACGGTATCGCAGTGTTCCTGAAGAATTCCGAGCTTGCGGGGAAGATCTGCCGCGCTGACAAAGTTGTGCCAGATGTCCCCGTATTGGGCGACGAGGCGAAGAGTCTTCTTCTCGCCCGCCCCACCGATGAGAATCGGGATGTCACGGAGGGGCGCCGGGTTCAGCTTCGCCCATCGCGCCTCGATACGCGGCAGCGCCTCAGCAAGGTCATCGAGCCTGCTGCCTACCGTGCCGAATTCGTACCCGTACTCCTCATAGTCGTGCTTGAACCAGCCGGACCCGGTGCCAAAGATGAACCGCCCACCACTGATGTGATCGATCGTTCGGGCCATGTCGGCCTGCAGGTCGGGGTTGCGGTAGCTGTTGCAGTTCACCAGCGCGCCGAACTCGACGCGGCTGGTGAGCTCGGCCCACGACGCGAGCTCGGTCCATGACTCGAAGTGCTCGCCGGCCCGATCGCCGTAGAGCGGGAAGAAGTGGTCCCAGTTGAACAGGATGTCAACACCCATGTCTTCGAAGCGGCGCACCGCATCCCGAATCTGCGGGTAGCTGGCGTGCTGGGGCTGAAGCTGGACACCGATGCGCACGGGGCGTGAGGTCATGCCTCCACGCTACCGCCGTTCCTCAAGTGGCCTTGACCCCTAGCGCCCGAGGAACTTCTGTAGGCTCGCGAGTTCTTCCTCGCTCGGTCCGCCCGGCTTGGAGCCGAGACCGAAACCCGATCCCGCGGCGGCAGGCTTCGGCGTCGCGCCCGCAGCCAGAGCCGCGTTCTCCGCGGCCCGCTTGGCGGGGTTGCCCGACTTCGACCCCTTCTTCTTCGGCTGCTGCTTGGCGGCGCCGAACTTCTGGCCAGGGATGGGTCCCATGCCGGGAATCTGCGGGGTGCCACCCTTGGCCACCGTCTTCATCATCTTCGAGGCCTGCTCGAAGCGGTTGACCAGCGCGTTGACCTCGGTGACCGTCGTACCCGAACCTCGGGCGATGCGCACCCGGCGGGATCCGTTGAGCACCTTCGGCTGGCGGCGCTCCTGGAGAGTCATCGACTGGATGATCGCCTCCGTGCGGGTGATCTCGGTCTCGTCGAAGTTGTCGAGCTGCTGGCGCATCCCCTTGGCACCCGGCAGCATCCCGAGCATGTTCTTGATCGAGCCCATGTTCTTGAGCTGCTGCATTTGGCTGAGGAAGTCCTCGAGCGTGAAGGTGTCGGTCGCGAACTTCTCCGCGACCTTGCGCGACTCCTCCTCGTCGAAGGTCTTCTGAGCCGTCTCGATGAGAGTGAGGATGTCACCGAGATCGAGGATGCGACTGGCCATGCGATCGGGATAGAACGGTTCGAAATCGTCCAACCCCTCGCCGGTGCTCGCGAACAGGATCGGGCGGCCGGTGACACTCGCGACCGACAGCGCGGCACCCCCACGGGCATCCCCGTCGAGCTTGGACAGCACTACGCCGGTAAAGTCGACGCCCTCCTGAAAAGCGCGCGCGGTCGTGACCGCGTCTTGACCGATCATTGCGTCGATGACGAACAGCACCTCGTCGGGGTCGACGGCCTTGCGGATGTTCGCGGCCTGCTTCATGAGTTCCGCGTCGACACCGAGGCGGCCGGCCGTGTCGACGATCACGACGTCGTACTGCTTGGTGGTCGCGTGCTTGATGGCGTCTTTGGCGACCCGCACGGGGTCACCCTTGCCGTTGCCGGGCTCGGGCGCGAACACCGGTACCCCCGCCTGCTCCCCCACCACCTGCAGCTGCGTGACGGCGTTGGGGCGCTGGAGGTCGGCGGCGACGAGCACAGGCGTGTGGCCCTCGGACTTGAGCCACTTCGCGAGCTTTCCCGCGAGAGTCGTCTTGCCGGCACCCTGAAGACCCGCGAGCATGATCACCGTCGGCGGCGTCTTCGCGAACTGGATGCGCCGTGCCTCGCCACCGAGGATTGTCACGAGCTCGTCGTTGACGATCTGCACGACTTGCTGGGCGGGGTTCAGGGCCTTGGACACCTCGTCGCCCAATGCGCGCTCGCGCACCCGGCCGGTGAACTCCTTGACGACCTCGAGAGCGACATCGGCGTCGAGCAGGGCGCGACGGATCTCGCGAACCGTGCCGTCGACATCCGCGGGGCTGAGCTTGCCCTTGCCGCGCAGGTTCTTGAAGGTCTCGGCGAGGCGGTCGGTGAGGTTTCCGAAGATGGCCATGGTGGAGATCAGTTTAACTACTCCTGCACCGGGAACTCGCCGCGCTCCGAGTGCGCAGTTGACGGTCCTCTGGCGCGTTAGCTAATCTAGCTAGATGACAGTGATGAATGTGCATCAAGCGAAGAGTCAGTTATCTAAGCTGCTCGACGCGGCCGAGAAGGGCGAGGACGTGTACGTCACCCGACGCGATCGCAGGTTCCAGATCACGCTCGCGCCCGTCACCGATCGCCCCCAGCTGTTCGGGTCGCTGCGCCATCTGTTTCCCCCGGGCTGGATGGAGGAGTACGACAGGGCTGACGAGCAGTTCAGCGAAGAACTCGAGGAAATGATCAACGCGCCGATTTTCCCCGAGCGGGACTCGTGAAACTGCTGCTCGATTCGAACGCGCTGCTCTGGCTCCTGGCGGGCGAACAACGGCTCGGCCTCAAGGCGCGTCGCACCCTAGCGTCCGCCGCGCGGCTCTTCGTGTCCGACGTGACTGTCTTCGAGATCGGAATCAAGGTCGCGGCAGCGAAGCTCTCCGCGCCCCCCGGCCTCAGCGAGGTGATCGACCAGTTGGGGGTCGTTAGAAGCGGAGTTCGCGATGACGTGCTGGACGCGATGCGCGAATTGCCCTTTCACCACGGGGACCCGTTCGACCGCTACCTCATCGCGCAGGCGCTGATCGACTCAGTGCCGATCGTGACGTCGGATTCGCAGTTCGCTCAGTACGGCGTGCGGGTGATCGACGCGCGCGAGTAGCTTTGTAGCATGCCCCTCATCGTGCCGTTCGGCGGCTCAACGCCCCGCGTTCACGATAGCGCGTGGGTTGCTCCGAACGCGACTCTCGTGGGTGCGGTGACGCTGCGCGAGAGCTCGAGTGTGTTTTACGGCGCGGTGGTTCGCGCAGACGTGGCATCCATCACCCTCGGAGAGCGCAGCAACCTGCAGGACAACGTGACCGTGCACTGCGACAGGGGCGTATCGACAGCAATCGGCTCGGGTGTGAGCGTGGGGCACGCCGCCGTGCTGCACGGATGCACGATCGAGGATGACTGCCTCATCGGAATGGGCGCGACCGTGCTCAATCACGCGATCATCGGCACGGGGTCTCTCGTGGCCGCGGGCACCGTCGTGCTCGAGGGAACGATCGTGCCACCGGGATCACTCGTCGCCGGCGTGCCCGGCAAGGTGCGACGGGAGCTCACGGACGAGGAGCGGGCGGGCATCCGCGGCAACGGAGAACGCTACGTCGAGCATGCGATTGCTCACCGGGTGGCCAACGACTGACCCACCAGCCGACGCGCTACGCCCGGGCGAGCAACTCGATGTCTTCGCAGAACTCCTGCGCCACGACCGCCGACACCGTCGCCCGCGTCTCTGCGATCGCTGCGAGATAGTCCGACGTCGAAGGCCCCACGATTGACGTGCCCGAGTCGCCGAACACCGACTGCTCGAGAGCGCCCTGCGACGCCTTGCGGGCGGCAAACTCGATATCGGCGGGAGAGTACCCGTCGCTCGCCGAAACGATCGCCGCGACATCCACGGTGCCCTCGACGGAGTCGGGAATGTAGCGCGTCCAGATCGCCTCACGTGCCGCAGCATCCGGCAGGCCAATGGGGATCACGTAGTCGAACCGCCCGTGGCGCAGGAATGCCGAGTCCAGCGACCGGATGAAGTTGGTCGCGCAGATCAGCAGACGCCCCGGCGAGTCCCGGAACGCCGGAATGATCTTGAGCAGCTCGTTGGTCACGCCCTGCATCGCAGACACGACGCGAGTGCCTCGGCGAGCGCGTACACAGGCTCGACTCCCTCGGCGCGCACTTCGTCCCAGAGGCGCAGGATTGCATCCATGTCGGAGGGCTGGTAGTCACGAAGGCGCACAGGACTCATTTGAGAATCCTGCCCGGTCGGGCTCGGGGTCGCCAATCGAACTATGGCCCACCCGTGGCCCGGTTGCCTGACTACTGCAGGGCTCCCACGCGCAGCAGCACCACCGCAATGATCGGCACTAGCGCGACGATGATCGTCACCACGGCCAGCACGCGCGACCGGCCTCTGGCGAGGTTCACGATCGCCATGATCAACGCTGCGAGCACGACAACTCCGGCCACGATGAACACGATCTCGTAGGGCAACGCCCCGTTACCGCCGCCGGAGAGTGCGGCCGAGATGCCCGTGACGAAGGCCCACGCGAGGGCGATCACGCCGAGAATCGCAGCAACCAGGGGGATGACTCCGCGAGAAGTTTTCACGTCGCTCAGCCTACGAGACCCTGCACGAAAACGTGAGGGGTGAACCCGGTGAGGTCACCGATGCCCTCACCCTGGCCGACAAGCTTGATCGGGATGCCCGTCTTCTCCTGCACCGCGAGCACGAACCCACCCTTCGCCGACCCGTCGAGTTTCGTCAGCACGAGGCCCGTCACGCCCGCGTGCTCGATGAACGCCTCCGCCTGCGCGAGGCCGTTCTGGCCGGTCGTCGCGTCGAGCACCAGCAGTACCTCCGCAATCTCGGTCTGCTTCTCGAGCACGCGTCGGATCTTGCCGAGCTCGTCCATCAGGCCACTCTTCGTCTGGAGCCGGCCGGCGGTGTCGATGAGAACGATCTCGATGCCCTCGCGCTGCGCACGCTCGACGGTCTGGAAGGCGACAGAGGCCGGGTCCTGACCCTGCTGCTGCGGCTTGACGATCGCCGCACCCCCGCGCTCGGCCCAGGTCGCGAGTTGCTCGACCGCGGCAGCGCGGAAGGTGTCCGCGGCACCGACGACGACCGTGCGGCCGTAGTTGGTGAGGAACTTCGCGAACTTGCCGATGGTCGTGGTCTTGCCGACGCCGTTAACGCCGACGACGAGCACGACAGCGGGTCGCGCTGAGAGATGGAGGGTCGGGTCGAGGCGGGCGAGGCGCTCCTCGAGGGTCTCGCGGAGCATCCGTTTGAGATCGGCCGGGTCGGTCGTGCGGTACTTGGCCACGCTCGCGCGCAACTCGTCCACGACGGAGTCGGTGATGTCGGGACCGAAGTCGGCCGAGATCAGGCCATCTTCGAGGGCTTCCCACGTCTGCTCATCGATCATCGCGCGGGAGAACATGCCCTTGAGCGCGCCCGAGAGCGACCACGATGCCATGGCTCAAGGGTAGGGCACCCACCCGGGGATGCCCGGGAGGTCAGGAGATCGCGAAGGTTCCGAGATAGACGATCGGCTCGCTGACCGGGGCGAACGCTGTCGAGTAAACGAGGTATGAATCCAGCTCTGCGCCGTTCACGAAGGCACTGACGTTGATGCCGCGCCCGGTCGCCTCATCGCCATACAGTCCGTTTGGCCCAGCGACGAATCCGGCGCTCAGAAGTTCTGTCGAGATCGACTCGGCGAGCGCCTCGTCACCGGGCAGGATCGCCCACGTGATCGGGTCTTCATTGATGGTGACCCGGATGACACACGCTCCGGCAAGCACGTCGGCGCCCACCTCTGGCACCGCAAAGTCGGCCGCCCCGAGTTGCTCGTAGACCGTCGGATCATCCTCATTGGCGTTCAGTCGCTCGATGATTCCGGCGCACTCGCCCCACGGTTCGACGGTGTCGTCTCCGGCGCCTGTGGTCTCCTCCGTGCTCGTGCCGGTGTCGGTACCCGGGTCGGTCTCGGTCGTGGGCGATGCCGAGCATCCGGTCAACACGACGAGCAGGACAGCCAATGGAAGTATGGATTGAAGCTTCACGGTGACTCGCTTTCGAGTGAAAGGATCTGGCGTCGTGCTCACAGCCCACGGTAGACGGTGAGGTCTACCGGGTCAATACACCGACGAGACTCACCTAAGGTGCCCGCGAAGTGGTCGCGGTGCCTCAGCTAAGAATGCCCGCGAGGGTGTGACGCTCGAGGGATGGGAATTGAGTTGTCGATGACCGCGCGGGCGGAGATCACGGCGA
>JBJXDR010000041.1:0-17898 GCA_046155245.1 Rhodoglobus sp. | reverse complement strand
CTGATAAGCCCCCACCCGACACCCAGCGAAATGTCCGCCTCCGCAACGCCAGCTGACCCCCCATAACGGGCAATCCTAACTGAGGCACCGAACAGATCTCGCGGGCATATTGACATGAGGCACTACGCTGGGGTGGGTCTCGATACGCGGCTGTGCCGCTACTCGACCGGCGGCATCAGACCGTGCCGTACAGCCGGTCTCCGGCGTCGCCCAGGCCGGGCACGATGTAGCCGACGTCGTTGAGGCGCTCGTCGAGAGCGCCGACGACGATGGTGACCTCGCGGCCCTCGGTAGCCTTCTCGACGGCAGCCAGGCCCTCGGGCGCGGCGAGGAGGCAGATAGCCGTGACATCCACCGCGCCGCGATCAAAGAGGTATGCGATTGCCGCGTTGAGTGAGCCTCCGGTCGCGAGCATGGGGTCGAGCACGAAGCACTGCCGGTTGGACAGGTCGTCGGGCAGGCGCTCGGCGTAGATGTCGGGCTGGAGGGTTTCCTCGTTGCGCACCATCCCGAGGAAGCCGACCTCGGCGGTGGGTACGAGCTTGACCATGCCCTCGAGCATCCCCAGCCCCGCCCGCAGGATGGGCACGACGAGCGGCTTCGGGTCGCTGATGGCCAGACCCTGCGTCTCGGCAACCGGCGTGGTGATCGTGACGACATGGGTGCGAACGTTGCGGGTCGCCTCGTAGGCGAGCAGGGTGACGAGCTCTTCGGTCAGGGCCCGGAACGTCGGCGACGGAGTGTTCTTGTCACGCAGCACAGTGAGCTTGTGCGTGATGAGCGGGTGATCGGCAACGTGTACTCGCATAGGCTCAATCTACTGTGGACGCCCTGACGATGAGCACGGCAGACGAGTGGATGCGCGCCGCCCTCGCCGAGGCCAGGCTCGCTGTTTCCAGCGGCGACGTGCCCATCGCGGCGCTCGTTCTCGATGCGTCGGGAAACCCCCTCGGCCGAGGACACAACGAGCGAGAGCTCACCGGCGACCCGACCGCACACGCAGAGATCGTCGCGATCCGCGCGGCCGCGACGGCCACGGGTTCGTGGCACCTCGAGAACACCACCCTTGTCGTCACCCTCGAGCCGTGCACGATGTGTGCCGGCGCGATCCTTCAGGCCCGCATCCCGCGCGTGGTGTTCGGGGCGTGGGACGAGAAGGCGGGCGCCGTGGGCAGCGTGCTCGACGTGCTGCGCGATCGCCGCCTCCCGCACCGGGTCGAGGTGATCACGGGCGTGCGTGAGGAGGAGTGTGCGGCGCTGCTGCGCGACTTCTTCGGTGAATTGCGGGTGGACTAGCAGGCGGGTTGACTAGCGCGAAGCGTGTATCGAAGCCCGCGCCGCGACTACTCTGACCCCATGACCCGCGCACTTGTTCTCATCGACCTCCAGCTCGACTACTTCGAAGGGGGCGCGCATCCGCTCGTTGGTCCGGATGCCGCGGTGCGCAACGCGGCCGCGGTGCTTGAGCACTTCCGCGCGAGCGGCGAGCCGGTCATCCACGTCTTCCACGTGTGGGATGCGCCCGAGGCCACGTTCTTTAGGCCCGGCACCCGCGGCGTCAGAATCCATCCAGCGGTCGCTCCAGCGGCTGGCGAAGGCTTGGTGCAGAAGGGCAACCCGAACTCGTTCCTCGACACGAGCCTCGAAGCCGACCTGCGCGCACTCGGCGTCGACGAGGTCGTGGTCGCGGGCATGATGACGAGCGTGTGCGTCGACTCGTCGACTCGCGCCGCGGCAGACCTCGGATTCGAGGTCACCGTCATCGGCGACGCGTGTGCGGCACCCGACCTCGAGTTCGGCGGCACGACGGTACCGGCCGCTCAGGTGCAGGCGGCGTTTCTCGCCGCACTCGGCGAGAACTTCGCGACGGTGGTGAGCGCCGAGGAGCTGCTCGCTCGCTGAGTGGCCAGCGCCAGTCTCCGCTTCTAGTCGGTGCCCTTGATGACGATCGAGTCGGTGTTGGGGTTGGACGCCCCGGGCTCCTGGTACACGTCCGGCTCGATGTAGATCACCCGCGCGACGGGCACGGCTGCCCTGACGCTGGCCTCGACGGTGTTGATGCTGGTCGCGACATCCGACAATCGGGATTTGCTGGCGAAGGCGACCTTGGCGGCAACGAGCAGTTCATCGGGTCCCAAGTAGAGCGTCTTCATGTGGATGAGCGCCTCGACATCGGTGTGGGCATTGATCGCATCCCGGATCTTCTCTACGTCGCGCGCGTTCGCGCCCTCACCCACGAGGAGGCTCTTGGTTTCTATGCCGAGTACGATCGCGACCGTGATGAGCAGCACTCCAATCGCCAGAGTGCCAATCGCGTCCCACGAGGAATTGCCGGTGACGATAGTGAGTCCCACGCCGAACATGGCCAACACCAGGCCTAGGAGTGCAGCGATGTCCTCGAGCAGCACGACGGGCAACTCGGGCGCCTTCGAGCGTCGGATGAACGAGATCCACCCCTGCTTGCCCCGAACGAGGTTCGACTCGCGAATCGCGGTGCGCAACGAGAGCGACTCCAGCACCATCGCGACCGAGAGCACGAGGATCGGCAGCCACGGTACCTCGAGCTCGTGAGGGTTGGTCAGCTTGTCGACACCCTCATAGATCGAGAAGACGCCGCCGACCGAGAACAGGATGATCGAGACGACGAACGCATAGACGTAGCGCTCGCGCCCGTAACCAAACGGATGCGACGCGTCGGCCGATTTGCGCGACTTGCGCCCGCCCAGCAACAGCAGGCCTTGGTTGCCGGTATCGGCAAGCGAGTGGACGCTCTCCGCGAGCATCGAACTGGATCCGGAGAACACAAACGCAATGAACTTCGTGATGGCGATCCCGAGGTTGGCGAGCAGTGCCGCGACGATCGCCTTGGTTCCGCCCGTTGTGCTCATTCTCCCAATCCTAGGATGAACGCATGAGCAGTCTGGGTTCGATAGCAATCATCGGCGCGGGATCGATGGGTGGGGCCATCCTCGGTGGCCTGCTAGCGCCGGGGGTGAGCGTCGATGGGCCCATCAGAGTGACCAACCGCACCGAGACGAAAGCCGCTCTCGTGCGCCGCTGGGGGGTCGAGTCGTTCGCCCTCGAGGCGACGCCCGACGGCAATGAGCGGGCGGTGCGCGGCGCGTCCGTGGTGCTCATCGGCGTGAAGCCGGCGATGGTGCCAGACACGCTCGGCGCGATCGCTGAAGACCTTGCCCCTGGCGCTCTCGTGATCAGCGTTGCCGCCGGCGTGACCACGGCGACCATGGAAGCGATCGTCGCCCAGCCGGTGCTGCGCGCGATGCCAAACACCCCCGCGCTGATCGGCAAGGGGGTGACCGGGCTCGCGGCTGGAAGCAGGGCGACGCCCGAACAGGTGGCTCTCGGGCGAGCTGTGTTCGAGACCGTAGGCACCGTCGTGGAGGTGCCGGAGTCGCAGATCGACGCGCTGAGCACGATCTCGGGATCGGGCCCCGCGTATGTGTTCTACCTCATTGAGCAGCTGACGAGCACCGCGATGAATCTCGGCTTCACCGCGGAGCAGGCTCGGGAGTTAGTCACCGGTACTTTCCACGGATCGGTCGAGCTGCTCGTGGCGTCCGGCACGACCCCCGAGGAGCTACGTCGGCAGGTGACGAGTCCGAACGGCACGACCCAGCGCGCGATCGCCGAGCTGGAGGCGGCCGACCTGACGGGCCTGTTCGACCGGGCCACGGCATCCGCTCTCGCGCGGGCGAAGGAGATGGCCGAAGGCAGGTGAGCGGATTCACCGCCGCGTCATAGCAAGCCCATAGGAACCAGCGAGAGTGTTTCGTCACTCGGTGCCTCAGGTGCACCGCAAACGAAAAGGATGACTCACGTGGCAATCAGCAAGAATGAGGCGGCGCAGGCCGGCGCCAACACCCCCGCCGACACAGTGGTGACCCAGCCTGCCGCACCCGTCGCTCAGCCTGTCGCCCCGAGGCGCGATCTCGGTGGGCTCGCGATCGCGGGCATCGTGGTCGGATCCGTACTTGTCGCGGGTGCCCTGTTCGGCGGCGGTGTCGCCGTGGGAGCTCAGCTGCCCGACGGCATGACGCAGAGCCAGCCCGGACCGGGATTCGGTCCGGGCATTGATCGCGACAATGACACAGGGTCGCTCGGATTCCCCGGCGGAGACGTGCGACCGGGTCAGCCCGGCGCGGGGCAGCCTGGAATGGGTCAGCCCCACACAGGTCAGCCCAAACCCGGAGAGCCCGGCCCGGGGCAGCTCGGCCCGAACGACGGCGACAGCGACACCGACACCAACACCGACGACGGCACCCAAACGAACTAGCTACCCTGTGTCAGCTCGACAACGCGGCGAACTTCTCGATGTCCGTCGCGTTGCCACTCACGATGATCAGGTCGTGGTTCGACACCACCGTCTCTGCCGTTGCATAGGTGAAGTCGGTTCCCGGTGACTTCACCCCGACGACGGTGACGCCGTACTTGCGTCGCACCTGCGAGGCCGACAGCGGGATGCCGCGAATCGGTTTCGGCGGATACATCTTGACTATCGCGAAGTCGTCATCGAACTCGATGAAGTCCAGCATCCGCCCGGAGACGAGGTGGGCGACCCGTTCGCCCGCCTCGGCCTCCGGGTAGATCACGTGATTCGCGCCGATGCGGGTGAGGATCGTGCCGTGGGACTTGCTGATCGCCTTGGCCCAGATCTGCGGCACCTTAAGGTCAACGAGGTTGGCCGTGATGAGCACACTCGCTTCGATCGACGAGCCCACTGCGACCACCGCGATCGCGAAGTCCTGGGCACCAACCTGCCGCAGCGCGTCGATGTTGCGCGCGTCGGCCTGTACCGCGTGGGTCACGCGCTCCGACCACTTCTGAACGAGCCCGGCATCCTCGTCGATTGCGAGCACCTCCCGATCGAGTCGGTGCAGCTGACCCGCCGTGGCCGCTCCGAACCGGCCGAGGCCGATCACGAGCACGGGGGCGTCGTGGGCAATCTTGTCAACCAACGATGGGCCTCTCTTCCGGTTGTCTGAACAGCTTGGGGTGCTGGCTTGCGGCGAGCGCCGCCGCCAACGTGACGGTGCCGATGCGCCCGAGAAACATGGTCGCGGCCAAGACGTATTGCGCGGCATCCGTCGTGCTGGTCGTGAAGCCGGTTGAAAGACCGACCGTGGCGAAGGCGCTGATCACGTCGAACAGCACGTAGTCGAGCGGCGCGTCAGTCATCATCATGATCACGATGGATGCCACGGCCACCGTCGTTGCCCCCCAGAGCACCACGCTCACCCCGAGTCGCAGCACGTCCTGCGGGATGCGCCGCTCGTAGGCCTCCATGTCGTCGCGCCCGCGCGCCTCTGCGAATGCGGCCAGGAACAGGATGGCGAGGGTCGTGACCTTGATGCCACCCGCTGTCGATGCGGAGCCGCCGCCGATGAACATGAGCATGTCGGTCACGAGCAGACTCGAGCCGTCGAGTTGGGAGATATCGATCGTCGAGAACCCGCCCGACCGTGCCATCGAGGAGAGGAAGAAGCTCTGAAGCACCCGCTGGCCGGGATCGAGCCCTGCGAACGCATGATTGAACTCGAGCGCGAAATAGGCCACTGCGCCTGCAAAAAACAGCAGCGCGAACGTAATGAGGGTGACCTTGACGTGCAGTGACCAGCGTCGCGGGTTCGTCAGGTTGCGGGAGAGCGCGTAAATCACCGGGAAGCCGATTGCACCAGCGATCACCCCGAGCATGAGCGTCGACAGGAACCAGACGTCGCCAGCGTAGGGCGCGAGTCCGTTCGCCAGCGGCAGGAAGCCCGTGTTCGTGAACGCCATCGCGGAGATGTAGACGGACTGCCATGCGGCTTCCCACAGCGGAACACCCTCGAGGAGCATGCGGGGGAAGAGCAGGATGGCGATCACCGCCTCGATGATGAGCACGCTCACCGCAACAGTCGCGAGCAGGTTGCCGGTCTCGCCCAGTCTGATCGCCTGACCCTCGGCGATCGGCCCCTTGCGGATGCGCAGCGGATTCGCGTCGCCGGCCGCGATGAGTTTCTGCCGCAGCCCGAGGCGCCGACTGATGACAAGGCCAAGGATCGAGGCCACGGTGAGCACCCCGACACCACCGATCTCCACGCCGACGAAGATGAGCACGTGGCCGAAGGGCGACCAATAGGTCGCCATGTCCACGGTCGACAGCCCGGTCACACAGATGACGGACACGGCAGTAAACAGGGCGTCAACAATCGGGGCCTGCTTGCCGGTGGCCGTCGCGATGGGCAACGAGAACAACGCCGTGAAGACGAGGATCAACGTCGAGAAGATAACGATCGCGAATCGTGCCGGGCTCGAGGCGATAAAGGCATCGACCGCATTCTGGGCGCGACCCAACAGGGTGGGGCGGAAGACTGGTCTGCCGCGCATGCTCACTCGACCAGTATCGCCCCTGCATCCGCCCGGGTAGCCTGAGAGCATGGCCGACATTTTCGACGTTATCGCTGACCCCACGAGACGGGAACTGCTGCAGGTGCTTTTGGCGCGCTATGTTGCCGCGGACTCCGAGACAGGCGAGATCAGCGTCGGAGACCTGGTCGAGCGACTCGGACTCAGCCAACCGACGGTCTCCAAGCACCTGCGAGTGCTGCGCGACCACGGGCTCGTGACCGTGCGCGAAGACGGCCAGCATCGTTACTACCGCCTAGAGGTGACCCCGCTCGAGAAGCTTGAGGACTGGGTGCGGCCCTATCTCCTCGCGGACGTGGACGACAGCTTCGAGCCGGCCGACGGTGGGCCCAACGCGTTTGCCGCGTGGTCGGGCGCGGATGTCGGTGAGACGATCGGCCGCCGGGTGGCTGAGGGAACCTACCAAGCGCGCACCGCGATTCAGGATGCCGCGGGCCAAGTTACCCGACGCCTGCCCAAGACATTGCGGCGCAGACCCCGCCGCCCCTAGTGGTTTGTCGATCGTGCTGGGCCCGATGCAGCGGCGAGCTGAGACCGGTTCAGGGGGCTGGACATCGACTCACATCAGCCCCTAGTGTTACCCCTTAGCACTCCTGTCACACTGCCCGGGTGCCCAATCCTTGGAGCCCGTCGCCGATGTCATTGTCAGACGTTCGATTCCTCACCGTCGCGGAGGTGGCGGAGATGATGCGCGTCTCGAACATGACCGTCTACCGACTCGTTCACTCCGGGGATCTGCCGGCCGTGCGGTTCGGACGCTCCTTTCGCATCCCTGAGTCGGCGGTTGTCGCGGCGATCCAGACCCCTATCGCAGACGTCGGCTGAGGCTCACCAGAGCCTGATGTAAGATCGCGGGGTATGTCTTTCCGCGGTTCTGAATCGAGCCGGGTCGGCTCTCTTCAGAAACAGAAAAGGTTCTCATGGGTTCAGTCATCAAGAAGCGTCGCAAGCGCATGGCCAAGAAGAAGCACCGCAAGCTGCTGCGCAAGACGCGTCACCAGCGTCGCAACAAGAAGTAGCTAGCGACCCTTCGCTTCGCGTTTGACCCTGCGGCGGGCATCCCGAATGCTGGACTTCTTCAGCGGGAGCACAGCCCAGCCGTGATGTCGAGCGTGTGCGAGCAACTTGGCGTCGGGATTGACGACTACCCGGTTGCCGACCATCGTCAGCAGGGGGATGTCGTTGCTCGAGTCTGAGTAAGCCCAGCAATCACCAAGGTTCACACCCTTGCTCTCAGCCAATTCGCGGGCCACGATGGCCTTCTCATCCCCGTGGAGCACCGGTCCGTCGAGGGCACCGGTGAACACCCCGTCCAGCGCCTGAACGCGCGTGCCGAGTGCACCCGTGAGACCGAGGCGATCGGCGATGACCTGGGCGACCAACTGCGGAGTCGCCGTGACGAGCCACACCTCGTGCCCCTTGTCGATGTGGGCGTGAGCGAGCGCGACGGTCTCTGGCCAGAGGTTCGGCTCGATGTGCTTGGCGTAGATGTCCTCGGCGAGGGCGATGAGCGCCACCTCGGTGTGGCCGATGGCCAGCCCAAGCCCGCGCTCTTTGGCGGCCGAGAGGTGGTTGCGGTTCTCACCCACCGCAAGAAACCGGAACTGGTGCCACGCGAAGAGCGCGATATCGCGCATCCTTATGAGGCGTCGACTGAACGCCTCGCGCCCGACGTAGAAGACGCTCGCGCCGCGCATGAGCGTGTTGTCAACATCGAAGAACGCGACGATCGTCGTAGACCTCGGTGTGTGCGGCGCTGCATCAGACATCGCGATTAGTCTATGGTCGTGCCTGCGGTAAGCCTCACTCTGCTCGGCAAGCCCGGGTGTCACCTGTGCGACGCGGCGCGGGATGCCGTAACCGAGGCTCTCGCGGGGCTCGGCACCGAGGCATCCGATGTCACCGTCGACGAACTGTCAATCCTCGATGACCCGGAGCTCAACGCCCGCTACTGGGACGAGATTCCCGTGGTGCTCATCGACGGGCGAGTACACACGATCTGGCGTGTCGATCCGGCACGGCTCACCCGAGCCCTTCACGACGCTCTCGCCTGATCCGACCAGTAACTCTAGCCCGCCGCCTTCTGGACGGGGACAGGCCCGGTGAGGTTCTTGGCCAGCGCGTCGCGCTCGGCGGTCAGGGATGCCAAGGTCGTCGCCTCGAGTCCGGGTTCGAGTACATCGGCGAACGGGTTGCCCATGCCGCTCTTGGCATGAACGGCCTCGGCGTATGCGGACGCGGCGGCCGCCACTCGCGCGCTCGCACGCTGCGACTTCTTCAGTGACACGGCGCGGCCGCTGACGGCCTCGGCGTGCTTGTTCAGGGCCTTCTTCAGGTCCCTGAGAGCTGAATCGATCTTCTTGGACATGAACACATCATGCCCCATGCACATGAATTACCGGAAGCGAGATCAGCTCTCGTCCACGACTACGGCGTCCGCCGCGTTCTTGCGCACGGACTCGATACCGTTCTGCACGCCGGACTTGCTCGCGTAGCCCTCGGAGATCGCGATGATCTCGCCGTTGCCCGCCTTGAGGGAGAAGCGGAACTCCCCCTTCTTGTCCTTCGTGATGACGAATTTTCCAGCCATAAGAGGTTCCCTTCGCAGTTGCGGTTGCTTGGGGCTCAGCCTAGGGGGCTAGGGCAACAGCCGGGTGGGTCCTCGGAACAGGTAGGTCGCTTCGCGCAGGTTCGGCAGATGCAGCATGAGCATCAGCACGCGGCTGAGCCCCATGCCGAAGCCGCCGTGCGGCGGCACTCCGTAGCGGAAGAAGTCGAGATAGAAGTCGAGCTCCTCCGGGTCGAGCCCCTTGTCGCGAGCCTGTGCCTCCAGTTTCTCGACGTGGTGCTCGCGTTGTGCCCCGGTGGAGATCTCGACACCGTTGAAGATGAGGTCGTAGCTGTTCGTCAGCGTCGCGTCATCCGCGTGCCTCATGTGGTAAAACGGCCGGATGCTTGAGGCGTAGTCGGTCAGGAATACGAACTCGTGGTCGAAGGTCTCCTTGACGTACGCGGCGATCTGGCGCTCGCCCTCCGGGTCCATGTCGTCGTCGTGCCGCGGCACCTCGTAGCCGCGATCGGCCACGATGCGCTTTGCTTCGGCGAGCGGGATGCGCGGGAACGGCACCGAAGGAACAGTCACCTCGACCCCGAAGAGGGCCTCGATCTCGTCGCCGTGCTTTGCTTTCACTGCGGCGAAGCCTGCAACGAGTAACTCCTCGTGCAGTTTCATCACGTCTTCGTGGGAGTCGATCCAGCTGATCTCGCTGTCCACACTCGTGAACTCGGTGGCGTGCCGGCTCGTGAAGCTCGGGTCGGCGCGGAAGGCCGGCCCGACCTCGAAGATCTTGCCGAAGCCGGCGGGCTGGGCCATCTGC
This sequence comes from Rhodoglobus sp., assembly GCA_046155245.1. Lineage (GTDB taxonomy): Bacteria > Actinomycetota > Actinomycetes > Actinomycetales > Microbacteriaceae > Rhodoglobus. The sequence continues at coordinate 8,095 of JBJXDR010000041.1, read as the reverse complement.
TTGAAGAACTGTGGGCTCTGCGCGAGGTATGCCTTGCCCTCGAAGTAGCCGACCTCGAAAAGTTCGGCCTTCGACTCGCTCGCGCTGGCCATGAGCTTGGGGGTATGCAGCTCGATGAAGTCGTGCTCAACCCAGTAGGTACGCCACGCGTGCTCAAGCGTGGTCTGGATGCGGAAGATCAAGTTGTTCTTGGGCTGACGGAGGTCGAGGAAGCGCCAGTCCATCCGCTTGTCGACGCCGGAGTCGTCGGCGATCGGGGTCTCGGGGTGAGCGGCAGCGGCGACTTCGAGACCGTCGAGCTTAATCTCCACTCCGCCGAGCTTGACTCGCTCGTCGTGCTTGAGTTCACCGGTGGCGGTGAGGAACGTGCCCTGCGCGAGAGCAGAGATCGCGTCGGCAAGGTCGTCGGCTTCGGGCGTGCCATCCTCGGCGAAGGCTCTGGGATGCACCAGCTGCACCGCAGCCGACTCGTCGCGCAGAACGACGAACTGCACCTTCTTCTGGTCGCGTACCGTGTCGACCCATCCCGAGACGGACACGAGTCCGTCGGGTGCGGCGGCGAGGTGCTTGATTAGCGAGCGTTCGATGCGTTCGGTCACCCCCAGAGTTTAGTTGCGCGCGGGGTACGCGTCTTTGTGGTGGCCGAGTGTGATCAACACGACAAGGAGCCAGAAGAGCGATTGCCCCCTGAATCCGCCGCAAGGCCCGATCCTGCCGAGCCGTAGAATCGAGGAGTGCCCGCAACCCTCATCCATCTCGTTCGTCACGGCGAGGTGCACAACCCTGAGGGGGTGCTCTACGGGCGCATCCCGGGCTATCACCTGAGCGAACTCGGCCACCGCATGGCGGATGCCGCGGCCGCGAGCCTCGTCGGGCATCCGGTCACCCGGCTCTCCGCCAGCCCGCTCCAGCGCGCCCAGGAGTCGGCGGCGCCCTGGGCCGCACGCTTCGGCCTGGCCATCACCACCGACGAGCGCCTCATCGAGCCCGACAACTGGTTCGAGGGCAAGATAATGCGCGAGGCGCTCAAGCGTCCGTCGGGGTGGGTGCAGCTGCGCAACCCGTGGAAACCGAGCTGGGGCGAGCCCTACACGAGCGTGCGCGACCGGATGCTCGCGGTTGTCGCCGACGCGTGGGAGCAGACCGAATCGGGGGAGGCGGTGCTCGTGAGTCACCAGATGCCGATCGTAATGGTTGCCCGTGTCGTCAAGGACATGCGCCTGCCGCACGATCCCCGCGATCGACGGTGTGCCCTGTCGAGCATCACAACACTCGAGCGGCGAGACGGCGGGTTCGTCGAAGTCAACTATCAGGAACCTGCGCAAGACTTAGGTGTAGCAGCGATCGACTTGGGAGCAGTGTGAGGATCCGACTTCTTGCCGCAGCCGGGGCCGTTGTGCTCGCGCTCGCGGGGTGCGCGAACGACCCACTCGCCGAGCAGTACGCCAGCGGGTCCGGTCAGGGTTATATTTCCGGCGATGGCGCGATCACCGAGATCCCGCAAGACCAGCGCGACGCTCCCATCGTCTTCTCGGGTGTCGATGAGACGGGTGCCAGGGTCACGAGTGACGACTTCGCGGGCTCCGTATATGTCGTCAACTTCTGGTACGCGGCGTGTCCGCCGTGTCGGCTGGAGGCGCCCACACTGAAGACCCTCAGCGAGCGGTACGTCGACGTGCCCTTCCTGGGTGTGAACATTTTTGACTCGCCACAAGTCGCCATTTTGTTCGACGAGGAATTCGGAATCGGCTATCCGAGCATTATCGATGCAAACACTGGTGCTGTGCAGCTGGCATTCGCCGGAGCAGTCGCACCTAATGCCGTGCCAACAACGCTGGTGCTTGACCGTGAGGGACGCGTCGCGGCGCGCATCAGCGGACTCATCCGTGAGCCCAGCATCCTCGCATCGATGATTGACGTCGTCGTCGCTGAGGCACCGTAGTGGGCAGCAAAAAGTCGGGCGGCCCTTAGTGGACCCGATTGGGGAAATCGTGTTCGGCGGTGCCCTCGCGTTAGCGTTGCCCATCGCGCTGCTCGCGGGTTTCGTTTCGTTCGCCTCACCGTGCGTACTTCCGCTCGTGCCGAGCTATCTGGCCTACGTGGGTGGATTCACGGGGGAGGGCGAGAAGCGGGATCGAGTGCGCCTGCTGACCGGCGTCGCACTTTTTGTTCTCGGATTCAGTGTCGTGTTCGTCGTTCTTGGGGTGCTCTTCGGCACGGCCGGACTGCTGATGCGACCGTGGCTCGACGTCATTCTGCGGTTGGCGGGCGTTGTGGTCATTCTCATGGGGCTGGTCTTCATCGGCCAGGTCACGTTCCTCCAACGCACCATCCGCCCGCAGTGGAAAGTCGCCACCGGGCTCGCTGGAGCTCCCCTCCTCGGCATCGTGTTCGCGCTGGGGTGGGCACCGTGTATTGGCCCGACGTTGACCGCGGTCTACGCGATCGCTCTCGAGGGCAGCGACCCGTGGCGCGGCGCGCTGCTGGCGTTTGCCTACAGTCTGGGACTGGGCGTGCCTTTCTTGCTGGTAGCGCTGGGATTCAGTTGGGTGACCGGCTCGGTCGCATGGCTGAAACGCCACATACGCATCGTCAATATCATCGGTGGATCCATGCTTATTGCGCTTGGACTGCTCATGGTCACAGGCGTCTGGCGGTCGTTCATTTCGAGCTTGGGGTCGGTGATCGGTGGATTCGTCACGCCCTTCTGATCATTTCGACCAAGGCACTTCGTCCCCCGTGACCCAGCCTCCGCTTGGCCTAGTGGGGTACCTGCGCTACTTCTGGCGGCAGCTGACCAGTATGCGCACCGCGCTGTTTCTGCTGTTGCTGCTAGCGATTGCCGCAATACCTGGTTCGCTGGTTCCTCAGGTCAGCTCGGACCCCAACGGCGTACTCCAATACAAGCGCAACAACCCCACACTGGCGCCGATACTCGATGGGTTGCAGCTGTTCACCACCTATACCTCGGTTTGGTTCTCAGCCATCTACCTGCTCCTGTTCATTTCGCTCATCGGCTGCGTTATCCCGCGGGTCAAGCACCATCTTGACGCTCTGCGCTCAAAACCGCCTAAGACTCCAGCACGGCTGGCGCGGCTCGAGGGCTATACGAGCCGTGACGTGTCGACAGACGTCGCGACCGCCGTCGGGACCGCGGCCACTCTGCTCAAACGGCTCGGGTATCGAACCCAGATTTACCCTTCGGCCGAGTCAGGCGAGGCCGCTAATTCGGTCAGCGCCGAGCGGGGATACCTACGCGAGACCGGCAACTTGGTGTTTCATACCGCGCTGATAGGCGTTCTTGTTAGCGCGGGGATCGGTGGAGGTTTTGGCTACAGCGGCCAACGGGTGGTTGTCGAAGGGCAGGCTTTCGTCAATTCGCGGGCCAACTACGACTCCTTTAGTGCCGGGCGGTTCTTCACGGATGCCGCGCTTGAGCCTTATGCGATCGCCCTCGATAGCTTCAAAGTTCGCTATGAGGAGCAGAACCTCAGTGCCCTAGGACTGCCCGTGGATTACACGGCGCGCGTCACGTCGACGGTTCGCGGCGGCGATCCCACACCCGCGACCATCAAAGTCAACGAGCCTCTCACCGTGGCATCGACTCAGGTCTACCTGCTCGGAAACGGGTATGCGCCGATCGTGACCGTGCGGGACCCACAAGGTACGGTCGTGTTTTCGCAGCCGGTCGCGTTTCTGCCGCAAGACGGCAACCTGACTAGCCTTGGCATCATCAAGGTGCCCGACGGACTCGAGAAACAGATTGGCATGCGGGGCTTTCTCTACCCCACGGCCGTGAACCTCGCCTCGGGCGCTCTCGCCTCCAACTACCCCGACCTGCTAAACCCGACCGTCACTCTCGAGGTCTACACGGGCGACCTGGGTCTCGACAGTGGCCGCAGTATCAACGCGTACTCCCTCAACACGGACGCGCTCACTAAAATCGCGGGTCGCAACGCTGCGGCCCCAACGATCGTGCTCGCCCCCGGCGACACCGTCGAACTTCCTGACGGTTTGGGCAGCATCAAACTCGAGTCAATTCCGAGATTCGCGTCGCTCGAAGTTCATTCCGCTCCGTCGCAGGGCTGGGTGCTGCTGTTCTCGGTGCTTGTCGTCGCGGGGCTGGTGACGAGCCTGTTTATTCCGCGTCGCCGAATGTGGGTGAAAGCGGTAACCACCGATGCCGGTGTCACCATCGAATACGCGGCGTTGGCTCGGGGCGACGACCCGACTCTCACCGCAGCGGTGGCCGACTTGGCCGACCGCCATGTTGAACAATTGAAGGCTTAGAGTGGAACAGTGACCGAGACATTCGTGACGTACTCCGTGCTTGCCGTCTACTCAGCGATGGCGGTGTACACGCTCGCCTTCGTGCTCTTCACGGTCGATCTTGCGCGGCGGTCGGCCGCTGAGCCGGCCACTGCGAGCGTCAGGGTTGCGCGCGCCGCAGCATCCCCTACTGCGCGGACCGCCGATGCCACAGCGTCGTCGGTAACCGGCAGCAGGGGCCCAGGCGGTACAGCTGTGCTGGAGAAGACGGATGCCCCACCCGCCGCCACGCCGAAGACTCCACGCTACTTGCGCGCAGCTATGGCCCTCACCTACCTCGCCTGGGCCCTCCACGTCACGGCCGCTATCCTGCGCGGACTCGCCGCGGGCCGCGTTCCGTGGGCCAACATGTTCGAGTTCACCCTCACCGCGACCGCGATAATCATCGGGGTCTTCCTGTTGGTGCAACTCTGGCAGGACCTGCGCTTTCTCGGGGTGTTCATCTCCGGCTTTGTTCTCATTGCACTTGGCGTCGCAACCGTCAACTACTACGTCGATGTGGTGCCGCTGGTGCCGGCACTTCAGTCGGCATGGCTCGTGATCCACGTCTTCGTTGCCACTCTCGGCACAGGGTTCTTCGCTCTCGGTGCGGGACTGTCGGTCGCGCAGTTGCTGCAAGAACGGCGGGCCGCGGGCAAGCTCGATCGACTGAGGTTCCTCGACACACTTCCCGCGCCGGAGAAGCTTGAAAACATGGCTTACCGGCTCATCGTTGTCGGCTTCGTGTTCTGGACCTTCACCCTCATTGCCGGTGCCGTCTGGGCAGAGCGAGCGTGGGGCCGCTACTGGGGTTGGGACACCAAGGAGGTCTGGACGTTCATCATCTGGACAATTTTCGCCGGATACATCCATGCGCGAGCGACTCGCGGATGGCGCGGCTCCCGCAGCGCCTGGCTCGCGATCATCGGCTTCAGTGCGGTGGTGTTTAACTTCACGATCGTTAATCTGTTCTTCAAGGGGCTGCACGCCTACAGCGGCCTGTAGCCCTCTGGCCGCTTGCATGCCCTAGGGGCGAAGTACGCTTTCGATTTTGCTCAACATGGCCAAGATCTCGTGGGCCGCATTTTCCGCAATGGGAGCCCCAAGACTGTTTAACTGCCCTTCGAGCCGAACCCGAATTTCATCCCGGGTGGCCGTGTCGCTATGTAGGCGCAAGAACCGGTACCAATTCTCGGCAGGTATTCCCAGGATGTCGTACTGAAGAGTTCGCGAAAGAAACTCGTCCATGAGCGGCTTACATCGAGGCAATCGCCCGAAGTTGTTTCCACCGTCGTAGGCGGGAGTCGCAAGTACAAGCTCGGCCTTGGTGGGGTACGGACTAGCACTCTCGGGGTAAGTGATCGCGGTGTCCGCCGTTGTCCGTCGAACGTGCTGCCACCAGTGGTCCCGCCAGTTCGCGGCGAAGACCGCCGACTCAACCCACGGCTCTACTACTTGCGCAGTGCCGGCTACGGCGTTGCTGAGGTACCAGGGCACAACGCACACCAGATCGTGCGGGGCGCAGGCCGCAGGAGAGACTTGATACCTGAGGCTGGGTTCGCCCTCTTTTGCCAGTAGAAACCACCCTTTGAGCTCGATGCCGATGGCGATATGTGTCTCGCCGGCGTCGCGCCGGACAAGTCGAACGTCCGGGAAGGATTGGCTAGAGCGCTCGAACCGGAAGCCAAGCCATTCGTCATCCGGATCCCAAAGATCCCGCAATCGGTTGAGAGTACGAACGACCTCGATTTCTATTCCGGCACCGAGGAGAGAATTCAGGTTGAAGAGATCGGTCGCGTTGATGCCTGAGATGGGGTTGTCGAAGCTAAAGAATCCCGGCAACGCCAAAAGTGCGCTCTTTACACGATCATGCAGCTGAGTTCTCGGATCAGAAGCGTCCAGCTCGGGTCGAGCGGGGCCGCCCACAGTCCCTGAAGATTGCAGGGCCTCATCGTCAGATATATCTTCTGGGAGATCGGCGGTGATCATGCTGTCTCGCCTAACGCGGCATCTCGCGCAGCAATCGCAGCTTCCTTAAGACGGATCTCAGCTGCCAACTGAAATGACGTGTCGACTTCGGCTACAAACGCACGCCGCCCAAGTCCGACCGCCGCTACCGAGGCCGACGCGAGCCCGCCGAATGGCTCCCAGACAACATCGCCGGGTGCAGTGACAGCCTGAACTTGACGCTCCATGAATTCGAGTGGTTTTTGGTTCAGATGGACGGCCGAGCCCGAACTGGGGTTGTGCACCCGCGGGGCAGCGCGAAGCATCGACCCCTTGAGTCGCTCGGCATCGTGCAGTGGTGGCCGTTGCCAGACGTTCGTTAGCCCATGGAAGTGGTTCCAGCGATATCGCAACTGGTCCCATTCGAGTGCGCTCACCGAGTGCAGTCCGTCAAGCGAGAAGTATGGTTTCCCCCCATCGCGTCCGTGCGCATTTGCATACGCGGCCAGCCGTGCGACCATCTCCCCGGGTGGCCAGTACCAGAGCCAGTCCTTGGTCAAGTACTTGCGGGTCGCCGCATTCTTGACGCCACAGGCCTCGTTGGCGCGGTTAAGCGCGAGCCCCGCGCGAAGCCACTCAGAACGAAGCCATTCCTTGACGTAGACTGGTCCTTCAGCCTGATCGATCATGAATCGCCGTTGATAGAGGACGCAGATCTCAGAGACCACGGGAAATCGGCGGATGGTCTTGCCGTTCACGTTTCCAGCTACGTGGGGGATCCCCTTGTCCCACGTGATTGTCTGTACGTATTCCCAGCCGTGAGCGACAAGGAGAGGGTGCACAGTTGCCCAGCCGATTTCGGTGTTCCAGAACCACAGAGTAGTTGCCGGGGCGGCCGCTTGCTCCCACGCAGCGACATGCGGCCGATACCACTCGGTAAGGCCATCAGCGCTTGTGGTGTCGCCGTGAAATCCCCTAACGCCGTATGCGCCGTCCGAAATGATCGTTGCCGGTGTCGGCCAGCTGGCGTACGCCTTCAAAACGTTCCCCCGGTGAAGCGTGTAGGGCGCGTCAGCCAGCGGAGCGGGAGTCATATTCTTAGAGTACTGAGGCTTGCGACATCGCGTTCGATTCACAGGGGAGGGTCGACGATTGCCTCGACGTGGGCCCTTGGTGGGGGGCAGAGCAGAGGAGTGCAACGGCTTTGTTTACTGCCAGAGCAATCATTCGTGTTGCTCCCCACCAACCCGCGCCATCCTCTCGTAGCAGCGCTCTAGGCGGGCGCGCCACCACAGGGTGCGGTCCGGGGTCGCCGCGTAGCGGGCCAGTAGCTCTGGGGTGGGCACGACCCGGCGCGCGGGCAGTTCGCCGTCGATGGGCGTGAGCGGGGCATCCGTCACGTCGGCGCCGAGTAGTGCTGCTGTGCCGAGGCCGCAGTCGAACTCGAGGTCGGGGATCGCGGCCGCGAGGTGCAGCCCCATCGAGATTCCCACCGAGGTTTCGAGGGCGCTTGAGACGACCACCGGTAATCCCGCCGCTGCGACGATGGCGAGCGCCGCCGCGATGCCACCGAGCGGCTGGGCCTTGATCACGAGGATGTCTGCGGCACCGGCCCGCGCGACCGCGAGCGGGTCGTCGGACTTGCGCACACTCTCGTCTGCCGCGATCGGAATGCCCATGTACTTGACGCGCTTGCGCACCTGCGCGAGCTCGTCGACACTGGCGCACGGTTGCTCGACGTACTCGAGGTCGAACTCGGCGAACGCGTGGATCGCGTGCTCCGCCTCATCGACGTTCCAGCCGCCGTTCGCGTCGACGCGGATGCGGCCTTCGGCACCCA
>JBJXDR010000040.1:0-9632 GCA_046155245.1 Rhodoglobus sp. | reverse complement strand
CGCGAACACGCTCATCGCCGCGTAGTACACCGGGGGGTACTCACGCTGGAAGTTGCCACGGGAGGTGAGGATCGAGGGGGTCACCGACCACTCTGACGGCTGACAACCCGCGCTTACCTCCGGCTCTTGGGCGAAGCACGCAGCCTGCACGAGTGCCGCTGGGGCGTAGCGGTTGTTGGCCTCGGTGCCCGGCTGGCAGAACTCGTCATTGCCCGTGGCACACCAAGTGCTCACCAGATGAAAATCATCGTCGGGGCCGGCGCCGATCGGCGACGCGAACGCCCAAGCGCCGAGCGCGATGAACGCGAGCACGGGTACGAGTAGCACCAACCTGAAACGCACTACTGCTTCCCGCTTCCGTCTCGACTGTGGACCCCCGACATCCTACCGCCGGGTACCTCGGACCCGGCGATGCGCGACCGTCAGCTACCGCGCCTCAACCGCAAGGCGATCCTGTCGAGGGTGGGGCGCACCCCCGCGTGGCGCAGATGGTGCCAGGTCATACGCAGGTCGTGGAGCGCACCGTGTCGCTTGCGAGCGGTGCGCGAGTTACGAACTCGAGAGGAACGCCCGGCACGATCGGCCGCGGGCGTGGGATCGCGAACGAAGTCGACGAGAGGCGCCAGAACGCGCTCCCACGTGAACCTCTCCCGCACCGCATGGATGTTGCGGCGCGTCTCTTCAATGAACGCTTCGTCATAGAGAACTCGCTCCAACGCGGCCGCAAGAGCGTCAACATCCTCCGGCGGCACCACGACGCCCAGCCCCTCGCGTTCGATCAACTCGGCGAAGCCATCACCTTGGGTGACGACCATCGGGAGGCTGGCCCAGAGGTAATCGAGGATTCGGGTGCGAAAGGAGAACTCGGTCTCGACGTGCGAGAAGTGCGTGCTGACTCCGGCATCCGCCTCAGAGAGGTAGTCGCCCCGGTCGACGTACTGAACCCAGTCCTCGTTGAAGAACACCGTCGAGTCGAGCAGTCCGAGTTCGGTGGCCAGATCCAACGACTCGCGCACGATGCCCATCGCCTCGACCCCGGGATGCCGGGTGCCGAGGAAGAAGAGCCGAGCGTCGTCGCGCCGAAGGGCGAGCTGCGCCATTGCGCGGATCAGGGTGCGAGGGTCGAACCAGCTGTAGACGCCTCCGCCCCAGATGACGACGCGATCCTCGGATCCGATGCCCGGGAGGGTGCCCTTGAGCACGTTTCGACGGTGCACAGGTGGCTCGGCATCCAAACCGAACGGCACAATCGCGAGAAGCCGGGAGAGGTGGGGATCGTGCTCGTATGTGCTCGGCGTGATGCGGCCGAGAGCTGCGAGCTGTCCGAGGTAGAACAGGCGCTGACGCTCTGAGGCGCACAGAAAGAAGTCCGCGAGCGCGAGTTGCTCATTGAGCACGTCAGTCGCCGTCCGGACCCGCAGGTCCCACGTCGCGCGCCCCAACTCGCGACCCTGCTCGAGCATCTCCAGGTGCATCGGGTCGTAGATGTCGGCGACGACGATCTTCTCCGTGGTGCGCAGGGCGTCGAACTGGGCCATGGCGTGGCCCTGGAAGACTATGACGTCGGCCCGGGCGAGAAGGCGGGCGAACGCGGCATCCTCACCGGGCTTGACTCGGTGCTGGGCGAATGGCGCGTCCACTGGGTCGAGAGTGGTGGTCGTCATCAGAGAGACCTCGTTGTCGACAGCGAGCACTTGCGCGATGTTCCAGGCACGAATCGCCGGACCCGCCATCCTCGGCCCGACCGGGTCGCCGGTGATGACCAGAACCCTCGTCATCGCGCTTCCGCGAGGAGCCCAGCGAGGTAGCCGCCGTAGCCGCTCTTGAGCAGCGGGCCAGCGAGCGCGGCGAGCTGAGAGTCGTCGATCCATCCCGCGCGCCACGCGATCTCCTCGATGCAGCCGATCTTGTAGCCCTGCCGGGCCTCGATCACGCGCACGAACTCACTGGCTTGCACCATGGATTCAAACGTTCCAGTATCGAGCCACGCCGTGCCCCGATCGAGCACGTCGACCCGGAGCGCACCGCGCTCGAGGTAGTGCTCGTTGACCGTCGAGATTTCGAGCTCGCCGCGCGCACTCGGCGTGATCGACCTGGCGATCGCGACGACCGAGTTGTCGTAGAAGTAGAGACCAGGCACGGCGAAATTGCTCTTCGGATGCTCCGGCTTCTCCTGAATCGACACAGCGCGGCGCTCGGCATCGAACTCAACAACCCCGTACGCCGCCGGATTGCTCACGTGGTACGCGAAGATCAGTGCCCCGTCGACATCCACATGGGTGCGCAGGTTCGAACCCAGACCCGCGCCGTGGAAGATGTTGTCGCCCAGAACCAGCGCGACCTTCTCGGCGCCGATGAACTGTTCGCCGATCAGGAACGCCTGAGCGAGCCCGTCGGGTGACGGCTGCGCCGCATACTCGAGGGAGATTCCGAGCTCACTGCCGTTGCCCAGCAGTCGACGAAACGCCGCCTGGTCATCCGGAGTCGTGATGATCAGGATCTCCCGGATGCCCGCACTCATCAACGTCGACAGGGGGTAGTAGATCATCGGCTTGTCGTAGATCGGCATCAACTGCTTCGAGACGCCCTTGGTGATGGGCCACAGGCGCGTGCCGCTGCCGCCGGCGAGGATGATCCCGCGCATCGTCAGGCCGCGGCGTTCGAGTAGTGAGCCCGGAGCTCCGCGAAGTCGGGCAAGGAGCCCGAAGCGAGCAGTTCCGCAAGCGATGGGGCGGCGAGGTCCTTCGGGCTGAGCACGGGTTCGCCGAGCTCCGGCGGGAACACGATGGCGATGTCGGGGTCGAGAATGTTGAGGTCGTGTTCGAGAGCCGGGTTGTAGGTCGAGCTCACGAGGTAGGTGAGCGTGGCGTCATCCGTGAGGGCTGCGAAAGCGTGCCCGAGGCCCTCCGAGATGAAGACGGAACGGCGGGTGTCCGCGTCGAGCACTACCGACTCCCACTGGCCAAAGGTCGGCGAACCGACTCGGATGTCGACGATATAGTCGATGCCCGCACCTCGCGTGACCGAGACGTACTTGGCCTGGCCGGGAGGGGTGTCGGCGAAGTGGATACCCCGCACGACGCCCCGACGAGACACCGACACGTTGGCTTGCTGAAGCGGGAACGTGCGGCCGGTCGCCTCGGCAAGCAGGTCGTGGCGGAAGGATTCAAGAAAGAGTCCGCGATCGTCGGTGCGCAGCACCGGGGTGATCTCCCATGCATCCGGCACGCCAAGCTCTCGAATCTGCACGGGTCGATCCTAACGTGGCCGCTCAGCCCGCAGGCTGGACCAGGTCGCGGGCCGCATCGCGGATGCCTCGGCTAAACCTTCCGTAGCGACCGGCGAGCACGGCTCCGACAATGCGCGGCGCACGCAGCACGGGGTTGGCGGGCAGGGCGAGGCGCCACCGCTCGTGGGCCAGCTTCGCGCGCGCGAGCGTCAGGCGCGCGGGATCGACGGCGGCCCCAAGCAACTCAAGCCGGTCGACGACGTCGACCGACCGAGCCACCAGCCGCCGGTTGCGCACAGACCGCGGCTCGCGCAGTTTGCCCAGCTTGTCGGCGAGACCGGGCTTGCTCGCGCCGATCTGGTTCCCGCCGTGCTGCCGGTAGTCGATCAGGCGTTCATCGATCAGGAGCGTTCGACTGACCGCCGCCGCAATGATCGCGAGCCACTCGTCGTGCACCCACGATCGTGGAAAAGGAAGGGCCCGGTCAAGCAGTGTCCGCCGGAACACAACCGTCGCGCCGGTCACGAGATTGCGCCGGATGAGGGCGTCGAAGCTGCGTCCGTTCGTCAGCCGCTCCCGCTCGGCGGGTGTCGCCTCGAGGCTGCCCAACAGCGGGTGCGGGAGCGGATCGCCCTCGGCACTCACGAGCGTCGCGTCGCTGTGCGCGAGTGGCAGGTCGCGCTCGGCCGCGAAAAGCGCGACGAAACGCATGAGCTTGTCGGGCATCCAGATGTCGTCCTGGTCGCACAGCGCGATGAGGTCCCCCGTGCAGCGAGTCACCGCCTGCTCAAAGTTGGCCACAACCCCCAGAGGCGACGGGTTCCGGATGACGACGAGCTCGGGCCTCGGCTCGGGCCAACCCCCGACGGCCGCCTCCACAATCGCGACAGTGTTGTCGGTGGACGCGTCGTCCGACAGCACGAGCTGGGTCGGGGGCACGGTTTGCTTCAGGATGCTCTCGACCTGCTCGCGCACAAACTCGGCGCCATTGTGCGTGCACAACGCGACAGAGATCTCGGGGCCGGTCACGCCCCCAGCCTATGGGCCGCCGATCGCGGCTGACCGGTGCCGTGGGCCCCGTCGCTACACTTGCTTTCTGTGTCCTCCCCCGCCGAGCCCGACTCACTGCCGGAGGTGGTAGTGCTGCTGGCCACCTACAACGGCCTGCGCTGGCTACCGGAGCAGCTGGGCAGCATCCTGGCCCAAGAGGGGGTTCGGGTGACCGTCGTAGCGCTCGATGACGAGTCGACCGACGGTACGCGCGAGTGGCTGCTCGAGCGGGCGGCCCTCGAATCACGACTCACCGTGTTGCCCTCGATGGGTCGGTCGGGCGGTTCCGCTGCCAACTTCTACCGGATGCTCGCCCTCGTGCAGCCCGCCGTCGACGGCTACCTCGCCCTCAGCGACCAGGACGACGTGTGGATGCCCGACAAGCTCGCCCGGCACGTCGAACTTCTTCGTTCCGGGGGCCACGATGGCATCTCGTCCTCAGTGACTGCCTTCGCCACTGACGGCACGCGAACCCTCATTCGCAAGGATTTCCCCCAGCGACGGTTCGACTATTTGACTGAGAGCCCCGGCCCCGGATGCAGCTTCGTGCTTACCCCGCGACTCGCCGCACTCGTTGCCGAACAGCTCGCGGATGACGCGTCGCCTGCTCGTACCGCGGAGTACCACGACTGGCTCATCTACAGCCTCGCGCGCGGCCGCGGGTGGTCTTGGCACATTGACGGCACTCCGAGCCTCGACTACCGGCAACACGACTCCAATGTCATGGGGGCCAACACGGGACTGAGCCCGGCACTCGCGCGGCTCAACCTCATCCGTCAGCACTGGCACCGCACGCAGGCGATCATCCACGCGCGGTCCGCCCTGCGTGTTGCGTCGGGCGAGACCCGGGCCGGCATCGAGAGGATGCTCGGTCTGTTCGAGGGCCGCGGCATCCGTTCGCGCTGGGCGCTCGCGGCTCGGGCCGGGCAGATGCGCCGCCGCCCCCGCGACCGGGGGATAATCGGAGTTCTTATAGCGACGGGCGTGTGGTGACGAATATGAGACTCTTGGTTACCGGGGGCGCGGGTTTCATCGGCTCGAACTTCGTGCGGCGCAGCCTCGACGGCGCCTACCCCGGCCTCGAGGGCGCCGACGTGGTGGTTCTCGACGCCCTGACCTACTCGGGCAACTTGGCGAACCTCGCGCCGGTTGCCGACTCGCCGAGATACGACTTCGTTCACGGCGACATCCGCGATGCTGAACTGCTCGACCGCGTGCTGCCGGGTGTCGACGCGATTGTGCACTTCGCAGCGGAATCCCACGTCGACCGCTCCGTGCGCGACTCGGGGGTCTTCGTCGAGACCAACGTGCTCGGCACCCAACGCCTGCTCGACGCCGCGCTGCGCAACGGCACGGAGCGTTTCGTGCACGTGTCGACCGACGAGGTCTACGGCTCTATCGCCTCGGGGTCGTGGGACGAGACGCGGCCCCTGGAGCCCAACTCCCCCTACTCGGCCTCGAAGGCGGGCAGCGACCTGCTCGCGCGCAGCTACTTCCGAACGCACGGACTCAACCTGTCGATCACGCGCTGCTCGAACAACTACGGGCCGTACCACTTTCCGGAGAAAGTCATCCCGCTGTTCGTGACCAATCTCATCGACGACAAGCACGTTCCGCTGTACGGCGAGGGCAACAACATCCGCGACTGGCTGCACGTCGACGACCACACCCGCGGCATCGCGATGGTTCTGGCTCGCGGGCGCGCGGGCGAGATCTACAACATTGGCGGCGGCACCGAGCTCACCAACAAAGAGCTCACCCAGATGCTCCTGGATGCCACGGGCAAGGACTGGTCGTACGTCGACCGCGTCGCCGATCGGCTGGGTCACGACCTGCGCTACAGCGTGGACATCTCCAAGATCCGGGCCGAGCTCGGGTATGAGCCGCTCGTGCCGTTCGAGCAGGGTCTCGCCGATGTAGTGCAGTGGTACCGCGACAACCGCGCATGGTGGGAGCCGCTGAAGGCCCGGGCGGTGCTGTAGCCATGCTCGGCGCGGCTGGCAGGGGCGCATCGAGCTCATCAGCCCTGTTGCTCTGTCAGGTCAGCTTCAGTGGCTGGAGTGGTTCTGAGGTCGTGTCGCTCGAGCTGATTGAGTGGTTCGTGGCTCGCGGATGGCGCGTCGACCTGGTCACGACGAAATACGCCGCACCGCTGTCAGATGCGACCGCACACCTCGTCGAATCGGGCGCGCTTCGCGTGTTCAGCTTGCATACCTCCGGTGAGCTGGACGCGAACGACTATTCCCTGATCTGGGTCAACCAGAGCCTCCTTCCCAGCAGCATCATCGATCAATTGGCGCGCGAGGCAATGACGACGCCGATGATCTGGCATCACATGTCCAGTTTTCAGGTTCTGGGCATGCCCCTCATGTACGAGGTCGAAGATGCGCTCGCGTCGATCATCACCTGCATCGCCCCGGTCGCGCGCGAACGGCTGCGCGACTACGGGTTCGGGGCCCACGAGATCGAGATCTTCGACAACCCTGCTCCCGACGAGTTTGTCGAAGCGGCGCTCCCTTCCGCCCGCACCTCGCCGCGGAGCCTGCTGGTGGTATCCAACCATCCTCCTGAGGAGCTGCGGCGAGCGGCGGACATCCTGTCGTCCCGAGGAGTCGAGGTGGTCTTCGCGGGTCTAGCGGACGGGTACGGTCGCATCACCCCGGAGACGATTGCGGCCCACGATGCGGTCATCACGATCGGCAAGACCACTCAGTACGCCCTGACAATGGGGGTGCCGGTGTACTCCTACGATCACTTCGGTGGCGGGGGGTGGTTGACGCAGGCCAACCTCGATCAGGAGTGGCGCGGAAACTTCGCCGGCCGCATCGAGCGCCGTGTGCTTGATGCTCAGCAGCTCGCCGATGAGCTCGAGCAAGGATTCGGCGAGGCCCAATTGTTCGCCCGCGGGGCGCGCGAGGTGCACGCGCAACGGTGGAGTCTGACCCGCCAGCTGGATGCCCTGCTGACCGACCCTCGCCTCGAACCGGGACCGCGCACCCTCGACCCGCGCCAGGCTCGCCTTGCCGCCCTGCACTGCGCGATGCGCGATGAGCTCTGGGGGGCGCTCCGTCGGGCCGAGGCAGACGTGGCTCGGATGACGCTCGCTCAACAGCCGCGCGAGGCGCAACTGGTGCTCGAGCCGGGAAATCCCTTCGGAGAGTTCTACTCTGACCTATTCCGCGGGCTGACCCACTCCCGTCGACGCACTCTCGCGCGCCGCCCGGGTGTTCTCGAGCGCTTCGCGGTGCCGACCCGTCGCGGCGAGCACGTTGAGGTCGCGCCGCCGCTCACGGGGAGTCCCTACCGGCGTTACGTGATGGACCTCGACGCGGGCAACTATGCGAGCGTCACACTGCCGGTGTGGAGCGCTGGTCTACCGGGCGATCTAATCGGCATCGAAGTGGTCGATCCGCGGGGCTCGATCGTGTTGCACTCCGTTGCGGCGCTGCCCCGATCCGACGACCCGGAACACGTCACACTGGACGCGCACGACCTGCGCGTCCAGGCAAGTGGGCCGCACGAGATCCGGGTCTTCGCGCGCACCCGCCAGCCCGCATTCGTGCTTGAGGCCGTGCGCCGCCCCCTGCTCGGGTTCGGGCGCCCGATCATCCGGCCGCTTATCGAATGGCGTCTACTGCCGAGGCAGTAGGCTCGCGTGGGAATACGGTGGCGGCAGATGAGCAGGAGCGCGGAGTGACCAAGCCAGTGCGACCGCCCGATCGAGTTCTCGTTACCGGGGCCCAGGGCATGCTGGGTCGTGACGTCTCAATGGTTCTCGAGGGGCTCGGCCGCGAGCTGACCACCCTCGGCCGCGACGGACTCGACATCACGCAGCGCGACGCCTGCATGGACGCCGTGGTCGGCCATGATGTCGTGGTCAACGCGGCCGCGTACACCAACGTAGACGGAGCCGAGGAACACGAGTCCGATGCGTGGGCCGTCAACGCCCTGGGCGCCGAGAACCTCGCGATCGCGGCGGAGGCGCACGGTGCGCGACTTGTGCACGTCTCGACCGACTACGTTTTTGACGGTACTAAGTCAGCGCCGTACAACGAGAACGACCCGACCGCACCGGTATCGGCCTACGGTCGAAGCAAGGCCGAAGGGGAGCGGCTCGTGAGGGCCGTGCATCCCGACGGTTCGATCATCGTTCGGAGCGCGTGGCTATACGGTGCACACGGCTCGAACTTCGTTCGCACCATCGCACACCTGTACCGTGAGCGAGGCTCGTTGACGGTGGTCGACGATCAGCACGGACAACCGACGTGGACGCTCGACGTCGCGAAGCAGATCGCCCTCCTGCTCGACACCCGCTACCGCCGCGGAACCCTTCACTGCACCAATGCCGGAAACACCACGTGGTTCGGGTTCGCTCAGGCGATCGTGGAGAACCTCGGTGGCAATCCCGCAGATGTGCACCCGACAGACAGTGCGGGATTCCCCCGCGCCGCCCAGCGCCCGGCCAACTCGGTGCTTGGTCATGCGGGTTGGGGTGCTGTGGGGCTGCCCGCAATGCGGCCATGGCGGGCCGCGCTCGATGAGGCCATGGGCTCGGGCGCACTGGACTAACGCCGCCAGGTGGGAATCGCCGTCAGTTCAGGAGTAGCTCCATCTGGACGACGCCGTCTGCATCGCGCCGAACCTCGACGAAGCCCGCCCGCTCATAGGCACGGCGGGCAGCGAGATTGTCGTGTTTCACCTCAAGCGTGAGCCGCGGCATCCCGAACACCTCGCGAGCCGCGCGAAGACACAATCGGATGGTCAGGTGTGCCAGGCCGAGCCCGCGGGACGACGGATCCACGAGTAGACGGCCGAATTCGGCACCCTCGGCTGTCAGGTGGTACAGGGCAGCCTGGGCCCGCGGTTCGCCTGCGACATCGACAACGAAGACATAGTCATCGTCACGGAGTAGGTACTTCTCGAACCAGTCCACGTGCTGCTGAGGTGCGATCGTCTCGGTCGAATGAAACCAGACCCGACTGTCGGGATGATTGCGCCAAGCCAGCGTGTGAGGCAGATCCTCGAGCGTCAGCGCCCTCAGCGTTGCTTCGCCCTCATGGAGCGGCGGGATCGACCGATTCGTCATCGCACCGATTCGATCAGACTCTCGGACACATACCTGACGTCGTCGTCGGTGAGACTGAGGTGTAGAGGGAGGGAGATGATCGAATTGCTCGCCGCTCGGGTGTTCGGCACGTCGGCGGGATACGCGGCGTACACTCCGTACTCGGTGTTGTCTCGGTAGTGCACGCCCGGGAACACCCCGCGTTCGTTGAGCGCCGACATCACCCGATCGCGGTCGGCTACGCGCACCTGGTACAGGTGTCGGGATGGCTCGCAGTCGGGCGACATC
>JBJXDR010000039.1:0-5980 GCA_046155245.1 Rhodoglobus sp. | reverse complement strand
AGGGTGCCGAGCCCGTGCACTGCCGTCGCGAGAACGGCTTCGAGGCGCCTCCGGTTGGCCGGGTCTTTGGCGAGCGCCCACGGCTCGGTGTCGGTGATGTATCCGTTCAATGCGTCGACGAGTTCCCAGATGCTCGCAAGCGCCTCGTTGATCGCGAATGCGTCGATGTGGGCGTTCGCGGCATCCGTAACCCGCTTCTCGATGGACGCGATGACGTCATCTAGCGAAGCAGCGGGGATGGCACCATCGAAGTACTTGATAACCATCGCGATCACCCGCGACGCGAGGTTTCCGAACCCGTTGGCGAGCTCGGCGTGGTAGCGGGCGCTGAGGTCCTCCCAGCTGAACGAGCCGTCCTGGCCAAACGTGATCGCGGAGAGAAAGTAGTAGCGGAACGCGTCCGAGCCGAAGGTATCGGTGATCTGGGAAGGTGCAATGCCAGTCAACTTCGACTTCGACATCTTCTCGCCACCCACAAGCAACCAGCCGTGGCCGAACACAGCGCGCGGCACCTCGAGCCCGGCAGCCATGAGCATCGCAGGCCAGATCACAGCGTGGAACCGGGCGATGTCCTTGCCCACGATGTGCACCGCGGGCCAGCGGCGCTCGAACTGCTCGTCGTCGGTGCCATAGCCGATGGCCGTGATGTAGTTGAGCAGAGCGTCGAACCAGACGTAGACGACGTGGCTGTCATCCCACGGCACTGTGATGCCCCAGTCGAAACTCGACCGAGAGATCGACAGGTCGTCGAGCCCCTGCTTCACGAACTGGATGATCTCGTTGCGTACGCTGTCAGGCTGCACGAAGTCGGGCGTGTTCTCGTAGAGGTCGAGCAGCCGGCCCTCGAATGCGCTCATGCGGAAGAAGTAGTTCTTCTCCTTGAGGAGTTCGACCGGGCGGCCGTGGATGCGACACACCAGCTGACCCGCGTAGTCGCCATCGGGCGCCTCCATGAGGTCGTCAAGGTGCTTGTACTCCTCGCAGCCCACGCAGTAGTAGCCCTCGTACTCGCCGGAATAGATGTGCCCGTCGTCGTAGAGGCGCTGCAGGAATAGCGCGACGGCCGTCTCGTGTCGCGGCTCGGTCGTGCGGATGAAGTCGTCGTTGCGAATGTCGATCGTGGCCAGCAGGGGCTTCCACGCGTCCTCGACCAGCTTGTCGGCCCATGCCTGCGGGGTCGTGTCGTTGGCGACGGCGGTGCGCAGAATCTTCTGCCCGTGCTCGTCGGTGCCGGTCAGCAGCCAGGTGTCCTCACCGCGCTGCCGGTGCCACCGGGCGAGCACGTCGGCCGCCACCTCCGTGTAGGCGTGGCCGATGTGGGGAACATCGTTCACATAGAAGATGGGCGTCGTGATGTAGAAGGAATCGCCGGCGGCCATGCCCCAAGTCTACGGATGCCCCGCGCAGTGTTACCGCGCCGCCAGCGCGATGACGGCTCCTAGGCTTTTCGGTTCTCCAGCGCGCCTTCGTATAGGTCGCGTTTGCTGAGTCCGGTCGCCTCGGCGACCTCGGCCGTCGCATCCTTGAGCTTGGTTCCGTCGGCCACTAGAGCGAGCACTTGCGAGATACCGGTCGGCAGATCGGATGCCACGGCAGCTGCCCCTTCGACGACGACTACGATCTCGCCCCGAGCGCCGTCGGCGAAGTGCTGTGCCACGTCGGCGGCCCGCCCACGCACGACCTCTTCGTGCAATTTGGTGAGCTCGCGGCACACCACAACCCGACGCTCAGACCCGAGGGCGGTTGCGAGGTCGCCGAGGGCCGCCACAAGCCGGTTGGGCGACTCGAAGAAGATCATGGTGCGAGGCTCCCGCGCGAGCGACGCGAAGTAGGCGACCCGACCCTTGCGGGGTAGAAACCCCTCGAAGGTGAACCGGTCGGTCGGCAGGCCGCTGATCGCGAGCGCCGTCAGAACTGCGCTCGGGCCCGGGAGGGCGGTGACAGTGACCCCTGCCGCCGCGGCCGCTGCAACGAGGGGGAACCCGGGGTCGGAGATCGCGGGCATTCCCGCGTCACTGAGCACCAGCACATCCGTCGACCGGGCCAGCTCGACCAGTTCGGCAGCCACGGTCGTCTCGTTGTGCTCGTGGAGCGGGATGAGTCGCGGCCGGTTGTCGATCCCCAGCGCGCGCATGAGGTGGATCGTCGTGCGGGTGTCTTCGCTTGCGATCACCTCGGCACTGCCGAGGGCTTCGATCAGGCGCCGGGACGCGTCGCCCAGGTTGCCGATTGGCGTTGCGGCAAGGATGATCACGCCCCATTGTCCCAAATGCAGGAGATTTCTCCTGACGCGAGCATCTCATGCGGATCCAAGGGCCGAGTTGCAGAAATTTCCTGCATTTGGTTGACCTACCATTTACGGTGTGACGACAACCGCCCCCGCCGAGGGGTTCGACGAGCTCCTCGAGGGCGAGCCGACCAATGCGGAAGGCACCGAGCCGACAGGCTCGCGCATCGACGACTGGTGGGCGGCACGCACCCCAACCGTGCGCCGCCTTCTTCGCTGGGCGGCACCCGCCGCCGTCGTCATCATCGCCGCGGTTACCCGACTGATCAATCTCGGCTCCCCCCGCTCGCTCATCTTCGACGAGACCTACTACGTGAAGGATGCCTGGACTCTCGTCAACCTCGGATACGAGGCCCAGTGGCCCGCCGAAGCCGACGCGCTGTTCGTGGGCGGCCAGACGGACAACTTCCTCACCGACCCGTCGTTCGTGGTGCATCCGCCGCTCGGGAAGTGGCTGATCGGCTTCGGGATGCTGATCTTCGGCCCCGACAACTCGTTCGGGTGGCGCGTCGCGACGGCGGTGACCGGCATTCTGGCGGTCGTTCTGCTCATGCTGATCGCGAGACTGCTGTTCAAGTCGATGCTTCTCGCGACGATCGCGGGCTTCCTGATGGCCATCTCAGGCAGTGCGATCGTGATGAGTCGCGTGGCTCTGCTCGACAACTTCGTGATGTTCTTCGCGCTGCTCGGCTTCGGTGCGGTACTGCTCGACAGGTCGTGGAGCAGGGTGCGTCTGGCCGCGTGGATCGCCCGGCGCGAGGAGGGCGGGCGCGGCACAGACTGGGGACCAGCGCTGTGGAACCGGCCATGGCTGATTGCCGCGGGCGCGGCTTTCGGCGCGGCCGCGGCGGTCAAGTGGAGCGGGCTCTACTTCTTGGCGGCGTTCGCTGTGTACACGCTCGTGGTCGACGCGCTCGCGCGGCGGCGGGCGGGCATCCAGTTCTGGGCGTCGGGCACGGCCTTCAGGCAGGCGCCCGTGACATTCCTGCTCGCCGTGCCCATCGCCCTGGTCGTGTACCTGAGCACGTGGTCGAGCTGGTTCCTTGGCGACAACGGCTACTCACGTCAGTGGGCCGAGGAGGCGAGCAACGCTTGGACGGGATTGTTGTCATGGGTACCCCTGAGCGTTCAGAGCTTCTGGCACTTCGAGTCATCCGTCTACGCGTATCACCTCGGCGAATCCCGGCCCCACGGCTACCAAGCCAACCCGTTGACCTGGCTGTTCATGATCCGGCCGACCAGCATGTTCTACGAGTCGAACTCGCTGGGCCAGAACGGCTGCCAGTTCTCGAACTGTGGTTCATCCATCACCGACCTCAGCAACCCGATCATCTGGTGGGCCGCGACGGCTGCGGTTCTCTACCTCGTTTACCGCCTCGTTCGATACCGCGAGTGGCGCGTCGGGCTCATCCTCATGGGGATGGTCGCGGGCTATCTGCCGTGGCTGCTCTACCTCAACCGCACGGTCTTCCAGTTCTACACAATCGCCTTCGAGCCGTACATGCTCCTGGCCCTGACCTTCGTGATCGGCCTGCTAATGGGCAGCGCGACCGATGCTCGAGACCGACGGGTTAGCAGCCTGCGAGTCACCGCGATCTTCCTGGCGGTTGCCACGGTCGTCAGCGCGTTCTACTGGCCGCTCTGGACGGGCACGCAGATCGACTACACCTTCCTCAGACTGCACTGGTGGTTGCCCACCTGGTCATAACAACTCGCCCGAGAAATGAACGATGGTGAGTGATGTCGAGATCAGTGCCGATTCGGATGCCGCTGCCGCCAACGCCCAACGCATCCTCGACTTGCGAATATGTGTCATCCGTGTAAAAAAGTCTCGATTGCGCTGGGCTTGACACCTCGTTGGGGCTAGATTGTGGGCTACTAATACCCCCGGCATCGGCGGAGACCCCGACTCCACCTGCCCCTCCTGCAGGGAGCCCCATGCGTATACCCGCTGTTGTTGCCGCTGCCACGGCACTGACCCTCGGCCTCGGTTCGACGGTCGCGATCGGCCTGACGGCTGCCGCGGACCCGCCGCCGTCCTGGACCGTTAACATCACGACCGACCCGCTGCTCCCTGATGGCGAGCTCACGTTCAGCGGCACGAAGCCCTCTGCTAGCGTGCCGACCAACGTCACGGTCACGTCGGGAGAAACGACCGAATCGGCGACGTGCAGCGGCCTAGACACGGATTCGTTCTACTGCTCGTACGAGCCCGCAAGCGGATTCTCCGCAGGCACTGGGACCATCACCTTCCTCATTGGCGAGGGTGCCGACTTCACCGTCGACTTCACCGTGACAGCCTGGGCGAGCGGCGCCCCGTCCATGGGCTACGAGTACACCCCGGCCGGTGTCATTGCGACGGGTACGCCCACCTTCCCCGCGACCAAGGTGGCGATCGAGTTCTACCGATTCACCGGGAACGAGAGTGACCTATGGGAGTCGGCCGGCGGATGCCCCGCCCCCGGCTACGACGAAAACCCCTTCGATGTGGTCACCGACAACTCGTGCTCGCTCAGCGGGCTCGCTCCCGGTATCTACAACCCGTACTCCCAGCAGGACACCGGTGACGGCGCCACGAGCACCGGCGAGTTCACGAGCGACTACTTCGTAGTCCCACCGAGCCCGACCATCGATGCTCAGGTCAACGGCGACTATTCGGTGTACCTCTCTGGTACCTACCCGCTCGGCTTCGTTTTCGAATTGCCGACAGAGTGCACGGCCTATGCGAATGTGTACGAGACCGGAGACTGGAACTGCGGCACCGCGGCGCTCGAACTCGGCAGCTACACGTTCTCGGCGCAGTCCTACGACAACGGCGGCAACGAGAACCTCTCGATCTCGGATGCCAGCTACCAGACCGGGGGCCGGTCGGCGCTGGCCACTACTGACCTGACGATCACGACCCTGACTCCGTCTGTCGGCCTGACCTTCGAGCCGGGTTCGGTAACCGTCGAGTCCACCCCGCAGGGTGTCGCCACCGTGGCTCGCACCGACCTCTACGAGTACGTCGAGTACTACTACGGCTCGTACCCCGCGTGGCTTGCTGACTGCGGTGGGCCCGATCCGCTTGGCGGCGAGGGCTACTACTGGCTGGGCGACCGCTTCGATGGGATCGTCGGCGACGGCGGCGACTTCGGATGCACGTTCGGTGAGTTGACCGCGGGCGTCTGGATCGTCGAGTCCCAGCAGGACGACGGTGCGGGCGAGGCGACGGGCGCCGTGGATTCCCAGTTCTTCGTGGTGCCCGCGACCCCGGGCATCCTGTCGGCCGATGCGAACGACGACGGCTCGGTCACCGTCACGGGCACCGGCACGTCCGGGTACCCGGTACATGTTGTCGACGCCGACGGTGCGGAGCTCTGCGGGCCCGTAGACCCCGACGAGGGCAACGGCTTCAGCTGCACGACCGACCCGTTGGCCGCCGGCGAGCAGGCCCTGCGCGCCTACTCGGTCGACACCGGGGAGGGCCAGTACCTTCTCGAATCGAACCCCTATGGCCTCTATATCACGGGCGGAACGTCGCCGTTGAGCGAGCCCGTGTCTGTCACGGTCATCCCTCTTCTGCCTGCCATGAGCTACCAGTTCATTCCGGGTGGCGTGATCATCGACGGGGTACCTCAGGGCGCAGGAACCGTCGTGCGAACTGAGATCTGGAGTTGGACGCCTCCCGCCGGCGAAGGAGGCGGTTTCGAT
>JBJXDR010000038.1:0-21925 GCA_046155245.1 Rhodoglobus sp. | reverse complement strand
CCATGATCAGAGCCGTTCGCGGCTTTGCGAGGGATGCCGCGAACTCCTCAATCGTCTTCGAGGCGACGAAACCAGCCTCCGGATGTTCCTCGAGCAGAGTCTCGGTGCGTGCCCAGGTGCGGTTGTACACCGCGACCGTATTGCCCTCGCGGCTCGCAAGGTTGCGCGCGAGGTTCGAACCCATCACCGCAAGTCCCACTACACCGATGTTCGCCTGTCCCATTGCAGTTCTCCCTCGCTCCCGGTATCAGGGTATCGCTATCGTGGGGGGATGCCCCGGCTACCGTTCATCGTCGTCATGGGCGTGAGCGGCTCGGGCAAGTCCACCGTCGGTTCCCTCCTGGCCGCGTCACTCGGGGTGCCCTTCATCGACGGGGATGACCTGCACCCCGTGTCCAGTCTCGAGAAGATGGCTGCGGGGTACCCGCTCACCGACGACGACCGGTGGCCATGGCTCGCGGCCGTGGGGGATGCCCTTGCCGCGGCATCCCGAACCGGGCTGGTCATTGCGTGCTCGGCACTCAAGCGCAGCTATCGGGATGCCATCAGACGTGCCGCGCCCGAGGTGACGTTCGTGCATCTTGAGGGCTCGCGTGAGGAGTTTGCCCAGCGCACCGCGGCGCGGAGCGGTCACTTCATGCCGCCCGCGTTGCTCGACTCGCAGCTCGCCACACTCGAGCCGCTGCAGGCCGAGGAGGTCGGGTTCGCTGTGACTAATTCGGCAGCCCCGGGTGAGGTGGTCGAAGCCATCCGCGCCGAGCTCGGTTGGTAGTGACGCGGGCTCACGGTATGGCTACGATTCCGGTATGAATCGACGCTTGCTCAGCCTCGTGGCACTCCCACTCGCCCTGGTCGGCCAGGTGGTGATCGCCAGTGCCGGCACCCGGGCCTACCGCGCGGTCAGCGAGACCGGGCAGTCTCCGCTCTCCGACCCGATCTCGCTTGTAGTGCTGGTTCTCGGCATCCTTGTGCTCGCGGCCGCTGTCGCGACGGTGGGGCTGTCGTCGCTTGGCGTGCTCATCGTCGGTGCGGTGGGCGTCATGCTCGGTCTGCTCGCCCTCGCCGTGGCCCCAGGGAGCTTCGGCGCACCGTTTCGTTCGCTTGACTTCGCCCTCGCCTCGGGGATCGACCTGACCTTCGCAACCGGCGGCCCGATCGTCACCGGGGTAACCCTCGTAGCCGGGGGACTGGCCGCGCGACTCGCGCGGTCTGGGGGTGGCACGGCGGTTCGCGCGATTGTTGCGGTGGCCGCTGTCATCGCGGGTGGTGCCGGGGTCGTAATGAGTGCCATCGGTGGAGCGGGACTCGCACGCAGCCTGGGCGCCTTCGTACGTGGGCCTGCCCCCGTGGACGTCGCTCTCGTCGTCGGCGGTGCCCTTCTGCTCGGCATCGCCGCTGCAACGCTGCGGTGGTCGACTCTCGGCGCGGGCGTCCTCGGAGGTCTGCTTCTTGTCGTGGGCTTGTGGCTGCTGATTGCGCCCGCACCCGTGAGCGCCTTCTTCGGCAACGTCGCGCTCGGGCTTGCGCTGAGCATCCCGATCTCGACCGGCGTGATCGCCGCTATCGGCGCTGTATTCGTGGCCCTGGGCCTGTCAACCCGCTGGCGTCGGAACCGCGCGCGTGCCGTGTAAACTAAGCGACTGAACTTCGGCGAGGGATGCACTGCATCCGTTATCGACGCGGTGGGCGAGTCCGGCGGGCTTTTCCTCACGCTGCGGCGTTCGAGTTGAACATTGACCACTACCGGGCGATCACCGCCCAAGGAGATTCATCATGGCCGAGAAGGCAAATTCAGTCAACAGCAATCACCTCGTCACCGAGATCCGTGAGAGCTTCGGCAAGGGCGCGGCCCGCAAGATCCGCGCGACCGGCAAGATCCCGGCCGTGATCTACGGTCACGGCACCAAGCCCCAGCACGTGACCCTGCCCGGTCACGAGGTCGGCCTGATTCTGCGCAAGTCGAACCAGGTGCTCGAGCTCGACATCCAAGGAAAGATCCAGCTAGCGCTCGTGAAGGACGTGCAGAAGGACCCGGTGCGCCAGATCATCGAGCACATCGACCTCATCGTCGTGCGCAAGGGTGAGAAGGTCACGGTTGACGTGCCCATCCACCTCGAGGGCGAGTCCTACCCCGGCACGATCGCGGTGCTCGATGCGCAGACGATCTCGCTCGAGGTTGAGGCCACCCACATTCCCGAGAACGTTGTCGTCAGCATCGAGGGCCTCACGGATGGCGCGCACATCACGGCTAAGGACATTGCGCTGCCCACCGGCGCGACCCTGCTCTCCGACCCCGACCTGCTCATCGTCGGTATCACGCACCCGCAGGCTGCGAGTGCCGCCGATCAGGAAGCCGACGCCGCGCTCGCCGCGGAGGGCGCCGCTCAGTCGGCCGCTGCCGCTGCTGCTGCCGCCGAGGACGCCGAGTAACCATTTTCGGCAGACGCGTCGTGGACGACGGCAACTGGCTGGTAGTCGGGCTCGGCAACCCCGGGCCCGGCTACGCCGGGAATCGTCACAACGTGGGTCAGATGGCCGTCGCGCTGCTCGCGGATCGGGCATCCCTGACCTTCAAGAATCACAAGACCAACTCGGCCGTTGCCGAGGGGAGAAGCTTTGCAGCGGGGCCGAAGCTCGTGCTGGCCAAGCCGAATACATTCATGAACGTGTCGGGGGGACCGGTCGCCGCGCTCCTGCGCTTCTACAAGGTTCCGCCGGAGCGCCTCGTGGTGCTCCACGACGAGCTGGACATTCCGTTCGATGCGGTGCGCCTCAAGTTCGGCGGCGGTCACGGCGGGCACAACGGACTCCGCGACATCATCGCAGCCATCGGAACCGGCGACTTCACCCGCGTGCGTATCGGCATCGGGCGCCCGCCTGGCCGCCAGCCCGCGGCCGACTTCGTGCTGAAGGACTTCACGGGCGCCGAGCGTGAGGTGCTTCCGTCCCTGCTTGCTGACGCCGCGGATGCCGCCGAGCTCATCGCCCGCGAAGGGCTCGCGGCAGCGCAGCTCAAGTTCCACACCGCCCGCGAGTAACTCGCGCGGCGGCCGACCGGCGATGGCCTCGGCCCCACGCGTGCGTAACTGCGGACGAATTTCGCGCCACGCGGCTCATGTAGCCAGCGGGGACGGCGGGTCGCGAAATTCTCCGCAGTTGTGCACGCGCCGCCGGGCGCCGCGCCGCTCTGGTTCATCGCCGCGGCATTCGCGTCGGCCCTTGTTGGCGGCGATGTACCGGGGTACCGTCGCTGAATGACGACCCCCGAGATCGACCCCGTGGTGAGCAATCCCGGGCTGTACTGGGTGCTCTTCGAGAACCAGCGGGTTCGGGTGCTCGAGTACCGTGATGAGCCGGGCGCCGAGTCGGTTCCGCACGATCATCCGGACAGCGTGATGGTCACGCTGTCCGCGTTCCAGCGCCGACTCACTTCGGGCGAACGCAGCGTCGACGTCGACATGCCCGCGCACTCGGCACGATGGCTGGCGGCCCAACGGCACAGCGGCCATAACACGGGCGAGACTGAGACTCACTGCATCTTCGTCGAGCTGAAGGAGCCGCCGCTCGCGCCGCACGAGGGTGAGTCGGCGCTCGGCCCGTCCGCGTCCTGAGGAGCCAACGGGGGGGTCGCGAGGTCGCCTTCGGCGAGCGACGTCACCCCAGGAACGTAGACTCGCGAAGTGACTCTGAATGGATTGATCGCGGGCCTTTCGCGCGCCCGCACGTTCCAGAGTGCCCTCGCGCAGTGCGACCGCAGCGCCGATTTCTCCCTCGTCGACGGCCTGCGTGCGCCCCTCATCGGTGGCCTTCTCACGACGGATGCCCGTCCGCGCGCACTCCTCGCGATCACTGCGACCGGCCGCGAGGCGGAGGTGCTCGAGCGGTCGCTTTCCTGCTACCTGCCGACCGCCAGGATCGTCGAGTTCCCGGCCTGGGAGACGCTCCCGCATGAGCGCCTCAGCCCGAGCGCCGAGACAGTGGGCAAGCGTATTTCGGCGCTCCGCGGCATCCGCGCCTGGGCTGACAACCCGAGCGGGCAGTTCGTGCTCATCGCGAGTGTGCGGGCCGCGCTGCAGCCTCTCGCTGACAATCTCACCTCGATCGAGCCGGTGGTTCTCGCGCGCGGCGGTCGTGGCTACGACCTCGCGAAGCTGAGCTCCCGCCTCGTCGATCTCGCCTACTCACGAGTGGATATGGTCACCCGTCGTGGTGAGTTCGCGGTTCGCGGCGGCATCGTCGACGTGTTCGCGCCGACCGCCGAGCATCCGCTGCGTTTGGAATTCTTCGGTGACGAACTCGAGCAGCTGCGCGCGTTCTCGGTCGCGGACCAGCGCTCGCTGCCCGGCGATATCGACCACGCCGAGCTCGCCCCGAGCCGGGAGATGCTGCTGAGCGAGCCGGTGCGCCAGCGCGCGCGGGAGATGCAGCACGAGTTCCCGAGCCTCTCGACAATGCTCGCGAAGATCGGGGAGGGCATCCCCGTTGACGGCATGGAGTCGCTTGCGCCCGCCCTCGTCGATCGGCTCGTTCCCCTGACCCATTACCTGCCCCCGGATGCCGCGATCGCTGTGCTCTCGCCCGAGAAGGTAGTGGCGCGCGCCGCCAGCCTCGTGGAGACGAATCGCGAATTCCTCGCCGCGGCGTGGAACGCGGCGACGGCGGGAGCTGAAGCGCCGATCGACCTGGACTCGGGCGACTTCGTGACGCTCGCGAGTCTGCGCGAATCGGCGGGTGACCGCCCGTGGTGGACGATGAGCGGGTTCGACAGCGGGTTCGACAGCGGCGCCGACAGGACCGACAGGACCGACGGGTACGACGAAGCCGACGAATACGTGCGCATCGACGCGCGCGCGGTGCCCAGTTTCGCCGGTCAAGCCGACGGCGCCCTCGGCCACGTCGCCGACCTCCTGCACGACGGGTGGACCGTCGCCGTTGTCGCGCAAGGCACCGGCATGCTCGAGCGCGCGGGCGACCTGCTCGCCGAGCACGAGTTGCCGGGCCGCGAGGTGGAGACCCTGTCCGCGGATGCCGAACCCGGCATCGCGTATCTTCTGCAGGCATCCGTCGATGCGGGTTTCGAGGTTCCGGACGCCAAACTGGCCCTGCTCAGCGAGAGCGAATTCTTCGGTCGCGCCGCCGGGTACGACACGAGGCAGGTCAAGAAGCTCGCGAGCCGCCGCCGCAACGTCGTCGATCCGCTGCAGCTCAAGGCCGGCGACTTCGTCGTTCACAACACTCACGGCATCGGCAAGTTTGTCGAGCTGGTACAACGCGAGGTCAGCACAGGTGGCCGCAACGCGATCAAGACCCAACGTGAATTCCTGGTTATTGAATACGCACCCAACAAGCGCGGCTATCCCGGCGACAAGCTCTATGTGCCCACCGACCAGCTCGATCTACTGACCCGGTATGTCGGCGGCGAGGCGCCGACGCTCAGCAAGATGGGCGGCAGCGAGTGGGCCGCGGCCAAGGGCAGGGCCCGCAAGGCCGTGCGCGACATCGCCGTCGAGCTCGTCAAGCTCTACTCAGCGCGCATGGCGAGCCGGGGGCACGCGTTCGGCCCCGACACTCCGTGGCAGCGCGAGCTCGAGGAGGCATTCGCGTTCGCCGAGACGCCCGACCAGTTGACGACCATCGACGAGGTCAAGGCCGATATGGAGCGGCCGATCCCGATGGACCGTCTGTTAAGCGGCGACGTCGGCTACGGCAAGACCGAGGTCGCGGTTCGCGCGGCGTTCAAGGCGGTGCAGGACGGCAAGCAAGTCGCCATGATCGTGCCCACGACCTTGCTCGTGCGCCAGCACATGGAGACGTTCGCCGAGCGATTCGCTGGTTTTCCGATTCACTTGCGCGCGCTCAGCCGATTCCAATCAGACAAAGAGGCCAAAGAGACGATTGCCGGCCTCGCGGATGGCACGGTCGATGTCGTCATCGGCACCCATCGCCTCCTCAGCCAGGGCATCGCGTTCAAAGATCTCGGGCTGGTCGTCATCGACGAGGAGCAGCGGTTCGGCGTTGAGCACAAAGATGCCCTCAAGAAGCTCAAGACCAACGTCGACATTCTCGCGATGACGGCGACCCCGATCCCGCGCACCCTCGAGATGGCTGTGACGGGAATCCGGGAGATGTCGACCCTTGCGACGCCGCCGGAGGATCGGCATCCGATCCTGTCGTTCGTCGGTCCCTACTCCGACCGTCAGGTCGCCGCAGCGATCCGACGTGAGCTGCTGCGGGAGGGGCAGGTGTTCTATGTTCACAATCGCGTCTCGAGCATCAACCGCGTGGCATCCCAGTTGGCGGAGCTTGTGCCGGAGGCGCGCATCGCCGTCGCCCACGGTCAGTTGCCCGAGGCCGTTCTCGAGCAGGTCATGGTCGACTTCTGGGAACGCAAGTTCGACGTGCTCGTCTCGACCACCATCATCGAAACCGGCCTCGACATCGCCAACGCCAACACGCTCATCATCGACCGGGCCGACAAGTACGGCCTCAGCCAGCTTCATCAGCTGCGCGGCCGGGTAGGTCGTGGACGGGAGCGCGCCTACGCGTACTTCCTCTACGACGAACTCAAGCCCCTGAGCGAGACCGCGCACGAGCGCCTCAACACGATCGCCGCCAACAACGAACTCGGCGCCGGCATGCAGATCGCGCTCAAGGATCTCGAGATCCGTGGCGCGGGCAATCTGCTGGGCGGCGAGCAGTCCGGGCACATCGCGGGCGTCGGCTTCGACCTCTACCTGCGCATGATCGGCGAGGCCGTGTCGACCTTCCGTGGCGATGTCGCTGAGGGCCAGACCGAGCTGCGGCTCGAGCTTCCCGTCGACGCGCACCTGCCCGAGGAGTACATCGAGTCGGAGCGCCTGCGGCTCGAGGCCTACCAGAAGCTCTCGACCGCGAGCGCGCCGACGGCGACGGATGACTCGATCGACCGGGTGCTCGAAGAGCTCACCGACCGCTACGGTGAGCCGCCCGAGCAGGTGCTGAACCTCGTGGCGGTCTCGCGGCTGCGACGGATGGCGCAGAAGGCCGGCCTCAGCGAGGTCGTCGTGATGGGTGACCGGCTCCGGGTCGCTCCCGCCGACCTCGCCGATTCGATCCAGGTGCGCCTGCAGCGGATGTACCCGGGCGCCCGGTACCACGCGGCGGCGGCAGCAGTACTCGTGCCGCTGCCCGCGGAGCCGACGGATGCCCAGCTCATCGAGTGGGCGTCGGGGCTGCTCGTGGCGATCTTCGGGGCCGAAACGATGCCAGCGGCGGTGGCGGAATAGTTTTCGCGAGGCGATCAATCTCGCCCTGCGGGAGACGGTGATGCGGCGGCGCCAGCTCGACGCGATCGCGACAATCGCAGGGCTCGACTTGGTGCCGATCGAGCCTTGACCCCAAGGGCAGTGATCATCGACACGAGTGTCTGGTCGCGCCTGTCATCGACCGCCGCGGTACGTGGGGCGATGCAGGAGCTGATCGCCACGACCGATCCGTCGTTAATCTGGATGTGTCCTCCGGTCGCGGCGGAGCTCGGCTTCAGCGCGCGCAACGGCGTCGATCACACCGCCCTGATGGTGTCCCTCGAGGCGTTCCCAGATTGTGCGCTGCATCCCAGCGCGCATGAGGTACTCGACATACAGAACGCCCTGTGGACTGCTGGTTTCGTGCGCTCCGTCGGCGCAATGGACGCCCAGATCGCCGCGTACGCGCGGAAGAACGACGCGGTGATTGTTCATCTAGACCGAGACTTCGAACACGTCGCCAGCGTCATCCCCGGCTTCACGCAGCGCTGGTTGGTGCCGTCCTCGCAGCTGTAGGGTTCGGTACTCCGTCAATCCGGTGCACCCCGTTCACGGCCATCGGGATCAGCACGAGCGACCGCAGATCGAACAGCGCGTGCAGCACGATCGGCACGACGATGGTGCCCGATACGACGTACAGAAGCATCATGATCGCGCCCACGATCGTGGTGCTGACGATTCCGGCGATGCCCTGGTAGAGGTGGAGCGTGCCGAAGAGCAGCAGCGAGCCAGCGACTGCGGCGATGGCACTTCCCGAAGCGCCGTAGATCACGGCGGGAAGCGCGAGCCGGAACATCAACTCCTCCACCACTCCGGCGTTCATCGAGAGTAGTGCTCCGAGTCGCAACTCCTGCCGGTTGCGGGGGAGCATCGCGGCGATGTCGCCGACCGTAAGGACATGGTCCTCCTTGCGAGCTGCCACAACGCCAATGACCGTGAGTACCGTGAAGCCGACCACAAGCCCGACGATGACGCCCCACGTGACGCCCGGTTGGTCGGTGACGAATCCGCGGATGTCACGAACCACGGGCCAGCCCGCAACCTCCGCCAACAGCGGCGCGACAAAACCTCCCGCGAGCCACAGGAGGGCGATGCTGACCACCCCGAGGGTCACGAATGAGTCGCGCAGCCATTTGCGGAACATTGCTTGGCGGCGCGAGGTCATGCGGTACCGCTTGAAGCGCTCGTACTCCTTGCGGTCCTTCCGAACGGTGCGCACGACGACGAGCACAACGAGTGCGACAAGCGCGATCCAGAGGATCGGTCGCGTGAGCGCCCAGGCGGGGTCGAGCATGCGATCAATGCTCGCACGGGAATGCGAGGCCGCCGCCCGGTGGTTGCAGTGCAGGTGACCAACAACGTCGGCCTGCGCTCGGAGCGGGGACCTATCCTCGCCGCCCTCATGCTCACGACGTTCCTCGTCGCGATCGAAGCGACCGTGCTGTCGACGGCCGTACCGTCGATCGTCGCCGACCTCGGGGACTTCACGCTGTTCCCGTGGTTGTTCTCGGTCTACCTCCTTGCCCAGGCAGTCACCGTTCCGGTCTACGCGAAGCTCGCCGACACCGTGGGGCGCAAGCCGATCATCCTTGTGGGTATCGGCCTCTTCCTGTTGGGATCGATCCTCAGCGCCTTCGCATGGAGCATGCCCGCGCTGATTGCGTTCCGAGTGATTCAGGGGTTGGGCGCGGGGGCCGTGCTGCCGATATCAATCACGATCGCCGGTGACATGTACACGGTCGAGGAGCGCGCCAAGGTGCAGGGCTATCTCGCAAGCATGTGGGCCGTGGCATCCGTCGTCGGCCCGACACTCGGCGGCCTGTTCGCTCAGTTCGATGCCTGGCGCGGCATTTTCCTCATCAACATCCCGCTGTGCCTTCTGGCCGCGTGGATGATCGGCCGCACCTTCCACGAGAAGATCACGCGCACCTCGCACCGCATCGACTATGCGGGTGCCGTACTGCTCACTATCGCGCTCACCGCTCTCCTGCTCGCCGTGCTGCAGGGCGGACAGGCCTGGGCGTGGAACTCGCTGCCGAGCATCCTGCTGTTCGTGGGCGGTGCGCTCGTGCTGGTCGCCTTCGTGCTGGTTGAACGGCGCGCGGCCGAACCGATTCTGCCGCTGTGGGTGTTCTCGCGACGCCTGCTCGTCGCCGTGTCCATCGTCGGCCTCGGCATTGGCGCGACAATTACCGGTCTCACGAGCTACGTTCCGCTCTACCTGCAGGGGCGCTCGGCGTGTCTCCGCTCATCGCTGGTTTCGCGTTGGCCACTCTCACCGTAGGGTGGCCGATCGCCGCCGCCGTGTCGGGTCGCCTCTACCTGCGCATCGGTTTTCGCAACACCATGTTCATCGGGATGGCGCTGGTGATCGTGGGAACGGTCTTGCTCGCAGCATTCTCGCTGACCCCGTCGATCATCGTCGTGGCCGTTGCCTGTTTCTTCGTCGGCCTCGGCATGGGACTCGCGGCGACGCCGAGCCTCATCTTCGCTCAGTCGAGCGTGGGCTGGAATGAGCGCGGCGTCGTCACAGGCGTCAACCTGTTCTCCCGCAACGTCGGCAGCGCGGTGGGCGTCGCGATCTTCGGTGCGATCGCGAACTCGATCTTCCTGCGGGCCGGTGCCGACGTAGCCGATCCTGCGGTCGTGACAGCGGCCGGCTCGGCGGTGTTCGTGGCGGCACTCGTCGTGTCGATGGCAACCCTCATCGCGACGCTCGCGATGCCCCGCACGAAAACCGAGCAAGCCCTTGTGCACAACTCGGATCTGGCGCCCGACACGGGGCTTGCGGAGGCCTAGCGGCAGGCATTCCACAGGCCGAGCTCCGCGGCTCTCGCGGCATCCTCGGCATCGTGAAGCTCGTCACTGAACAGCAGGTTCGGAGAGTACTGCTCAACCTCGGCCGCCCCAACCTCGAGTAGCTCGAGGTTCACGTTTGTTGCGTCATCCGTGTAGATGAACAGCAGCGAGCGGCCGTACTGGTCGAGTGGCTCAACGTCGGCCAGCACCCACACCCGCGTGCCTTCGGGAAGCAACGCCCGCAGTTGGGCCGTGGCTTCGTCTCCGTAGCACTCCGCGTTCTTCCCAATCTCCGGGGTATTGATGCCGAGCAGGCGTACCTTGCGACCGTCGTCGAGGAAGAGCGTGTCGCCGTCGTGCACGTACTCGACCACGGCCGGGGTGGCCGCGCTCGGGATGCCCGGGGCAGGAGCCACGGCGGGCGTCGGCCCGAGCAGGGTCGAACCTGCGAGCGCCCGCCACCCCGCCCACGCGAGCGCACCGATCACGAGGATCGTCACGACGACCGCGAGCCTGAACTTCACCGCACCAGTCTGCCAGTGGCGGTAAGGGCGGTGCCACACTTGAGGCATGACCGAGGTTGTGCCGCCGCATCCGAAGCTCGATGAGTTGATTGCCGTGCTTGAGCGGCTGCGCGCGCCGGGCGGATGCGCTTGGGATCGCGAGCAGACCCACGAGTCGCTCGTGCAGTACCTGGTCGAGGAGACATACGAGCTCGTCGACGCCATCGAGACCGGCGACACCGAGGAACTGATCGAGGAACTCGGCGACGTGCTGTATCAGGTGGTTTTCCACAGCGACATTGCCGCCGAGGCCGGCCAGTTCACGCTGGAGGATGTCGCGGCTCACATGACTGCAAAGATGATCGGTCGCCATCCGCACGTCTTCGGCGACACTACCGCTGAGACCGCAGAAGACGTCATGGCGGTGTGGGACGACCTCAAGAAGACGGAAAAGCCCCACCGCACGAGCGCCCTCGACGGGATTCCTCAGGGGATGCCCGCGCTCGCGCTTGCCGACAAACTCCTCGGTCGCGCGCACAAGGTGGGTCTTCTCGACCCGACTGTACCCGGAGAGGTCAACGTCACGGCGGAGGATGAGCTCGGTCCCCTGCTCCTTGCCATTGTGGCGTCCGCCAAGGCGAACGGGCTGGACTCGGAGCGCGCGCTGCGTACAGCGCTGCGCGAGCTGCAGCGCGAGATCCGCGAGCACGAACAGGCTGGTTGAGTCGCTGAACGCGGGGGATTCGGTGCCCTCCCCAACCCGAATGGAGAGGGCACCCGGACGTGGCCCAGTAGGGACGATTCGCCCGAGAACCGGCGGGTTTACCCGAACCGACGGTTCCGACTGTGGCGAGGTGGGTGTGCCTCGACGCGCGACCGGATCCCCGTCGACCGGCGCGACGAAACGACTGTATCGGATTCGGCGCGATTATGCAAACACTCGTTATGTTTATCGGTAGGATGAGCACATGGCCAGGACCGCCGACCCCTCGCGCAAGCCCGCGTTGCTCGAGCAGATCCTCGACTACCTGCTCGACAAGCCGCTGTCAGCACTCACCTTTCGCACCCTCGCGAGTGCGCTCGACATCAGCACCTACACGCTCGTCTACCAGTTCGGGACGCGGGCGGAACTCATCCGCGACATCGTGGGTGCCATCTCGTCCCGAGCCGGTCTGATCCAGGAGCGGCTCGCCTCCGACAACTCGACTCTCGACACCTACTTCGAGGGTCTCGTCATGTCGTGGGAGTGGACTCTTCTGCCGCGCAACCGCCAGTTGCAGCGACTTGAGTTTGAGGCGGGGATGCTCGAAGCCCTCGATCCCGCCGAGTTCACGTTCACCCGCGCCCTCTACCAGCACTGGCACAGCATTGGGCGAAACGCACTGTCGGCATTCGGGTTGTCGGCTGACGACGCGGAGGTCGAGTCGCGCTTGCTTGTGAACACATTCCAGGGCATCCAGTACGACCTGTTGCTCAATCGGGATGACGCGGGCGCAACCGCCGCCTTCGACCGGGCGATGCACATCCACCGCGACCGCATCGAGACTCTCCTCGCGGCCGCGACCTGACACAATCGACGCTATGGCGTCACCCGTGAACCCCCCGCGTGGAATGCGCGACTTCCTGCCGGCCGAGAAAGCCCAACGCGAGCGGATCCTCGGAGTCATTCGAGCGAGCTACCATGCACACGGGTTCGAGGAGATCGAGACGCCGGTCGTCGAAGACGGCGAGCGGCTGCATTCTGGACTCGGCGGAGACAACGAGAAGCTCGCCTACGCCGTGCTGAAGCGCGGTCTTACTTCCGAGGACCTGGCTGCGACGACGGACCCGCTCGACCTCGCGGACCTCGGGCTGCGGTTCGACCTCACGGTGCCGCTGGCACGGTTCTACGCGAGTCACCGCGGCGAGCTGCCCGCGGTTTTCCGGGCCATCCAGATCGCACCGGTCTGGCGGGCCGAGCGCCCCCAGAAGGGTCGGTACCGCCAATTCGTGCAGTGCGACATCGACGTGATCGGCGAGTCCGGGCCCATCGCCGAGGTTGAGCTGATCATGGCAACGGTGGCCGCGTTGAGGGCACTCGGACTTGAGGGCTGCGTCATCCGGATCAATGATCGGCGGCTTCTCACGAGCACTCTGTCGATTCTGGGCTTCGCTCCCGAGGAGTTCGACGGTGTGCTGATCACGGTCGACAAGTTGGACAAGATCGGTCAGCCCGGCGTACTCGCCGAGTTGCGTGAGCGCGCCGTCACCCCCACTGCAGTCGATGCTCTCGAAGCGCTGTTCTCGCGACCGACGACGATGGAGTTGTTGCCCTTCGGCGAGGCTGCGATCAGGAAGTTCCTGCCTGAGGGGGTGGATGCGGCCGCGGTCGGAGAGCTGGCCGCGATCGGCGAGGCCGTCAACGAGGTGCTCGGTGACCAAGTCGTGCAGTTCGACCCGTGGCTCGTGCGCGGCATGGGCTACTACACGGGCGCGATCTTCGAGGTCGCGCATCCGTCGCTCGGCTACTCCCTCGGCGGTGGCGGACGCTACGACGGCATGATCGGTCGCTTCCTCGGCACCGACGTTCCCGCCGCCGGCTTCTCGCTCGGTTTCGAACGACTAGTCGAGCTGGTCGAGCTGCCCGAGACGGGGGCACCGGATGCCGCGGCTCTCGTCCACGACGCTGACGTGCCCCTAGCGACCCTTGCCGCCCTGCAATCGTCGCTCGTCGCGGGCGGACGGCGGGTGCGACTGGAACGCAAGCCGCGCAACATCGCACCACTGCTGGCGCAGCTCGAGGCATCCGGGTTCACCGAGTACGCGTACGTAACCGCCGACTCGACTGTCGACTCGCTGGAGTTCCGCCCGCTCCGCTGACCCGTTTGCGTGGTTGCGCTGGCATCCAATTATTGTTGAGCTATTAACAATATGACTGACACACCTAACACACCTGACACACCCGACATCACCTCGAGCACCGCGTTCAAGTTGCACCGCGCGACCGCACTCATCGACCGCGTTGCCGACGAGTACTTAGCGCGCGAGCACGGCATTCACTACGCGCCGTTTCTCGTGCTGCTCATGGTGCGACTACTCGGAGAGCCCAGCCAACAGGCCATCGCGCGCAGTCTCGACGTGTCCCGCGCGAGCGTGACGCAGCGCGTGTCGGCTCTCGTCGAGCGCGGCCTTCTCGCCGTGAGTCCCGATCCCGCTGACGCGCGCGCCAACGTGGTTCGTCTCACGACCGACGGCGCGGTGCTCGTCGACAGCGCGTGGCGTGGGCTCGAACAGCACCAAAGCGGCCTCGACGCGGGCGTCGACGAGCCCGCGCTGGTCGCCCAGCTTGACCGAATCATTTCCAACGCCGTGGAGGCACTCTCATGAACTATCTCGAATTCGACGGACCGGGCCCTGCTCTCGTCTTTCTGCATGGCGGCAACGTCGCCGGATGGATGTGGGGACAGCAGGTGCCGGCGTTTGCCGACTACCACGTGCTCGTGCCGGACTATGCCGGCTTTGGGGCGAGCAACGACGAGCCCTGGGTTTCGATCGCCGCAACCGCAGACGCAGTGGCCGAGCTGATCGCGATGACCGGCGGCCCGGCTCACGTGGTCGGCCTGTCGCTCGGGTCGAGTGTCGCGCTGGAGCTCGCGGCCCGGCACCCGGACCAAGTCTCCAGCCTGTTCATAGCCAGTGCCCAAGTCGCGCCACCGCTGCGCCGCGACATGATCGCCGCGCGGGTGCTGCTGGCGTTCTGGAACCAGCGCGGGTTCTGGAGCACACTTGCGCGTAGCTACGGACTGACAGGGGAGGACGCGGAGCTGTTCGTGTCCACCGGGATGGGCATCCGACGTGAAACCGCCGTCAGTATCTACAACGAGATCAGTCGCGGTGTGCCTGCCGCGGTCTTGGCGGCCATCACCGTTCCCACCCTCGTGGTTGCCGGCGAGAAAGATTCGAGCGCCATCACTGACACCTCGCTAGCGGCGCCGCGTCGTGCCATTCCGGGAGTCGCCACAGCGATCGCGCCGGGCATGCACCATCAGTGGAACATCGAGAAC
This sequence comes from Rhodoglobus sp., assembly GCA_046155245.1. Lineage (GTDB taxonomy): Bacteria > Actinomycetota > Actinomycetes > Actinomycetales > Microbacteriaceae > Rhodoglobus. The sequence goes on along the minus strand of JBJXDR010000038.1, from coordinate 7,297 downwards.
GTCGACCTGTTCAACCGTGCACTCCGGGCCTGGCTGGGCGGGCGCGAAGTGGCTGAAGGGCTCAGGGCTAGTATTTAGGCGAAACCCACCACCACTTTTCTTCTACTTGAGGAGTTCTCCCATGGCCTTGATCGAGGCAGTTGGCGCCCGCGAGATTCTGGATTCCCGGGGCAACCCGACCGTCGAGGTCGAGGTGCTGCTCGAGGATGGCATTGTTGCCCGCGCGGCCGTGCCGTCCGGTGCATCCACCGGTGCGTTCGAGGCCTATGAGCTGCGCGATGGCGACAAGGGTCGTTACCTCGGTAAGGGCGTGCAGAAGGCCGTCGAGTCGGTGCTCGACGTGCTCGGCCCGGCGGTGGAGGGATTCGACGCGGCCGACCAGCGACTCATCGATGCCGAGATGATCGCGCTCGACGGAACCGACAACAAGAAGAAGCTCGGTGCGAACTCGATCCTCGGTGTGTCGCTCGCCGTAGCCAAGGCGGCAGCGGACTCGGCTGACCTCCCCCTGTTCCGCTACCTCGGTGGGCCCAACGCCCACACTCTCCCGGTGCCGATGATGAACATCATCAACGGTGGGGCGCACGCCGACACCGCCCTCGACATCCAGGAGTTCATGGTGCTCCCGATCGGCGCCGAGACCTTCGCGGAAGGTCTGCGCTGGGGTGCCGAGGTCTACCACGCACTCAAGGCGCTACTCAAGGCCAAGGGCCAGGGCACCGGGCTCGGCGACGAGGGTGGGTTCGCGCCCGACCTTCCCGGCGCTCGCGCGGCACTGGACTTCATCGTCGAGGCGATCGGCTCGGCCGGCTTCACCGCGGGCAAGGACTTCGCCCTCGGGCTGGATGTCGCGGCGACGGAGTTCTTCGCCGACGGCGTGTACTCCTTCGAGAACTCGACCTACTCGGGCGAGGAGCTCACCAAGTTCTGGGTCGACCTGGTTGCCGATTACCCGCTCGCCTCGATCGAGGACCCGCTCGCCGAGGACGACTGGGACGGGTACGTGCACCTCACCGAGCAGCTCGGCGACAAGGTGCAAATCGTTGGTGATGACTTCTTCGTCACTAACCCGACTCGCCTCAAGAAGGGCATCGACCTGGGGGCGGCGAACTCGATCCTCGTCAAGGTCAACCAGATCGGCACCCTCACCGAGACCCTCGACGCGGTCGCCATGGCCCAGCGTGCAGGTTACACGACGATCATCTCGCACCGCTCCGGTGAGACCGAGGACACCACCATCGCCGACTTGGCGGTCGCGACCGACTCCGGCCAGATCAAGACGGGTGCTCCGGCACGCTCCGACCGGGTCGCGAAGTATAACCAGCTGCTGCGCATCGAGGAGGAGCTCGGTGACGCCGCCGTGTACGCTGGCCGCTCGGCGTTCCCGCGGTTCACGAGTTGACCGCTTAGCATCGAGGGATGGCACGGCGTCCCTTCTCGCGCACCGACGGAACCCGACAGGTTCCCGTCACGCTCGACCGCGAGGAGAGCGCGCCGGAGCACTGGCTGCGCACGATCCGGTTATCCGGGTTCACCGTGCTCATGCTCATGCTCATCATCCTTGCCGTCATCGTGCTCGCACCGAATCTGCGCATCTTCATCGAGCAGCGCCAGCAGATCGCGCAGCTGGAAGCGCAGGTCGAGGAGGCGCAGGGCAGCGTCGATGAGTTGACGAGGGATGTCGCCCGTTGGAGTGATCCCGCCTACATCGAGGCACAGGCGCGGGAGCGGTTGTTCTACGTGTTCCCGGGCGACGTGAGCTATTTAGTGGTGGGGGATGCCGCGGCATCCGTCACCGAAAACGGCCAGCCCATCAGCGACCAGATCCAGACCACGCGCGTGGACTGGCTGAAGACCCTGCTCTCGTCGGTCTACACCGCGGGCCTCACCGATGCCCCGGCCGCAGAGCTCGTCGGCCCCGACCTCGAGGGTGCCCAGTGACGCGCCCCCCATTCGCTCCACCGACCGCAGAAGAGATCGCCACCGTGACGCGCCAGCTGGGTCGGCCCGCACGCGACGTCGTGGGCATCGCGGCGCGCTGCGCATGTGGCGCGCCCACGGTGGTGTCCACCAGCCCTCGCCTCTCGGACGGCACGCCCTTCCCGACCTTCTATTACCTGACCCACCCCGCCGCGACCGCGGCCGTCTCGACTCTGGAAGCCGAGGGTCGAATGCCCGAACTGGCGGCGTTGCTCGTCGACGAGGTCGCCGTGGGATACCGCGCCGCCCACGACCAGTACATCGCCGACCGCGAGGGTGTGGCCGTCGTAGAGGAACTCGAAGGTATCTCTGCCGGCGGGATGCCCGACCGGGTCAAGTGCCTCCATGCGCTCGTCGGGCACGCGCTCGCCGCCGGCCCCGGGGTCAACCCGATCGGTGACCTCGCGCTGCAGGAGGCGGCGTGGAGTCCGCTCGTGTGTGAGTGCACGCCGTGACGCGCCGCCTTGCGGGTGCGCTGGTGCTGGGGCTCGTGGCATCCACGCTCGCGGGCGGCGCAGCCCAGGCTGACAGCGTGCGCAACGGCCAGTACTGGCTCGACGACTACGGCATAAGGGATGCGTGGAACACGACGAAGGGCCGCGGCGTGACGATTGCGATCATCGACACGGGCGTCGATGGGACCGTCGCCGAGCTCAGGAGCGTCGTGGCCGGCGGCACCGACTTCTCGGGCCTCGGCTCACCGGACGGCCAGACTCCCGTCGGGTCGGTCGGCAGCGAGCACGGCACGATGGTCGCCGCCCTAGCTGCGGGCCGCGGATCGGGCGGCGACAACGGAGTTATCGGTTCGGCGCCTGAGGCTGTAGTGCTCGCGATCTCGATCGGTTTCGGCGAGGGCGCGCTCAGCTCCGACGACCAGATCGCGCAGGCAGTGCGCTGGGCCGTCGACCACGGCGCCGACGTCATCAACATGTCGCTCACCCGCAACACCCTCGACTGGCCGGTCAGCTGGGATGACGCGTTCCTCTACGCGCAGGAGAATGACGTGATCGTCGTGGCGGCGGCTGGCAACCGCGGTAGCGGCACCACTCAGGTCGGTGCGCCGGCGACGATGCCGGGCGTGCTGACGGTTGCGGGAGTGGATGCGCGGGGCGGCGCGAGCTTCGACGCGTCATCCCAGGGCATCACGATTGCTGTCTCAGCCCCGAGCGAGAACCTCGTGGGCGTTGTGCCCGGCGGCGGCCACGTGGTATGGAACGGCACCAGCGGCGCCACCCCCATCGTCGCCGGCGTCGTCGCCTTGGTGCGAGCTGCATACCCCGAACTGGATGCTGCGAACATCATCAACCGCGTCGTGTCCACCGCCCGCGACGCAGGCGTACCGGGGCCCGACCCCATCTACGGGTTCGGACTGCTCGACGCCGAGGCCGCGGTGACGGCATCCGTGCCTCGAGTGGACGTGAACCCGATGGGCGATCTCGCCGACTGGATCACTCTGTACCGTCGGGCCGAATCGACTCCGTCGCCGCTGCCGGCCGTCGTGCCATCGCCCACCCCAGCCCCCATTGCGACGGGGCCCGAAAACCCGCTCGGCACGATCCTGCCGACGGTCAATCAGCTGCGCAACGTCGGCATCCCTCTGGCTGTGATCGTGGGATTCATCGCCCTGTCCGCAGGCCTCGTGGTCGTCGGCATTCGCCGTGTCAGACGCGGGCACGGCACCCTGTAGATTGAGGGGCGAACTTTCCCCTAGGAGACCACCACTCGTGCCCAAGATCCTGATCGTCGGCGGCGGTTACGCCGGCTTCTACACCGCACGCAAGCTTGAGAAGTGGCTTGCGCGTGGCGAGGCCACCGTCACCGTCGTCGAGCCGATGCCGTACATGACCTACCAGCCGTTTCTGCCCGAGGTCGCTGCGGGCAGCATCGAGCCGCGACACGCGGTCGTCTCCCTGCGCCGTCACCTCAAGAAGACGCGGGTGATCGCGGCCAAAGTGACCGCCATCAGCCACGCGACGAAGACCGCGACGATCACCCCGCCGGTGGGGGAGCCGTGGGAGGAGTCCTACGACATCGTCGTCGTCACCGCCGGTGCCGTTACCCGCACATTCCCGATTCCCGGGCTCGCGGATCAGGCCATCGGCATGAAGTGGATTGAGGAAGCCGTCGCGGTGCGCGACCGAATGCTGACCAACTTCGAGAAGGCGTCCACTCTGCCTGCTGGTCCCGCCCGCGACCGCCTGCTGACGTTCGTGGTGGTGGGCGGCGGGTTCGCCGGCATCGAGACCTACGGCGAGATGCGCAGCTTTGCGTCATCCCTGATCCCGCAATACCCGACGATCACCTTCGACGACGTGCACTTCCACCTGGTCGAGGCAATGGGCCGCATCATGCCTGAGGTATCGCTCAAGACCAGCCTGTGGGTCATCAAGAACCTCGAGCAGCGCGGCGCACCGATCCACCTCGACACCCAGCTAACCTCCGCGGTGGGCGGCAAGCTCGAGCTGTCGAACGGCAAGACCTTCGAGTCTGACCTCATCGTCTGGACTGCAGGCGTCATGGCGAGCCCGGTGCTCGCCAACACCGACCTACCGGTGGAGGAGCGCAAGCGCCTTCGAGTGCAGGCCGACCTCCGGGTCATCAACGACCACGGAGTCGTCGAGCATGCCTGGGGTGCTGGTGACATCTGTGCCGTACCCGACCTCACCGGCGGCGGCGTCGGCGGCTTCTGCGTACCCAATGCGCAGCACGCGGTGCGCCAGGGCAAGGTTCTAGCGAAGAACATCGTCGCCGTCCTGCGCGACGAGAACCCGAAGGACTACTGCCACAAGAATCAGGGCGCGGTCGCCGGTATCGGTCTCAACCATGGCGTGTTCCAGTCGGGCAACTTCGCGATCAAGGGTTACCTCGCCTGGGTCATGCACCGTGGATACCACGGCTTCGCAATCCCTACGTGGGAGCGGAAGATTCGCATCTTCGTCGACGACATCGTCAACTTCGTGTTACGGCGCGACTTGGTCGCGCTCGAGGCGCGTTCGCATCCGCGTGCGGCGTTTGAGGAGTTCGCGGTACGCCCGAAGGGCTAGTCCGAGCTAACGTGCGGTCTGCCACGGTACCCGCTCGCCCTGCGTCCCAACGGCGCGCCGGTTTGTGGTCAGCGCGCCCCCTGCAGCGGCCGCGCCGTCAACAACTGACCGCGCGCTCGCCGTGCCACACTTTAAGCACCGCCCCGGTAGCCCAATCGGCAGAGGCAGACGACTTAAAATCGTCCCAGTCAGGGTTCGAGTCCCTGCCGGGGCACTCGCGCTAGGCTGGCGACCGATGGACATCCGCATCGGAGCGTACGGACTAATCGTTCGCGATCGCGCGATCCTTCTGACGCACTGGAACGAGGATGGGCGGTCTGGGTGGACCCTCCCGGGTGGCGGGGTCGAAGACTTTGAGACAGTGCCGGACGCGGCCGTCCGGGAGATTCGCGAAGAGACGGGGTACAGCGCGCGTCTAGGCGACCTCATCGGCGTTCACTCCCTATTCATCGCTGCCGGTGACCGCATCAACGGCATCGGTCGCCCTCTTCATGCCCTTCGAATCGTGTACTTGGCCGAGGTTGTCGGGGGCACGCTCTCGCAGGAAATTGCAGGCAGTTCTGACGAAGCGAAATGGTTCGGCCTGGACACGATCGATCGCCTCGACCGGCTCGACCTCGTAGACATCGGGCTCGCGATGTGGGGCGACAGCCCTACCGCTCCACAGCCGCCCGGATCACCGCCGCGAGCGCTGCGGGCTTGGTGAACTGCGGCCAGTGGCCCGTCGGCAGGTCGACGAGTTCGTAGTCCTTGATCGCGGCGAGCTCCGCGACGAACGGATGCCCGCCCGCAAGCCACGAGCGCATGAGCTCGGTCGAGAACTCGCAACAAATCACGGTGGCGGGCACCTCGTAGCGCCGCGGATCCGACAGCACCTGCTTGTCGCTGGCGACCTGCGCGGGCTCCGGGATCGCGATCGCGATGAAGTGCTCGCGCAGCGCGTCATCCAGGTCGACGAGGTCTTCGGCCTCGAAGACGCTCCACTCCGGCAGTGGCATTTCGCCGTCCACCACGGGCAGTTCGTCGTTGATCACGTTGCCGTTGCCGAGGGGTCCGCTGTCGACGAACACCACCCGCGCGATGCCGGAGGCACGAGCATCCGCCACCGCCCAGGCAATCGCGCCGCCACCGCTGTGCCCGACGAGCACGACCGGGTCGGGCAGCTCGTCGACGACCGCGATCACCGCCTCAACGTGATCGCGCAGCGTGATGCTCGAGCGATCGGCGTCGCGTGACTCCATGCCGGGCAGGGTGAGCGGATGCACGTGGTGCCCCGCAGCGCGAAGGTCTGCAGTGACCGGCCCCCACGAGTCGCCGTCGAGCCAGAAGCCAGGGATCAGCACGAGTTCCATGGCGATCAGGCTAGGGCTCACCGCCGACACGCTTGCGATCGGGACGCGCGTCTGGGACAGTTGACCCACTCGCGGCACTGCCGCGTAGGAGCCGACAGGAGGTAAGGGTGAACCGCATCCCCGCCGACCAGCGTCGAACCCTGCTCGTGCGGGCCGCCCTCCGCGTCATCGCGGACCACGGCGTCTCCGGCGCGACCACACGGGCCATCGTGGCCGAGGCGGGTATGTCGCTCGCGAGCTTTCACTATGCCTTCCGCTCGCACGACGAGATGATGCGCGAACTCGTCGCGTACGTCGTCGACGCCGAGTCGGTGGCCTCGTTCGCCGCCCTGCGACCGGGCACCGACATCCGCACCTCGCTGCGCGCCGGCCTCGGCGCGTTCCTCGACTACGTGATGGCCGACCCGTTTCACGAGCAAGTGCTGCAGGAACTCATGCTCTACGCGTTGCGCACGCCCGGCCTCGAACACTTAGCCCGCGAGCAGCACGCGCGCTACCGCGCCGCTGCGACCGAGCTCCTCACCGAGGGCGCTGCCGCCGCCGGGGTGCGCTGGACAGCCCCCATCGAAGACGTGGCTCGCGCGCTCATCACCACGACCGGCGGCGTATCCCAGGCCTGGCTCGCCGATCGGGATGCCGCGGCCGCCGCCCGCGTGCTGGATCTCGCCGCGGCATCCCTCGCCGCTCTCGCCGTGCCCCTCGAGGCCGCGGGCCCGAGCAAACCGGCCGCCGCGCAGCCGATTAGTAGCGCCCCGTGATCGCCCTCCCCAAACCCACGACCCAGCCGTGGACGGTGCTCCACGAGTATTGGGCTGGGCTCGGCACCGCCACTGCGGGTCTGCCCACGCCGCTCGGCACCATCTCGGTTGCCGCTCTCGCCCACAACGCCCACGACATGCTCGCGCGGGCTAACGGCACCCC
>JBJXDR010000037.1:0-17647 GCA_046155245.1 Rhodoglobus sp. | reverse complement strand
CACCACGGGCATCCGCCCCCGCCCTCGTCTCGTAAACTGGAGCGCGGCCCCACCGGGTCACGACGAGAGGCGCGCGTTGAGTCCCAGAGCCAGCAGGGCACTAGAACCTGCCTCGACCGACCCCGCGTTCATCCGTAATTTCTGCATCATCGCGCACATCGACCACGGCAAGTCGACCCTCGCGGATCGCATGCTCGGCATCACCGGGGTCGTCTCCGACCGCGACATGCGCGCTCAGTACCTCGACCGCATGGACATCGAGCGCGAGCGCGGCATCACGATCAAGAGCCAGGCCGTGCGCATGCCGTGGGCGTTGGACGGTACGACCTTCGCGCTCAACATGATCGACACCCCCGGCCACGTCGACTTCACCTACGAGGTGTCTCGTTCGCTCGCCGCGTGCGAGGGCGCGATCCTTCTGGTGGATGCCGCGCAGGGCATCGAAGCGCAAACCCTCGCGAACCTTTACCTCGCGCTCGAGAACGACCTCACGATCATCCCGGTGCTCAACAAAATCGACCTACCCGCCGCGGAGCCCGACAAGTACGCGAGGGAACTCGCGAGCCTCATCGGCGGCAACCCCGACGACGTGTTGCGCGTGTCCGGCAAGACCGGGGTAGGGGTGGATGCCCTGCTCGACCGCGTCGTCGAGCTGATCCCCGCACCTCAGGGCGACCCCACTGCGCCCTCACGCGCGATGATCTTCGACTCGGTGTACGACTCCTACCGTGGGGTCATCACCTACGTGCGCATGATCGATGGAAAGCTCAGCCCCCGCGAGCGCATCCAGATGATGTCGACCAAGGCCGTGCACGAGCTGCTCGAGATCGGCGTGAGTTCGCCCGAGCCGACACCCACGAAGGGTCTCGGCGTCGGCGAGGTCGGCTACCTCATCACGGGCGTGAAGGATGTGCGCCAGTCCAAGGTCGGCGACACCGTTACCAATGCCGCCAAGCCGGCGACAGTCGCGCTGGCCGGCTACACCGACCCCAAGCCCATGGTCTTCTCGGGCCTGTACCCGATCGACGGCAGCGATTACCCGGTGCTGCGGGAGGCCCTCGACAAGCTCAAGTTGTCGGATGCCTCGCTCAACTACGAGCCCGAGACATCCGTCGCCCTCGGCTTCGGCTTCAGGTGCGGATTCCTGGGGCTCCTGCACCTCGAGATCGTGACCGAACGCCTGGAGCGCGAGTTCGGACTCGACCTGATCTCGACTGCGCCCTCGGTCACCTACGAGGTCACGACCGAGGACAAGAAGCAGTACACCGTCACCAACCCGAGCGAGTTCCCGTCGGGCACGAAAATTGCGCACGTGACCGAGCCGATGGTTCGGGCTGCGATTCTTGCACCCAAGGACTACGTCGGCACGATCATGGAGCTCTGCCAGTCGCGGCGCGGCAGCCTGATCGGCATGGACTACCTCGGTGAGGACCGCGTCGAGATCAAGTACACGATTCCGCTCGGTGAGATCGTCTTCGATTTCTTCGACCAGCTCAAGAGCAAGACCGCTGGCTACGCCTCCCTCGACTACGAGCCCAGCGGCGAGCAGGAGGCCGACCTCGTGAAGGTCGACATCCTGCTTCAGGGCGAAGCGGTGGATGCCTTCAGCGCGATCGTGCATCGCGACAAGGCCTACGCGTACGGCGTGCTCATGACTGAGCGCCTCAAGAAACTCATCCCGCGCCAGCAGTTCGAGGTGCCCATCCAGGCCGCGATCGGCGCACGCATCATCGCGCGCGAGTCAATCTCCGCGATGCGCAAAGACGTGCTCGCGAAGTGCTACGGCGGTGACATCACCCGCAAGCGCAAACTCCTCGAGAAGCAGAAGGAGGGCAAGAAGCGCATGAAGATGGTGGGTCGTGTGGAGGTTCCGCAAGAGGCGTTTGTCGCTGCACTGACCGGGGACGTGGAGAAGAAGGACAAGAAGTAGTTCGTTCTCGGCCGTCCGGTCCCGTTCTGCAGGAGACTCGAATATACCTCGTGACCTGCTTTTTTGTCTTCGACTTGGGTCCGCAGCAATGTCGGTGGCCCCTGTTTCACTTGAGTCATGGAGGAAGTTCCGACACTGCTCGATCAGCGCCTGCCAGACGTGCGCCTCGAGTTTGGCATCGCTCGGGCGGAGGTCGCGCACACGGCGGTAGCTCGCGCTCAGGCCGAGCAGATGTCGGCGATCGTCGCAACTCTGCGTGAGGCGCGCGACTTCCCCGAGCTGTATCTCGGCCCGACCCAGCTGGGCCCGGCTGCTGTCGAATTCGCCGAACGGGCCGCGATCGCCGATCTCGCTGTACGCCTGAACCTTGCCGAGTCGACCGTGCGCTCACAGGCGTTCGAGGCCGACACCCTTCGCACCCTCACCCCCACGCTCTGGGAATCCTTCCGCGAGGGCGAGGTCTCGGCCGCCAACGCCTCCACTGTCGCGTCTCTCGCGATCGGTCTGACGGATGCCGCGTGCCAGACCTTCGAGACCGAGCTCCTGCAGCCGGCCGCCACCCTCGCGCCAGCGCGGTTCAGGGCGATGGCGCGGGCGCTGCGGGAGCGACTCGTCGCGGAGCCTCCCGCCGAGCGACACGAGCGAGCGGCCGAGGCGCGCCGCGTCATCCTCGAGCCAGACGTTGACGGCATGGCGTGGCTGCACGCCTACATGCCCGCCGACGCCGCACAGCGGGCGATACTGCACGTGAGTCGCATCGCCACGCAGCTCGCGAAGGCCGGCGACGAGACCCGCACGCTAGCCCAACTTCGCGCTGATGTCGCGAGCGACCTGCTCGCGGGCGTGCTCGGAGCCCAAGGTTCCGTTGGCGTCACCGTCGGGGTGCTGGTGCCCGTACTAACCCTTCTCGGCGGAGCTGAGCCTGGCATCCTCGAGGGCTACGGCCCGATCGACGCGGCGACCGCCCGCAGGCTCGCGGCTCACGCGCCCAGCTTCCACCGCATCCTGACCCACCCAGTCACGGGCACAGTGCTCGACGTCGACCGCACGCGCTATCGCCCGCCCGCCGACCTCAAGCGCATGGTCGGGCTGCGGGATGTCGTGTGCACGTTCCCGGGGTGCGGTCGCCGTGCCCGGGAGTGCGACCTCGACCACACACTTGCGTGGGATGACGACGGCAAGACGGCCGAAACCAACCTCGCGAGTCTCTGCCGACATCACCACCGACTCAAACACGAGACGAATTGGAGGGTCGAGCGAAGTGGCGGTGTCAGCACATGGACTAGCCCGTCCGGCGCGATCCGAACGAGCGATCCGCCCCCGTTCTAGCCGGCGGCGGAGACGTCGACTTGCTCGCGGGTACAGTGAAAGTCTTCGAAAGGACCCCTGTGAACCCCTCCGACCCAACCCTCGACGCGCTCATCGCCGAAGTGATCGAGCAGGAGAAGCGCCTCGTGCTCACGAGCTTTACCAACGACGACGCGTGGGAGCTCGGTGGTGCACTGCGGGCGATGGCCATCGAGCGCGGCCACGCGGTGGAGATCGACGTCTCGCGGGGCGAGCACCGCCTCTTCCACTGCGCCCTGCCCGGTACCAAGCCCCACAACGGCGTGTGGATCGAGCGCAAGAAGCGCACGGTTCGAGAGTTCGAGGCATCCAGCTACCGGGTCGGTCTGCAGTTCCCGATCCTCGACGCTCACACATTGGAGAGTGCGCCGTGGATGAACCCCCACGAGTTCGCAGGGTTTGGCGGCGGCTTCCCGGTGACAATCGCCGGCGTCGGAGTCGTCGGAACCATTGCGGTGTCGGGGCTGCCCCACCAGGAGGATCACGCGCTCATCGTCGAGGCGCTCGAACGGCACTTGGCGCGCTGAGCGGGGGCGCCGGTTCACAGCGACTGTAGAGCAGAGCCACAACAAGACCCCCGGTGCTGCGGTAACGCCTGTGGCGAGCATCCAAAGCCAACTGGATGACGCGAACCCCCGGCGTACAGTGGCGCCATGAGTGACTTCAGGCCGCCGTCGTCCGATATGAACTTCATCCTCGAGCACGTGGTGAACTACCGCGACGTTGCGGCCCTCCCCGGGTTCGAGCACGCGGACCTAGAGACCGTCAGCGGGCTCCTCGACGAGGCCGCCAACTTCATGAGCAAGGTCGTGGCCCCGACCAACCGCATCGGCGACACGGTGGGCGCCCAGCACGACGGCAAGGGCAACGTCACCCTGCCGCCGGAGTTCAAGCGCGCGTACGACACCTACGTCGAGTCGGGGTGGAACACGCTCCAGTTTCCGGAGCAGTACGGCGGTGGCGGCTTCCCGTCGGTGGTCGGTCTCGCCCTGCAGGAGATGCTGCAGTCGTCCAACATGGGCTTCGCACTCTGTCCGCTACTCACTCAGGGCGCAATCGACGCGCTCCTGCACTACGGCAGCGACGAGCAGAAGAACACCTACCTGCCCAAGATGGTCTCCGGTGAGTGGACCGGCACGATGAACCTCACGGAGCCGCAGGCCGGCTCGGACGTGGGCGCTCTGACCACCAAGGCCGTGCCCAACGCGGACGGCACCTACGCGATCACCGGTCAGAAGATCTACATCACCTGGGGCGAACACGACATGGCGGAGCAGATCGTGCACCTCGTGCTCGCTCGCACCCCCGGCGCACCGGCTGGAACACGAGGTATCTCGTGCTTCATCGTTCCGAAGTTCATGATGAACGACGACGGCACCCTCGGCGAGCGGAACGCGGTAACAGCGCTGTCGATTGAACACAAGATGGGCATCCACGGTTCGCCGACCTGTGTTCTCAACTACGAGGCCGCGACCGGCTACCTCATCGGTGAGGAGAACATGGGGATGCGCATCATGTTCGTCATGATGAACGTGGCCCGCCTCTCGGTCGGCATGCAGGGCGTCGCCCTGAGCGAGCGCGCGTTTCAGCAGTCGCTGGCTTACGCGAAGGATCGCCGTCAGGGCCTCGCAATCGGGGCAACCGGCAAAGATTCGGCGATCATCGAGTTCCCCGACGTGCGTCGCATGATCCTGACCCAGAAGGCGTCAATCGCCGCGATCCGGCGACTCATGCTGCTGAACGCGACCTACATGGACATCGCGAGCCATCATCCGGATGCCGCGGAGCGCGCCCGCGCGGCCGAGATCGCCGGCCTGCTCACCCCGATCTGCAAGAGTTTCGGCACCGACGTAGGAAACGAGCTGACCTCCATCGCCCTCCAGGTACACGGCGGCATGGGATTCATCGAGGAGACCGGTGCTGCCCAGCACGTGCGGGATATCCGCATCGCTGCGATCTACGAGGGCACCAACGGCATCCAGGCCGCAGACCTCGTGGGTCGCAAGCTCGGGGTGCGCGACGGGGCATCCGTCATGGAGTTCATCGCGCAGATTCGCGGGATTCTCGGCGATCTGGATGCCGCGGGCGCCGACTTCGAAAGCATTCGCACCGAGCTCGCGCGCCAACTCGATGCACTCGAGACCGCGACCACGTGGATGCTGCGCACCGGCGTCGCCGACCCCAACGCGGTACTCGCGGGCTCAAGCCCGTACCTCCGCATGTGGGGACTCGTCACGAGCGCGTGGCTCCTCGCCCGTTCGGCGCTCGCCGCGGTTCCCTTGGACGCCGACACGGCGAAGGAGCAACTCGTCATGGCGCGGTTCTTCGCGGAGCAGCTCCTGCCGGCCTGCGCCGGGCTGTTGGGTGCGGCAACCGCGGGGTCGAGGGACCTCTTCGCCCTGGAGTTCTAGACCTGTCAGCGGAGTCAGCTAGTTTGGTCTGATGCCTGAATTGTGGGAGACGCCGGTCACCTACGGTGCCGTCGGTGCGACGCGGGCGCAGGACCTGCTGCGATATCCGCCAACCGGCTACCGACCGATCGAGCGCACTGCCCGCATCGGGCACGGTGACGCGCGCTTCCAGTACGCCTGGGCATCGGCGCTGTCGTGGGGCATCCAGCGGGGCAGCGGATTCCGCGTGCATCCCCTCGGGGCCCCCAGCGCCGTTGAGGCGCAGACCTACACGCCCGTCAGTTTCCACGCCGATGGCACGCCGATCCGGCCCACGAGCGCGACCGAGCACACCTTCGGCCCGGACGGCACGCCGTTCGTGCGCCCGGGCGACAGCGCTCAGCTGGTCATCCCGGTCGTGGGACCGGTCGGCGTGAAGTCGCCCGTGCGCATCGTATACATCGTTGATGAACCGAAGCGCAAGGGATTTGCCTATGGCACCCTGCCGGGGCATCCGGAGGACGGTGAGGAGGCCTTTGTCGTATCTCAACGGCTGGACGGCTCGGTGTGGTTGACGGTGCGCGCGTTCTCGCGGCCGAGCTCGCGCTGGTGGTGGGCTGTCTACCCCGCACTGCGCGTCGCGCGGGAGATCTTCACGCGCCGTTACCTGCGGGCGCTGGCGAGACCCATCGAGTCATGATCCCACCCGTGCGCGCCGCGACCGCCGCGTTCATCAGCGGGCCGGCCCGGTTCGTAGTCGGCCCTCTCATCACTCCGATCGACCGCTTTCGGCTGGTGAGGCGCTGATGGTCGCGCTGATGGACCCGAACTGATGGACCCGAACTGATGGACCCGAGCTGATGGCGCCGAGCGCACTGCCCATAGCGGATCCTGCACCCCGCGACGGCGCGCTGCCCCCGTCGGTGTTGGATGCCGCAGCTGACCGCAACTTCGGTGTCTACCTACACGTGCCGTTCTGCCGCGTGCGCTGCGGATACTGCGACTTCAACACGTATACGAGCGAGGAACTCCGCGGCGCCACACGTTCCGACTACGCGGGCCAGGCCATCGTGGAGCTCGCGCTCGCCGAGCGGGTTCTTCGCGAGGCAGGACTGCCTGAGCGCTCGGTCAGCACCGTCTTCTTCGGGGGTGGCACGCCGACACTGCTGCCGGCCGCTCATCTCGCGGCAATGCTCCACTCGGTGGTCGACACGTGGGGGCTCGTCGACGGCGCCGAGGTGACTACCGAGGCCAACCCCGACTCGGTCGACCTCGACTACCTGGTCGCACTCCGCGCGGCCGGCTTCACCCGGGTCTCGTTCGGCATGCAGTCAGCAGTGCCGCATGTGCTCGCGACCCTCGAGCGCACGCATGACCCGTCGCGCATCCCCTTGGTGGTCGGGTGGGCGCGCGAGGCGGGCCTTCAGGTGAGCCTCGACCTCATCTACGGCACCCCGGGGGAGAGCCTTGGCGACTGGGAGGCATCGTTGGATCAGGCTCTCGCCCAGAACCCGGACCACCTCTCCGCCTACGCACTCATCGTCGAGGACGGCACGAAGCTCGCGGCCCAGATTCGGCGTGGTGATGTGCCCATGCCCGACGACGACCTTCAGGCCGACATGTACGAGCTCGCCGACGGCCGCCTGGCCACCGCGGGCTACGAGTGGTACGAGGTGAGCAATTGGGCGCGAACGCCGGAATCCGAAGGTGTCGATCACCGCTCGCGCCACAACCTGGCCTACTGGCAGGGTCACGACTGGTGGGGCGTGGGGCCAGGAGCGCACAGCCACATCGGCGGCGTGCGGTGGTGGAACGTGAAGCATCCCGCCGCCTACGCGGACCGCATCGCCGCCGGAATGTCCCCGGCCGCCGGGCGTGAGACGCTTGACGAACCCACCCGTCGGGTTGAGGCGGTGTTGTTGCGCACGCGCCTACGTGAGGGAATGCCGGTGGCTGAGCTCGAGGCATCCGGCCGCCGGGCGGTCGCGGGGCTCATCGCCGACGAACTCGTGGATGCCCGTGCCGCCCTCGCAGGGCAGGTGCAACTAACCCTGGGAGGGCGACTGCTCGCCGACGCTGTCGTGCGCCGGCTGGTTGAGTAGCGGGCTGGTTGAGTAGCCGGCTGGCTTAGTAGCGGCCACAGGCCGCGTATCGAAACCGACCCAGCAGCCCGGCCTAACTCACAAACGTGATCGCCAGTGGGTACGTGTACCCCTCGCCACGGTTAGCCGCCATCGCGGCGACTATCCCGAGCACGATGGTCGCAACCCAGGCGGCAATGAGGATTAGGAAGCCGATCAGCAGCAACGACGTGACAGTACCGACCGCATAGGCGATGATCAGCGTCAGCTGGAAGTTGAGCGCTGTCGCGGTGTGCGCGCGGATGAACGGCCCTCGGTCCTTCAGGAGGAGGTATCCGACCAGCGCGGGCAGAAACCCGAAAAGGATTCCGCCGATGTGGATGAGGGTGGCCCAGAGCTTCTCGTCGCTCGGACTGAGTGGCTGGGCTGGCGCAGCGTAGGGATTGACCGGGGGAGGAGGGGTTGCGGACATTCCCCCATTAAAGCAGCAGCGAGTCCGGAGGCGCTGCCCCCGGACTCGCTCTGAGAACAGTTACTTGATGAGACGGATCGACACCGGGTAGCGGTAGGAGCCGCCGGCGTTGACCTTCTGGAAGCCCATGATCGACCAGATCAGCGACACCACCCAGACGGCGAGGGGCAGGAGCCACCCGATGAAGCCCCAGATGCCGAAGGTGACGGCGGTGAGGATCGCGTTGATGATGAAGACCGCGACCTGTGCGATAGCGGCCGTGATCTGGAAGTTCAGCGCCTCTTTCGCCTCAACGTTGGTAACCGCACCGCGATCCTTGAAGACGAGCCAGATAATGAGCGACGGCAGGAAGCCGATGATGCCACCGAGGTGGGCGAAGGAGCCCCACTGCTTGTCCTCGGCGGGAGTCAGCGGAGCGGCCGGTGCGGGAGTTGCGTCTGTCATGGTGACCTTTCGATGGTTGTGATGAGGTGGAGCTATTTGACGAGGCGGAGTGCGAACGGATAGCGGTATGACCCACCGCCCTGCACCTTTACCCCGCCGAGAACGGACAACACTGCGTTGAGAGTCCACCAGAGCAGCGGGAGGAAGCCCAGCAAGTCTCCGAGGACATAGATGCCCATCGCGGAGAACGCGAAGCTCACGGCCGTGCCGACCAGGCTCAACGCCACCCAGCCGATAACGAACGTGATCTGCCAGTTCAGGGCTTCCTTTGATTCCGCACGGGTGCGCTCGCCGCGGTCCTTGAAGACCAGGAAGATGATCAATGCGGGCACAGGACCAACAACACCGCCGAAGTGCGCGAATGACGCCCACTGCTTGTCCTCCGTGGCTGGCAGCGGTTGAGCCGCAACAGGCGGAGGTGGCGCTTCGGTCATCGACCCGTTGCCTTTCGTGCATCGGTGGAAGGTGTGAGCACAAGCTATCGCGACGGAACACCGCGTGCAACGGTTTCGCCACGGCGAGTCACGGTACAATTGGCAGTCAGCGGAACAGAGTGCCAACAGCGGAAGGCGGTGGTTCCCGTGGTGTCCGAGCGGGGTCTTGCGGTGCTGCGCGTCATTGTGCAGGACTACGTGACATCACGCGAGCCGGTCGGTTCGAAATCGATTGTCGAGCGGCACGCTTTCGGCGTATCGGCCGCGACGATCCGCAACGACATGGCTCTGCTGGAGGATGAGGAACTCATCGCGGCCCCACACACCTCGTCGGGCCGTGTGCCGACCGACAAGGGATATCGCGTCTTTGTCGACCAGCTTGCCGATTTGCGGCCGTTGAGCTCGGCGCAGCGGCAGGCGATCGAGGAGTTCCTGGGTGAATCCGTGGATCTCGACGACGTGCTCGCACGCACCGTGCGCCTCCTCTCGCAACTCACTCACCAGGTTGCGCTCGTGCAGTATCCGTCGCTGGCGACCTCGCGTGTGCGCCACATTGAACTCGTTCCGCTCAGCGACACCCGGCTCATGACCGTACTCATCACCGATTCCGGCCGGGTCGAGCAGCGTCTGATCGACGTCCACTCGAGCATCGACGACTCCTTCCTCGGTGAGTTGCGGGCCAAGCTCAATACCGCGGTCGTCGGCATCGGGTTGACGGATGCCGCGGCAGCTCTCACCGAGTTCGCCGACGCCGTTGGGCCCGAGCGTCGCCATCTCGTTGCCCAAGTCACCTCGACTCTCGTGGAACAGGTGCTCGCCAACCGCCACGATCGGCTCCTGATGGCAGGCACCGCGAACCTCGCCCGTACCGAGGAGGACTTCGGCGGCAGCATCTTCCCCGTGCTCGAAGCCATCGAGGAGCAGGTCACATTGCTCCGTCTGTTCGGCGAGATGGAAGTCGACACCGGCGTGGTGACCGCGCGTATCGGCCAGGAGAACGCGGGCTTCGGACTCGGAGAGACGTCGGTCGTTTCGGCCGGGTATTCGACCTCCGGGGGGAATGTAGCGCGCCTAGCGGTGTTGGGTCCCACGCGCATGGATTATTCGAACAACATGGCCGCTGTGCGAGCGGTGGCTCGCTACCTCTCGCGCCTGCTCGGCACGGACTGATGACCGAGATACTGACCAATACGAGGATTGTTTGTGGCTGACCATTACGAGGTGCTGGGTGTGGATCGCGCCGCATCACCTGAGGACATCAAGCGCGCGTATCGCAAGCTGGCGCGCGAGTTGCACCCCGACGTGAACCCGAGTGCCGAGGCATCCGAGCGGTTCAAGGAGGTCACGCACGCGTATGACGTGCTCAGCGACCCGCGTGAGCGCCAGCAGTACGACCTCGGGCCGCAAGCCGGATTCGGCGGGGGCGCGAATTTCGGCGGCTTCGGCGACATCTTCGAGACCTTCTTCGGCGGGGGTGGCGGGCGCACTACCGGCCCTCGATCGCGCCGTGAGCGCGGGCAAGACGGGCTCGTGAAGGTCGAGGTCGACCTCGACGAGGTCATCTTCGGCACCAAGCGCGACCTCGAGGTCACTACGGCTGTGCTCTGCCAGACCTGCAATGGGTCGTGTTGCGCGCCGGGCACCTCGCCCGTTCGCTGCGACATCTGCGGCGGTTCTGGTCAGATCCAGCGCACCATGCGCAGCCTTCTCGGCAACGTCGTCACCTCCAACCCGTGCGGCACCTGCCAGGGCTACGGAACGATCATCGCTAACCCGTGTGTCACTTGCGCCGGCAAGGGACGCGTGAGGGCATCGCGCTCCATCCCGGTCGACATCCCGGCGGGCGTCGACACGGGTCTTCGCCTCCAGATGCCCGGCCAGGGCGAGGTCGGACCGGCTGGTGGCCCCGCTGGCGACCTGTACCTCGAGATCAAGGTGCGTCACCACGAGACCTTCAGCCGCAACGGGGATGACCTGCTAGCGACAGTCGAGGTTCCGATGACCACGGCGATCCTCGGTACGCGCACGACCCTCAAGGGCCTCGACGGTGAGATCGCTTTCGACATCCGACCGGGCACCCAGAGCGCCGAGGTCATCACGATCAGGGAGCGCGGCATCACTCACCTGCGCGGTACCGGCCGGGGTGACCTCCGCATCGGCGTTCAGGTCATGACACCGATGAAGCTCAGCGCCAAGGAGAAGGCGCTGGTCGAACAGCTCGCGGCTGCCCGAAAGCAACCGGCGCCGCAGTTCGCGCACTTCCAGCAGGGCCTGTTCACCAAGCTGCGCGACCGCTTCATGGGGATTTAGCCGCTTGGCGCACTTCTACCTCGACGAGTCCCTCGCCACGGCCGCTGTCGGTGATCGCATCACGATCGCTGGCTCCGAGGCCCGCCATGCGGTGACCGTGAGCCGTCTCGGCGTCGGCGAGCCGATCTCGATCGGTAATGGAGCCGGCCTCGTGGCGACGGGCGTCGTCTCGTCAGCCGAACACACCCAGTTGGTCGTCGAGGCCACCTCGGTGATCGAGCACCCCCGGTCCACACCGGCGGTCTTCCTCGCTCAGGCTCTCGCGAAGGGGGATCGGGACGAGCTCGCCGTACAGGTCGCCACCGAGTTGGGCGTGGATGGCGTCATCCCGTGGGCGGCGGGGCGCAGCATCTCCCGGTGGGAGGGTGCGAAGGTCGCCAAAGGTCGGGACCGCTGGGCCGCCGTCGCGCGCGAAGCGACCAAGCAGTCACTTCGCGCCTGGCTTCCCGATGTACTGGACCTGGTCACCACCAAGCAGTTGGCCCGGTTGGCTTCTGCGAGCGATGGCGAGGCCGATGGCGCGCGGATGCTCGTGCTTGAGCCGACCGCAGCGACCCCGCTCTCAGCCCTCGAGCTCGACGGGCGCGATCTGATTCTCGTCGTGGGGCCGGAGGGGGGCATCACGCCGCAGGAGCTCGACGCCCTCAGCGCTGCGGGCGCCGAGATCGTGCACCTCGGCAACGAGGTGCTGCGCACCAGCACGGCGGGTCCGGCTGCTCTCGCGGTCCTGGCCGTGAAGCTCGGGCGCTGGTGACGTTAAGCTGGTATTCATGACTTCCGAGCGCTCGATCTTCTCGCGCATCATCGCGCGAGAGATCCCTGCTGACATCGTCTACGAGAACGATGCGCTCATCGCGTTCCGCGACATCGCCCCTAAGGCGCCGGTGCACATCCTTGTCGTACCCAAGACGCAGGAGTACACGAACGTGACGGAGCTTGCGGCGGGCGATCCGGAGCTTCTGGCCTTGGTCGTTGCGACCGCGCAGGCGCTTGCCGATGAGTTCTGCGGCGGTGAGTTCCGATTGGTCTTCAACACCGGCGCGAGTGCCGGCCAAACGATCTTCCACGTGCACGCTCATATGCTCGGCGGCACCCTGCCGGAAGGCTCTCTTGGGCAGTAGCGAGTTTCCGGCCAGCGACGAAGCGCGCGTCGAGATCGAGGTCGACGGTGTGGCGATGGTGAGACTGCTGGGTCCTCAGGACCGCCTGTTGTCAACCATCGAAAAGCAGTTCCCGCTCGTCGATGTGCTGGTGCGCGGCAACGTCATCACACTCACGGGCGATGCTGTGCAAGTAGAGGCGGCGCGCGAGCTCGTCGAAGAACTCATCACGATGGTGCGCAACGGTCACGAACTCGGGCCCGTCGAGGTGTCCTCCACCGCGCGCATCCTTGACAGTAAGTCGGGCAGCCCGGCGGAGCTGCTGAGCCAAGCGATCCTTACGGCTCGGGGCAAGAGCATCCGCCCGAAAACTCTCGGCCAGAAGCAGTACGTCGACGCGATCGATGTAAACACGATCGTGTTCGGTATCGGACCGGCGGGCACCGGTAAGACGTACCTCGCGATGGCCAAGGCCGTGCAGGCACTTCAGCGCAAAGAGGTCGACCGCATCATTCTGAGTCGGCCGGCGATTGAGGCAGGGGAGCGCCTCGGCTTTCTGCCCGGCACACTGACCGACAAGATCGACCCGTACCTGCGCCCGCTCTACGACGCCCTCAACGAGATGATGGACCCCGAGCTGGTGCCGAAACTGCTCGCGAGCGGCACGGTCGAGGTCGCGCCGCTCGCCTACATGCGCGGGCGCACCCTCAACAACTCGTTCATCGTGCTCGATGAGGCGCAGAACACGACGCCCGAGCAGATGAAGATGTTCCTCACCCGTCTGGGCTTCGGCTCACGCATGGTCGTCACCGGGGATGTCACGCAGGTCGACCTGCCCGCAGGTGCGTCGGGCCTCCAGCTCGTGACCACAGTGCTTTCTGACATCGACGACATCCACTTCGCGAGGCTCACCAGCGCCGATGTCGTGCGACACACCCTGGTGGGCCAGATCGTGGACGCGTACACCAAGTACGATGCCGAGAAGCAGCTCCAGAAGTTTGAGGCCCGCGAAGCCCCCCGCAAGCGCGACCGACGATTCGGGCGGTGACCATGTCGATCGAGATCAACAACGAGTCCGGGGTACCGGTCGACGAGCCCGCGATTCAGCGGCTCGCGGTCTATGCGCTTGACCAGCTCCACGTGCATCCCGACGCGGAGCTCGCGATCGTGTTCGTCGACGAATCCGCGATGGAGCAGCTGCACGTGCAGTGGATGGATGAGCCCGGTCCGACCGACGTGCTGAGTTTTCCGATGGATGAACTGCGTCCGGGGAGCGAAGATCACCTCACGCCGGCCGGTCTGCTCGGCGACATCGTCGTCTGCCCGCAGGTCGCGATCGCACAGGCCGAGACGGCGGGTCACACCCCACTCGAGGAGATGCTTCTGCTGACGACCCACGGCATCCTTCACCTTCTCGGCTTCGATCACGCCGAGCCCGAAGAGGAGAAGGAGATGTTCGGCATCCAGCGCGACATCCTCGTCGGATTCGCCCTGGCCGAGCGACGACGGTAGGGCCGAGCAATGGCCGTCAGCATCTTCTTCAGCGTTGCGGTGCTGCTGGTCGTCTTCGGCGGCCTGCTCGCGGCGGCCGACTCGGCCCTCACGGTACTCAGTCGCAGCGATCTCGTCGATCTCGCGGCGACTAGCCGATCCCGGCGATCGCTGCTCGCCATCTCTCGCGATCCCGGGGCTCATGTCAACGCGCTGAACTTCATGCGCATCGTCGCGGAGACGACCGCTGCCGTTCTGGTGACCCTCGCTTTCGCAAGCCTGTTCACCGACTGGTGGTGGACCCTTCTGGCCAGCGCCCTCATCATGACGGCAACCTCCTTCGTGCTCGTGGGTTCGAGCCCGCGCAGTGTCGGTCGAGCCAACGCGCGGCCCATCATGCGGGTTGCGGCGCCGATCGTGCGGGCCACCCGGGTGATCCTGGGTCCGCTCGCCGACGCTCTCGTGGCCATCGGCAACCGGGTGACTCCGGGGCGTCCTCGCACCGCGACGTTCTCGAGTGAAGAGCAGTTGCTCAGCATGGTCGATGAGGCGACCGAGCTTGACGTGCTCGAGGAGGACGATCGCGAGCTCATCCACTCGATCTTCGAGTTCAACGACACGGTCGTTCGTGAGGTGATGATCCCGCGCACCGACATGGTGACGCTCAACCAGGATGCTACGATGACCGCCGCCCTGGGCCTGTTCCTCAGCAAGGGCGTCTCGCGCATGCCAGTGATCGGCGAGGATGTCGACGAGGTGATCGGCGTGCTCTACCTCAAGGACGTCGCGCGCGTCGTGCACGAGCAGACACTGGATGCCGCGACCCTCACCTCCGGCGAACTCTCCCGCCGCGCGCTCTTCGTGCCCGAGTCGCAGAAGGCGGACAGCCTGCTGCGCCAGATGCAGGTCGAGTCCGGACACCTCGCGATGGTCGTGGACGAGTACGGCGGTATCGCCGGTCTCGTCACCCTTGAGGACCTCATTGAAGAGTTAGTGGGGGACATCTCGGACGAGTACGACCGCGAAGTCCCCGAGGTCGAGGACCTCGGCGAGGGCCGCTACCGGGTGAGCGCTCGCTTGGCGATCGACGAGCTCGGTGACCTCTTCGGACTCGAGCTCGAGGATGACGAGGTCGACTCCGTCGGAGGACTCCTCACGAAGGCCCTCGGGCGGCTACCCGTGGCAGGGTCGCGGGCCGAGTATTCCGGCCTGCTCCTGACGGCCGAGCGCACCGAGGGCAGGCGAAAGCGGGTCAGCACTGTGTTGGTCGAACGAGACCAGGCGCTCATCGACTTCCAGGCGTCGTACGACCAGAAGGAAGCTGGTGATTGAGCTTGTCGAAATCTGAAGAATTCCGCGCGGGATTCGTCTCCTTCGTGGGCCGGCCCAACGTCGGAAAGTCGACCCTGACTAACGCGCTGGTCGGCGAGAAGGTCGCGATCACCTCATCCAAGCCGCAGACGACGCGCCGAGCCATCCGGGGCATCGTCCATGCCCCAGCGGGCCAGCTCGTCATCGTCGACACCCCGGGGATGCACCGACCGCGCACGCTGCTCGGTGAGCGGCTCAACAGCATTGTGCAGACCACGCTCGGCGACGTCGACGTGATCGGCCTGTGCCTACCGGCGAACGAGAAGATCGGGCCCGGCGATCGGTACATCAACGAGCAGCTGGATTCGTTTCCGAGGGCCAAGAAGGTCGCGATCGTCACCAAGATCGACGCATCCTCCCGGCCCGGTGTTGCCGAGCAGTTGCAGGCGGTGAGCGAGCTGCGGGGCTGGGATGCAATCATCCCGATCTCGAGCTTCGACAAGGTGCAACTCGACATTCTCGCGACGGAACTCATCAAGCTCATGCCCGTCTCCGAGCCGCTTTATCCGGATGACGCGGTCACCGACGAGACCATGGAGGAACGCATCAGCGAGCTCATCCGCGAGGCGACGCTTGAGGGCGTGTCCGACGAGTTGCCGCACTCGATCGCCGTGACGATCGACGACATGATCGAAAGCACGACGAAGGATCTGCTCGAGATCTACGCGAACGTGTTTGTGGAGCGAGACAGCCAGAAGGGCATCATCATCGGGCGCGGAGGCGAACGGCTTCAGGATGTCGGTGCGCGCGCTCGCGCCGAGATCGAGAAGCTCGTGGGCCGCCAGGTGTACCTCTCCCTGCGCGTCAAGGTTGCCAAGGAGTGGCAGCGCGATCCGAAGCAGCTGGGGCGCTTAGGCTTTTAGGGCGGTTCTCAGAAGACCGCCCAGAACGAGTTGAGAATCTCGTCGCGGACCGTCGACTTGTCCTCCGCGCTCACCATCTGGATGCTGGCGACAATGACGTGCGTCTGGGCAGCGTCCTGAGCGACGATTGACAGGTAGTCGGTATCGACACCGCCGCAGTTGGTGAAGTACACGTAGGTGCCGACATAAACACCGTCGTCGTAGTCGCCGGTCTCCGGAGCGTCGCACTCGGCGCCGACCCCATTGATGGTGCCGTTGATGAGATCGGCGATGACGATGCTCGGGTCCTGCGTCGACGAGACGCTGACGCCGGGAACGGTCCATCCGCTCTGCCAAGACGCGAGATCGGGAGACGCCGTCACGTTGTAGAACACGACGCCGTCGCTGTTGGTCAACTGCGTTCCGGAGACGTCACTCCACGACTTCGGGACGTTGACGCGCACGATGCCGCTGTCGTCAGACACCGTCAAGAAATCGGATGCGGGCGGCGCGGGCTCGTCCGTGGGCTTGTCGACCTGGATCGGGTCGGCCGTTGGGGCCGACGTCGACGGGGTCACTGGAGTGGCGACGATCGTGGTGCACCCCGCCAGGGCGAGGGGGAGCACCGTCAGGGCGGCTGCTATGGCCAGAAGGTGACGCTGTGATGACGACATGGGTTCTCCGTGCGCGGATGAAGCGGAACTGTGCGGATGACGCGAAACTGTGCGGATGAAGCGGACACCTCGAGTATGGCGAACCGCCGTGCATCCCCGCGACTCCCGGTGCTAAAGTTATTGCGTGTTCGGTCTGCTTCTTCTTAGCCGCCGCGACGAGTCCTAACCTCAGGCCTCACTCGTCGCGGAGACTGGTGTTGGAAGAAACGCCCTCGGTCTGACCCGTCGAATCTCTTGAGCGAAAGATCAGCCATCATGAAGAACACACAGTCGGCTTCTGCAATGCCGATCCACAAGTACAGGCCGTATCACGAGGTTCTGGGCGTCGATCTGCCTGATCGCACGTGGCCCTCGAAACGAATCACCCACGCGCCCCGGTGGTGTGCGGTCGATCTTCGCGACGGCAATCAAGCCCTCATCGACCCGATGAGCCCCGAGCGCAAACGCGTCATGTTCGAACTCCTCGTGCGAATGGGCTACAAGGAGATCGAGGTCGGCTTCCCGAGTGCGAGCCAGACGGACTTCGACTTCGTGCGCACCCTCATCGAGCAGAACCTCATCCCCGACGATGTCACCATCCAGGTGCTGACCCAGGCGCGGGAGGAGCTCATCAACCGCACGTATGACTCCCTTGTCGGGGCGAAGCAGGCGATTGTGCACCTGTACAACTCGACCAGCGTGCTGCAGCGCGATGTCGTGTTCCGCACCGACAAGCAGGGCATTATCGACATCGCGCTCGCCGGTGCGCGGCTGTGTAAGGC
>JBJXDR010000036.1:0-4518 GCA_046155245.1 Rhodoglobus sp. | reverse complement strand
CTCGCCGCCGCAGTTCGAGCAGTGCCATTGGGCAGCCAGCGCCCCACACCACAGGCACGCGGGAACCGAACGTGAAGACTTTTGCGCGAGCGGACCCTCGCAGCGCTCGCAGCGTGCGGTCTGGTTGCAGTCGACACAGGCAAGGCTGGGCGCGTAACCGGGCCGGGAAACCTGCACCAGCACGGGCCCGGTGGCCAGAGCCTCGCGCGCGACGCGCCACGCCGCCGAGGGAATGCGCGCCTGTGCGGCAAGTCGATCACCAGCGGCCTGATTGGCGGTCGGAACGATTTTCGGCAGCACGAGCGGCACGGGTGAGATCGAGCGTAGCCAGCCCAGTTCGACGAGCCGCTCCACTTCGGTGCTGCGCGAGTGCCCCAGAAACATGAGCGCACAATCCTGCTGCTCCTGCCGAAGTAGCGCGGCGTCCCGGGCGTACACGTAGGGGGCGAGCGGCTCGCTGTAGAGCGGGTCACCGTCATCCCACAACGCGATGAGCCCCAAGTTGGCCGCCGGTGCGTAGACCACCGACCGGTTGCCGACTATCGCGAGCGGTCGGTCGGAAAGGCAGCGCAGGAAGGCGCGATAGCGATCTGGATTCGGCTGACGGGCATCCAATCGCACCACGCAGTCGGCCGGGAGCACGGCTCGCAGCGCGGACTCGAGTTGTTCCTGGTCGCGATAGTCGGGCACGGCGAGAATCGCGGTTCGGCCGCCCTGCACCACGGATGCCGCGGCGCGCGCCATGCACACGGCCCAGCCGCCCACCCACACGCCGTCGGGCAGAACCTGCACGAGCGGTGGCGCATCTACCGCGAGCCTCTCGTTCGCGGCCAGCGCGGACTCGATCACTCCACTGCCGTAGCCGTCCACGGGGACGGCGGTGACAACGGGAATTGCCTCGTTGCTTTCGTCAGCGAGGTAGGCCTTTTCGACCCGCACCTGCCGACCCGGTACCGCAAGCCGCACGATGTCCGTCGCGGAGCCGGCGGCACGGTCGGCAGCCCGGCGTGCCAAGGCCCAGACCTCCGGGGTCAGCACGCGAATCGGTGAGACAACCGACTCGAGATCGCTCAGAGCCCCCGAGTAGTCCGCGGACTCGACGACCTCGACGATGTACCCGTCGGCCACCCGCCCGGCGGAACGCAGCGGAACACGCACGCGAACGCCCGCAACCGCCTGGGAAGCCAGTTGCGCGGGGACGCCGTAATCGAACAGCCGATCGAGTTGCGGCAGGGGGGAATCGACCATGACCCGCGCGACGGCCGCGGCCATGGCTTAGAGCCCGCTGGCGCCGCGCAATGCGTCCACCCGGTCAGTGCGCTCCCACGTGAAGTCGGGCAATTCCCGACCGAAGTGGCCGTAGGTTGCGGTCTGGGCGTAGATCGGCCGCAACAGGTCGAGAGCGCGGATGATCGCACCCGGACGCAGATCGAAAACCTCGTTGATCGCGCGAATGATGGTGTCATCATCGACGTGACCGGTGCCGAATGACTCGACGTAGAGGCCCACCGGGGCGGCCTTGCCGATCGCATAGGCGATCTGCACCTCCAGACGGTCTGCTAGGCCCGCGGCGACCGCGTTCTTGGCCACCCAGCGCATCGCGTAGGCGCCGGACCGGTCGACTTTCGACGGGTCCTTGCCGCTGAAGGCGCCCCCGCCGTGGCGGGACGCTCCGCCGTAGGTGTCGACGATGATCTTGCGACCGGTGAGCCCGGCGTCCCCCTGCGGTCCCCCGATCTCGAATCGACCTGTTGGGTTGATGAGCACCCGCAGGTGCCCGAATTCCAGCCCCGAACCCTCGAGCACGGGGCGAATCACGAGTTCTTCGACTTCGGCTCGCAGCCGTTCGTTGGACACCGACGGAGAGTGCTGGGTGGACACCACGACCGTGTCGATCGTGCGCGGGATTGAGCCCTCGTACCCGACAGTTACCTGGGTCTTGCCGTCAGGCCGCAGGTAGTCGACTACGCCGGTATGACGCACGTCAGCCAGGCGCTCCGCAAGCCGATGCGCCAACCAAATCGGAATGGGCATGAACTCGGGCGTCTCGGTGGTCGCGTACCCGAACATGATGCCCTGATCGCCCGCGCCCTGCAGGTCGTCGGCGTCGGAACTGGCCTGTTCGCGGGTTTCGATCGCCTCGTTGACCCCCTGAGCGATGTCGGGAGACTGGGAACCGATCGAGATCGACACCCCGCAGGAGCGCCCGTCGAACCACACGTCTGAGGAGTCATATCCGATGCGAGTTATGGTGTCTCGCACAATCGAGGGGATGTCGACATAGCCTGAGGTCGAAACTTCGCCGGCGACGTGCACCAACCCTGTGGTTACGAGCGTCTCTACCGCCACCCGCGCATCGGGATCCTCGGCAAGCATTGCATCGAGGATGCTGTCGCTGATCTGATCGCAGATCTTGTCGGGATGGCCCTCGGTCACGGACTCCGACGTGAACAGGCGCAGGTCACTGCTCATCGTGTACTCCGGTCTGTGACTCACGGCTGGATCGGACTGCCAACAGGTCCAATATTCGATCGGCGACCGCACGTTTCGAACCCCTGGCCTCGCCCACTGTAGCGCCGGACCGGTCGAGCACGATCACCGAGTTGGAATCCGCGGCGAATCCTTCGCTCCAGCCGACCCTGTTGACGACGAGCAGGTCGACTTCCTTGCGCGCGGCTTTGGCGGCGGCGAGTTGCATCAGCTTTGCGTCATCCGGCTCGGTCTCCGCGGCGAAGCCAATGATGACCTGGCCCTCGTGGCGCATCGACGTGAGAGACGCGAGGATGTCAGGATTCCTGACGAGACGCAGGTCCAGAACTCCCGCGTTCTCCTTCTTGATTTTCGTGTCGGCGACGGTCTCGGGCCGGTAGTCGGCCACCGCCGCTGCCATAATCACGACATCCGCCAGAGGCGCCTCAGCCGTCGTTGACCGTTCAAGCTCGAGCGTTGTGCTCACCCGTACGACCGTTACCGACGTGGGTGCGTCGACCTCAAGGTTCGCGGCGATGAGTGTGACCTCCGCACCGCGATCAGCCGCGGCGAGGGCCAGAGCAACGCCCTGCTTGCCGCTGGAGCGGTTGCCGATGAAGCGCGCGGGATCGATCGGCTCGCGTGTCCCACCCGCGGTGACGAGGATGCGCCGCCCCGCCAGATCCTGCCGAGCCGCTAAGGCGCGCAGGGCAACCGCCACGATCTCCTCAGGCTCCGACATGCGCCCGGGACCGCTGTCGGTGCCCGTGAGCTGGCCGTCAGCGGGGCCGATGATCGTCACTCCACGCTCCCGAAGAAGTGCGATATTGGCGACAGTCGCCGGATTGCGCCACATCTCGGTGTGCATCGCGGGCGCGATCACGAGCGGCGCCGTGCTCGCGAGAATCGTGTTGCCCAAGAGATCGTCGGCGAGGCCCACGGCAAGCTTCGCGACGGTGTTCGCCGTCGCGGGCGCAACGACGATGAGGTCAGCCGCCTGGCCGATCGCCACGTGCCGCACCTCGGCGACACCCTCGTAGAGTTCGGAGTGCACGCTTTTTCGGCTGATCGCCTCAAGGGTGGGACGACCGACGAATTTCAGCGCATTCTCAGTGGCCACGACGTGCACGTCGTGCCCCGCGAGCACCAATGCACGCACGACCGAAACGGCTTTGTACGCGGCGATGCCACCGGTGATGCCGACGACGATAGTGCTCAACGAAGAGTTACTCCGAGCTCAGGCGCGTGAGCTCGAGCTTGTCGTCGTTGATCTCGTGTAGTGCAACCGACAGCGGCTTGTCGTCGATCGTCGAGTCGACGAGCGGACCGACGTTGTCGTGCAGGCTGCCCTCGTGAAGGTCCGCGTAGTAGTCGTTGATCTGGCGCGCGCGCTTCGAGGCGAAAATGACGAGCTGGTACTTCGAATCAACCTTGGACAGCAATTCATCGATTGGCGGGTCGATAATACCCGAGTGCTTGTCAACCATGGCGGTGCTCCTTGTGGCAGGTGGCGGGGAAGTCAGGGCGCACGGAATGGCGCATCCATCAATTCTACGACCTCGAGGGCGGCCGCGCTTACCTCGCGGTTGATGACCTTGGCGTCGAACTCGTGCTGAGCCGCGAGCTCACCCCTCGCTGTCTCGAGTCGGCGTTGCTGTTCCTCGGTGCCCTCGGTGCCGCGGCCGGTCAGACGACGCACGAGTTCCTCCCACGAGGGCGGGAGAAGGAAAATCAGCAGAGCGTTCGGCATTGCCTTGCGCACCTGGCGGGCACCCTGGAGATCGATCTCGAGCAGCACCTTCCTGCCTTCGGCGAGTGCCCGGTCGATCGGTCGTCGAGGCGTCCCGTACCGGTAGGAGTTGTGCACGACGGCCCACTCGAGTAGTTGCCCGTCGGCAATCAGCCGGTCGAACTCCGCGTCACTCACGAAGAAGTAGTGAACGCCGTCGACCTCTCCAGGTCGGGGCAGCCGGGTCGTCGCCGAGACGCTGAGCTCGACCTCGGGAAAGTGCTCCCGGATGTACGCAGAGACGGTGCCCTTCCCGACCG
>JBJXDR010000035.1:0-9276 GCA_046155245.1 Rhodoglobus sp. | reverse complement strand
CCCGCGCGAATCCTCGACCCTGCGAGTGCGGGCGGCCACGAGGAGCTCGGGGGGTGGATCGACCTGCCATTTCTGCTGAAGGTGCTGGCCGCGGCATCCCCCCTCTCGCTGCAAGCGCACCCGACGGCCGAGCAGGCGCTCGCCGGTTTCGAACGCGAGAACGCGGCCGGTGTGCCGCTGGATGCCCCGAACCGCAACTACCGGGACGCCTCAGCAAAGCCCGAACTCATCGTCGCCGTCACGGACGGATTTGAGGCCCTCTGCGGCTTTCGACAGCCGGCTGCGGCGCGCGAGGTGTTCGAACTCATCGCGCATCGCGGCGAGGGTCCGGCGTTCCAGCCGCTGCTCGAACGACTGAACGGTCCCGACCCGATGCGGGCGGCCTTCGAGTGGTTCACCGCCGCCGAGCACGGTGAGCTCGCCGTGCTCGACAACCTGTGCACCGCGGCGGCCGAGGCAGAAGGCACCGACCACGACCGAGCCGAGTTCGCGGTGGTTCGCCGCCTCGCCGCGCAGTATCCGGGCGACCCGGGCATCGCGGTGAGCGTGCTGCTCAACCACGTCACGCTCAGCGCGGGCGAGGCGCTGTTCCTGCCGGCGGGCAACATCCACGCCTACCTGTCGGGTCTCGGTATCGAACTCATGGCCTCGTCAGACAACGTGCTGCGCGGCGGCCTGACGCCCAAGCACATCGACGTCGCCGAGCTCATGAGCGTGCTCGACTTCTCGCCGGTGCCGGTTCCGTACTTGCTGGCCACGACAACCGAGGGCGTCGACGTGTACTCGCCGGTCGGTGTCGCCCTCGCGCTCGCCCACGTGACGGGCCCCGCGACCCTGACCCCGGATGGGCCCGCCATCCTGCTCAGCGTCGGCGGAACCACCACAGTGAACGGTGCACTGACCTCCGTAACGCTGCGGCGTGGCGAGTCGCTCCTCGCTACCTCAGACGAGGGGGTGCTGCGGTTCGACGGCGGCGGCGAGATCTACCTTGCCGCGGCGAGCGTGAGCGTCGAGCCCTCGGGGGCGTAGCGTTGAGGTCATGACTTGGCTCGTGACCGGCGGTGCCGGGTACATCGGATCCCACATCGTTCGAGCGCTGCAGGGAGCCGGGCTCAGCTGCGTGGTGCTCGACGACCTGTCGAGCGGTCACGAGCAGTTCGTGCCGCGCGATGTGCCCTTCGTGCGCGGGTCGATCCTCGACGGCGATCTGGTGCTGAAGGCGCTCACAGAACACGATGTCATCGGCGTAATCCACGTTGCCGGGTTCAAGTACGCGGGAGTCTCGGTGACCCGCCCGCTGCACACCTACGAGCAGAACGTGACGGGGACCGCGCAACTGCTTGAGGCCATGGAGTCGGCGGGGGTTGACCGCATCGTATTCTCGTCGAGTGCCGCCGTGTACGGCACCCCGGATACCGATCTCGTGACTGAAGAGACCCCTAAGAATCCGCAGTCGCCCTACGGGGAGTCGAAGCTCATCGGGGAGTGGCTGCTGGCCGACCAGGGCGTTGCCCGCGGGCTGCGGCACACGAGCCTGCGGTACTTCAATGTCGTGGGTTCGGGCGACCCAACCCTCTACGACTCGAGCCCACACAACCTGTTCCCGCTCGTGTTCACGGCACTCGTCGAGGGCCGCACGCCGCGAATCAACGGCAACGACTACCCGACGCCCGACGGCACCAACGTGCGCGACTACATCCACGTCGTCGATCTCGCGGCATCCCACGTGGCCGCGGCCCAGCGGCTCGACGCCGGTCAACCGCTCGAGCCCGCGTACAACCTGGGCAGTGGCGACGGGGTGTCGGTCGGCGAGATCATGACGACGGTGGCTGAGGTGACAGGCATCCCGTTCACGCCAGAGATCGGTCCCCGGCGTGCCGGAGATCCCGCCCGCATCGTCGCCGCGGGCGACCTCGCGGCGCGCGACCTGGACTGGCGCATGCGGCACAGCCTCCGGGAGATGGTTGAGAGCCAATGGTTAGCAACACGCCGCGCGTCACAACCCTCTGAGTGAACTTGAGCCATTTATCATTTGCGGCTTGACTCAGCCGAACTACACCGGTGTAATTATCACTAACGCGCTGGCGGTTGTGCCATTGGCGGAGGGGAGACGAGCACATGGCGAACAATGGGTATCGCGCGGGTGTTCCTGACGATTGGTTCGTCGATCCCGTCAGGCTCGGCGTGCCGGGCGTTCGGCAGGTCACGCCCGACGACGAGAACCCGCTCGCCTGGCAGTCCGACTCGCTGTGCGCGCAGACCGATCCGGAGGCCTTCTTCCCGGAGAAGGGCGGCTCGACGCGCGACGCGAAGAAGATCTGCTCGTCATGCGAGGTGCGCTCCCGCTGCCTCGAATACGCGCTCGAGAATGACGAGCGCTTCGGCATCTGGGGTGGCCTCTCCGAGCGCGAGCGCCGCAAGTTGCGCAAGAGGGCCTAGCGGGTAAGCCCCGCCCGGCGTGCCCCGCTGACTTCACCGAATGGCGCGCCTAGTCTCGAACGTGACATGCAGCCGAGAGTGACCGCGGTGCTGGTCGCCCGCAACGGGGCGCAGTACCTGCCCAAGACGCTAGCCGCGATCGCGGCGCAGACTCGGCGACCCGACCGCGTCATCCCGGTCGACATCTCCTCTACAGATCTCTCGCCCGAGCTCATGCTCAAGGCCTTTCCCGGCGAGCTGGCCCGCACTCCCGGGCGCGCGACGTTTGGTGCCGCGGTCTCCCACGCCCTCGCGTCGGTGCCGCAGACAAGCGAGAACGAGTGGGTGTGGCTGCTCGGGCACGACAACGCGCCCGCCCCCGGCGCCCTGTCAGCGCTGCTCGGCGCTGTGGAGGTCGCGCCGTCCGTGGCGATCGCCGGGCCCAAGCTCATGAGCCTTGACGGCGCAGACATCATCGCGAGCTTCGGTGAGACCATGACGCGGTTCGGTCGCTCGCTGCCGGTCGTCGCGAACGAACTCGATCAAGCGCAGCACGACATCCAGAGCGATTTTCTCGGTGTCGGGGCCGCCGGGATGCTCGTGCGCCGGTCGGTCTGGACCGCGCTCGGTGGGTTCGACCCGAGCCTGCCCAGCGTGGATGCCGCGCTCGACCTGTGCGTGCGTGCTCGGTTGGCCGGCCACCGCGTCATCGGAGTGCCGTCGGCGCGGGTGGCCACCGCCGGGCCGATCGAACTCTTCGGTCGCACATCGCTGTCGGCCGGCGCGCAGAATCGCATTCGGCGCTCGGCCCAGTTGCATCGCCGGATGACCTACGCGCCGGGCATCGCGCTGCTCGTCCACTGGCTCTCGCTCGTGCCGCTTGCGGTGCTCCGTTCCCTGCTACATCTCGTCGCGAAGCGCCCCGGCAGCGTGGGTGGCGAGCTCGCTGCGGGGATCGGGGCGGCGTTCGACGGCGGTGTGGGCAGGGCGCGCCGCGGCATCCGACGTACGCGGGTGCTGGGCTGGGCATCGATCGCGGCCCTGCGGATGCCCCCCGCCGAGCTGCGCGAACGCCGCGCCCACGATCGAGCCGCCGCGGTGGGCGGGGGTGCCCCGCCGCGCGAGGGACCCGGATTCTTCGCGAGCGGCGGCGCCTGGGTGGTAGTGCTAGCGGCGGTCGCGGGCTTCCTCGTGTTCGGCCGGTTCATCAACGCGCAAGCCCTGGCGGGTGGTGCACTCGTACCGCTGAGCTCGACGGTCGGTGAGCTGTGGTCGCAGGTCGGGTACGGCTGGCGCGACATCGGCGCGGGGTTCATGGGTGCGGCGGACCCGTTTGCCGCGGTGCTCGCAGTGCTCGGAACCGTCACCTTCTGGAGCCCCTCGTTCAGCGTCGTCGTGGTCTACCTCCTGGCACTGCCGCTTGCCGCCTTCACCGCGTGGTGGTGCGCCGCGCGGTTCACGACCCGCGGGTGGGGTGCCGCCGTCGCCGCGCTCGCGTGGACCGCCGCACCGCCGTTCCTGGCGTCATTGGCCGCGGGTCAATTGGGCGCCGTGATCGCCCACATCTTGTTGCCCGCATTGGTGCTCGCGGTCTTCTCTGCCGCTCGCAGTTGGGCCGCGGCCGCGGGTGCTGCGCTCGCGTTCGCGGTGATCGCGGCGTCCGCCCCCGTGATCGTGCCCGCGCTCGTGCTGCTGTTGCTGGTCTGGATGGCGGCACGGCCCACGAGCATCCACCGGTTGGTGGGGGTGGTGATCCCCGCCGCGGCGCTGTTCGCCCCGCTCGTCGTGCAGCAGTTGGGGCGCGGCAACTGGCTCGCGCTGTTCGCGACGCCGGGACATCCGGTGATCTCGGCAACACCGTCGGGGCTGCGTCTCGCGATCGGCTCACCCGATGGTGGGGTGCACGGCTGGGACGCCTTCCTCGCTGGCCTCGGCGTCGTGCAGGGTAGCGCGTTCGCCGTTGCGCTCGCGCTCGCCCCGCTCGCGGTAGTGGCCCTGCTCTCGCTGTTTCTCCCGGGGTCGCGCCGCTCTATTCCGGCGATGCTCATAGCGCTGCTCGGCTTCGTGACGGCAGTGATCGCGGCCCACATCGACGTGACGATCATCGGGTCCCAGACGACCTCGATCTGGGTCGCGCCCGCCCTGAGCCTGTACTGGCTTGGTCTCGTCGGTGCCGCGGTCGCCGCGATCGAATCGCTCGGGGCATCGGCCGCTGTGCCCGCGTTTATCGTGGGCGTCGGGGTAGTCGCCCTTGCCGTACCCCTGTTCGCCGCTGCGGCGTCCGGGCAGACCGCGGTGGTCGAGAGCAACGGTCGACTGCTGCCGGCGTTCGTCTCGGCCGAGGCCGCGACGAATCCCGGGCTCGGGACCCTCGAGATCACGCCCGAGCCGGGCGGGGGCATTGCGGCGACCGTGCACCGCGGACTCGGCACGACACTCGACGAGCAGTCGACGCTCGCGGCCACGGACACCTCCCTCAGCGAGGGGGATGCCCGGCTCGCGACCCTCGCGGGCAACCTCGCGTCGCGCAGCGGCTTCGATATCGCGGCGGAGTTGGATGCTCTGCAGATCGGGTTCGTGCTCGTGCCCGACGGGGCGTCGGCGTCGGGCGTTGCCTCGACCGATGGCGCGTCGGCCGCCAACTCGCCGGAGGCACCGGACCGGGTGCGCCTTGTGCGGGCCCTCGACGGAAACCGGCTCCTCAACCCGATCGGTGAGACGGCCAACGGGTTCCTCTGGTACTACGAGGGACTCGCCGACGGTGCCGCGCCCACCGGTCCAGGCCCGGCCGACACCCCGATCGGGGTCGGGGTTCTCGTGGGCCAGGGGCTCGTCGTGCTGTTCACCCTGCTACTGGCTATTCCCACCTCGCGCCGTCGGCGAGTTCGTTCGGCCGCGGGCGCCGGGCCGGAGGTGAGCGACGATGAGTGATCTCGAGCGGCGCGGCGGCGAGCCCGAGGTGCCCGCGGGCGAGCGCGAGGCGTTCCCGAAGCAGTCTCCCGAGCAGCTGGGCGAGCGCCTCCCAGACCTGTTCCCGGAGCAGGACGACGAGCAGGTCGCCACCCGCGCGCCGCTCACGGCACGACGCGTCGCCCTTGTGGGCGTGCGGCTCGTGGCGGGAGCCGTGGGGCTTGGCGTTGCCGCTGCGACTGTCGCGGCATCCGTTCTGCTGCCGCTGCCCACGGTGAGCTCGACGCCCCCCAGCGCGCTCGTCACGCCGGTGCCGACCGCACAACAGTTGGTCTGCCCGGGCGCGGTGCTGCGACTCGCGGATGACACGGGACAGGGTGCCACGACCTCCTCCGCGCTCGGCGCACCCACAACCAGCGCCTCATCGAGCTCGGGCTCGGTCGCCCGCAGCCCCCTCGAACAGTCGGATGCCTCGACCGGCGGCACCGCCGAAGCCCCCCTCACCATCAGCACTCCCCCCAACCCGGCCGACCCTGCGGAGGTGATCCTGCTCAGCGGTGCCCAGTCACAGCAGGTCGCGGAGGGCGACTTCCTCGGCCTCGCGGCCGCAGACTGCTCCGCTGTCTCGGCCGATAGCTGGCTGGTCGGGGGCGCGACGACCGTCGGTCGCACAACTCTGCTGACCCTGAGCAACCCCACCGAAGTAGCCGCGACCGTCGAACTCGAGCTGTTCGGCGAAGACGGGGCCATCACAGCGCCAGGCACCAGCGGCATCGTGGTGCCAGCCAGCGGCCAGCGCGTGCTCTCCCTCGCTGGGTTCGCCCCCGATGTCGTCTCGCCGGTCGTGCACGTGACGAGCACCGGTGGCCAAGTCACCGCGGAACTGCAGCAGTCGATCGTGAGGGGACTTGAGCCGGGCGGAGTCGATATTGTCGGGGCAACAGTCGCGCCGGCCCTTGAGGTCGTGATCCCGGGCCTGCGAGTCGACGACCTCGCCTCGGTTCAGACCCTCTTGGGCGGTGGGACAGGATTCAGCGACCTCGAGACTGTCCTGAGGTTGTACGCCCCTGGCGAGGGGACAGTCTCCGCCATCATCAATGTCATCCCGGAGGACGGCGTCGGCACGGGAGCCTCGATCCCCTACGATTTCGACGCGGGGCGAGTCGTCGAGGTGCCGATTGGCGACCTCGACAGCGGCAATTACACGGTGACCATCAACGCTGACGTGCCGACACTCGCCGCCGTTCGCGTTAGTAACGCGGCCTCCCCCGTCGGAGCCGACACCCCCGCGCCCACGGACTTCGCGTGGCTCACCGCGGCCGTTCCGCTCGTCACGACCGCGCAGGTCACGGTGGCGACCGGCCCGGCACCCCTGCTGCACATCGCTAACCCGACCACGGCTGCTGCCAGCCTCAGTCTCACGCCGCAGGGCGGCGAGGCGACGGTCGTGGAACTGCCAGCCGGCACATCCACGAGTGTGCCGGTGGTCGCGGGCGAGACGTACACGATTGCCGGCTTTGACAACCTGTATGCGGCGGTCAGCCTCGCGGGCGACGGCATGATCGCCAGGTACTCGGCGCGGCCATCGGGCGTGGGGTCAGACCCGATTCAGGTGTACCGGTAGCGCAGGCTTCGCGTTAGGTCGGCGCTTTGCGCTAGCTCTGTTCGTCGCGCTACAGGTGGCGGAAGCGCTCGGGCGCGAGGTCCCACGGGTCCTTGCCGAGCAGCTCGGCGACCGCGCGGAACACGCAACTCTCCACCATCATGCGCCGGTGCAGGTCGTCGTAGCGGTGCAGCCGCGACAGGCGTTCGATGGGCAGCCGGTAGAGGATCACGCGGCGTTCGCGCGGCACGACGCGCCAGCGGTCCACCGACGGGGATGAACCCAGCTCGGCGGGCATGCCTGCCACCTCGAATGTGACGCCGGCTAGCTCATCCGGCCAAAGGTCTTTGAGGTATTCGGCGGTCGACGCGACGGTGACCTCGAAGTCGCCTGCGCGACTGTGCAGCAGCGGAAGGTGCGGCCCCGTCACGGCGGCCCGGATGCCACGCCCGTGACGATCGCGCCAGCCCGGGCGGGCCGAGGGCGCCGCCGGGTGTTTCGCTGCTCTGGCCACCTGCCGATTCTACTGTGGCGTGCCGTGCCGGGCCGGGAACCGCGTGCATCTAGGCTGCGGAGTGAGATGAATGGTCGCCCGTGCAGCAAGGTCGCCTGTAACGAGGATGCCGTCGCCACGCTCACGTACGTCTACGCCGACTCGATGGCCGTGCTTGGCCCCCTGGCCCAGTCGGCCGAGCCGCACAGCTACGACCTCTGCGAGCGTCACGCCGACCGCCTGAGCGCACCGCAGGGCTGGCAGGTCGTGCGCCACGTAGTGTTGGGGCATGAATTTTCGTAGGCCCTCCGAGCTGACGGCCGTCGTGTTCGATCTCGACGACACGCTCGCCCCATCGAAGTCCACGATGGACCCCGCTATGTCGGCCGCGCTTGCACGCCTGCTCAAGCACACCCAGGTGTGCATCATCTCCGGCGGCCGCTTCGAGCAGTTCGAGTCGCAGGCACTCGACGGGTTCTCGGCGCCGGAAGAGGCGATGGAGCGACTCCACCTGATGCCGACCTGCGGCACTCGGTATTACCTCTGGCAGGACGGCGGCTGGCAGCTGCAGTACGCGGAGGACCTCACTGACGACGAGAAATCCCGCACGATCGCGGTGCTCGAGGAGGGTGCGCGCGCGCTCGGCCTGTGGCGTGACGACACCTGGGGCGACATCATCGAGGATCGCGGCAGCCAGATCACCTTCTCCGCGCTCGGCCAGAAGGCGCCGGTCGCCGAGAAGGCAGCGTGGGATGTCGACGGTGCGAAGAAGCGCGCTCTTGGCGCGTACGCATCCGAACGCCTCCCCGACCTCGAGGTGCGCGGCGGCGGATCGACCTCGATCGACGTGACCCGCAAGGGCATCGACAAGGCGTACGGCGTCGGCAGGCTGCTCGAGCGGCTCGGGTGCGGAATCGAGAACCTGCTCTTCATCGGCGACCGGCTGGATGAGCACGGCAACGACTACCCGGTGTATGCGCTGGGCGTTGCGTCGGTGCCTGTGGAGGGGTGGACGGACACGCTTGCGGTGGTTACGGCTGTGGGGGACTGGTTCGATGGCGGGGGTGCGGGGGAGTTCCCGGTGGGGGTGATGGCGCCGTTGTCGCGGGTTGCGACCGGCACCGAGTCGAAGGCTGAGTAGGTGATAGGCGCGATTGTCGGGTACGTGACCGCTCTGGTTGTCGCGTTGTTCGGCTACTCGCTCCTCAGGCATACCCAGTTCTGGCTCGATTTCTTCAGACAGAGTCATCCCAAGGTTGGTGCTGCGCTGAATCACCGGGTCATCACTCGATCAACCCTGCACTTCCAGGCGGCGCTGTCGTTCATCTTCTCGACGGTGGTTGTCGTGGCGGTGACTCTGACCCTCCTTAATCGCTAGTACGTCGGTTCCGCCGTTCCGTCTCCCCGCTGAACCGGACCCGGACTTCCTCTCCTCCTCCTCAGGACCGTTTCACCAAAGATCTTCTACTCGAACATTCGTTCGACTTCTGGGAGAATAGGGGTATGGCCCCCACCGACACCGCTCCTGCTCCGGCGCACGTGTCGGCTGCCCTCAACTTCGCGCATCTGGCCGACCTGTCGCTGCCGTTCGCGCCGCCGACCACCGCGGCTCTTGACGACGCGGCGTTGATGTCGGCGCAGCAGCAGGTAGCGCAGATTCGCCGACGGGTGGATGCCACGGCAGCCGCCCTCGCCGCCGAGATCCAGGTGCGCTCCCGTCGTGAACTGGGCACCGAGGGGCTGTCGCAACGACTCGGAGCGCGCACCCCGGAACGGTTGGTGCAACACCTTACCGGCGCGACCGCCCGGGAGGCGTCGACGATGGTTCGGGTGGGTGGGCTGATGGCGCCCG
>JBJXDR010000034.1:0-20883 GCA_046155245.1 Rhodoglobus sp. | reverse complement strand
GGTCTCACGCCTGCGCAAGGGTCTGCCGCTCGCTCCCGGCGACCTGCAGCAGCTCGAGAACATCATGATCGAGAACGGCCTCGACGCGACCCAGGTTCGGGATGCCGCGACCGCCGCCCATGGTCTCGGCCTGTTCGTGCGCTCCCTCGTCGGCCTCGACCGGGCTGCTGCGACGGATGCGCTCTCGTCCTTCACCGCGGGCCTCACCCTGACCGCGAACCAGCAGTCGTTCGTTGGGCTCATCGTGGAGCAGCTCACCCAGCGGGGGATCGTTGAGCCAGAGCTGCTGTTCGCGGCACCCTTCACGGATGTCGCGCCGACCGGCCCGGTCGCTCTGTTCGGCGATGCGAAGGTGAACGAGCTGGTGGCGGTGCTCAAGCGCATTCGCGAGTCGGCGGAGGTGGGGTAGGCCGTCCCTCTGCTAAACTCCCAAGGTTGCCGTCTAACGGCCGCGGATAAAGAGAGCCCGAGCATTTCCGCCACGGGCGCCGCGCAACGAGGAGAAAGGGGATCACCTTATGGCTCTTGAAGCCAGTGTCAAGAAGGCGATCATCGACGAGTACGCTACCCACCCAGGTGACACGGGATCCCCCGAGGTCCAGGTCGCGATGCTCACGCACCGCATCAAGGATCTGACCGAGCACCTCAAGGAGCACAAGCACGACCACCACTCACGTCGTGGACTGCTTCTGCTCGTAGGTCAACGTCGCCGCCTGCTGGGCTACCTCCAGGACATCGACATCGAGCGTTACCGCTCGCTGATCGAGCGTCTCGGACTGCGTCGCTAATAAACCGATCGCGTCGAACTTGACGTACGGGCCGTCACCTGAGGGTGGCGGCCCGTTTCTCGTTCCCGCTTAGGCTGGATGCATGCTCTCGCCCGCGTCGTTCGCTGCCCTGTTCGACGAAAAGTACGTGCTGCTCACCACGTTCCGCGCGTCGGGGGTCGGCGTTCCGACCGCTGTGTGGGCCGCCGCTGACGGCGACGTGCTGTACGTGACCACCTTCGCCACGGCAGGCAAGGTCAAGCGTATTCGCAACAACCCCGCCGTGACGCTCGAGCCCTGCACGATGGCCGGCCGAGTCAAGAATGGCGCAACACCGACGGATGCCCGTGCCGAGATCATCGACGATCCCGCGGGCCTCGCAGCGGGCAACGCCATTATCGAGCGCAAATACGGCTGGCAGTACCGCATGGCGTTTCGGGCGGCGCGGCGGCGCGGCGCCGAGGTGTCGAGCCGCGTCATCCTGAAGATCACACCGGCCTAACCAGACTTGAGGGAACACCCATGGCACGACGCGTCAGCTACTCCCGCTCTGGCGGACCCGAGGTGCTCGAGATCATCGAGGTCGAGGCACCCGAGCCGGCGGCCGGCCAAGTACGTGTGCGCGTGCAAGCGGCCGGGCTTAACCCCGTGGACTGGAAGACCTTCCGCGGCGGCGGGCACTACGGCGTACCCCTGCCTGCAGGTGTTGGCAACGATTTCGCCGGCATAATCGATGCGCTCGGCGACGGTGTCACCGACTTCGTCGTCGGCGAGGCGGTTTACGGCGGCGCCCGTCACAACGCCGCGGCCGACTACCTCGCCATCGACGCCGACAAGCTGTTGCGACGACCGGACGACCTCAGTGTCGAGCAGGCAGCCGGCCTCGACATCGTGGGGCGTACCGCTCTCGCGAGCGTCGCAGCCGTCGCAATTGCGGCGGGCGATGTCGTGTTCGTGAGCGCGGCCGCGGGCGGGGTCGGTGGCCTAGCGGCGCAGCTCGCAATCCGTGCTGGAGCGACCGTGGTCGGCTCGGCCAGCGTGTCCAACCACGGGCACTTGCGCTCGATCGGGGTCATCCCGGTGGAGTACGGCGACGATCTGGTCGACCGATTGCGGGATGCCGCGCCCGGCCCCTTCACCGCGGCCCTCGACAACCACGGCCGCGAGTCGATCGACGCAGCTCTCGCGCTGGGCATCGAGCCCCGCCGCGTGAACACCATCGCGGATCGGTCGGTCGTCGCCGAGTACGGCATCTCCGACGTCGGGGGCGCCGCGGCATCCGTACACGACCTGCCGGCGCTCGCCACGCTCATCGCCTCGGGCGAGCTGCAGTTCCCGATCGACTCGACCTACCCGCTTGAGCGAGTGCGCGACGCGTATGAGCACCTCATGGTCGGCCACCTGCGCGGGAAGGTCATCCTCACGCTGTAGCTGGCTAGGGGGCTTTAGTCATCGAGCACGAAGGTCACTTCGAGAGTGACCTGCCACGACGTCACGGCACCGTCGGTGATGTCGACCTTCTGCTCCTTGACCCATGCGCCGCTGACATTGCGCAGGGTTGCGCTCGCGCGCTCGATGCCGCCGGAAACGGCATCCTCAAAACTCTTCGTCGAGCGGGACGTGATCGTGGTGACGCGGGCTACGCTGGCCATGGTTTCTCCTTCAACAGTGGAAAGTCCATTCAATGCCACCCAGCCCGGGAGGGGAAGGGGGCAAGGTTATCCTCACGATGAAGTAGGGCGGTAGCATCCGTTCATGGTGACCGAGCTGCCCGAATTCGACCGCGACGACCGTGGCAAGGGCGCGTTCTCGCAGTACCGCTACGCGCTCGTGCCCAACAACGCGAAGGTGCGGATGCGGCTGGCCGGCAGTAACCCGCATCAGGACGAACTGCGTGCTCTCCTTGCCAGTGGGGATTCGTCGTTTGAGACTGCGATCAGCCGGCGAACCCAAGAGGAAGACGGCCGCGACGATCCGATCCAGGTGCGACTCTTCACGGGGTCTCGTGTCAGCGCACCGGTGGGATGGGTCCCGCGCGGGCTCGAGTCGATTGTCGATGAGGCGCTCTCGCGGCTCGACATTGCGGGCAAAAAGCCGCGCATCCCGGTCGAGATCGTCAGCGTCCGCGGGTCTCTTCGCGTCGAGCTGCTGATGGGCCTCGTGCGATAGGTCATGCGCACTCCGCCCTTGGAAGCAGTCGTGTTTGCTGCATCCCTTGTGCTGCTCGCCGGCTGTGCGACGCCGGAGCCCGAGCCGCTGGGGCTCAGTGCTCAGGAGCGAGCCGAATTCACGGGGGACCGCAACGACGAGCGCTGGCAGCGGTTGTTCGGGGATCGTACCGATGTTGAACGCCCAACGGTCAAGGTCATTCGCTACCTGCAGCCCGAGGGGCTCAACCGCTTCTGGGCAGGATGCGTCAATGACGCGGGTTTCGACGAAGTGCACGAGTACGGCGAGGGCATCAGCTTCGGCGTCGCCGCCAGCGAAGTGGATGCCGCGTACCTCGCGTTCTACATCTGCACGGCCCGGTACGCCCTCGAGCCCACCGCCGTGGGGTACCTCAGCCAGCGACAACTCGGCAACCTGTACGACTACTACGCGAGCCGACTCATCCCGTGCCTTGCGCTGGCCGGCTATCCGGTTGTGCTCGACGGCACTCGCCAACAGTTTGTTGCGCTCGGGCTCGCCGGGGTCGAGCCGAACCCTTACACGGCAATTCAGGTGCCGAGCGCGGCCGCCTGGCGAGCGCTCGATCTGCGCTGTCCACCACCCTCGGAGACCGCGTACGGCTCGCTTCATCCCTGAGAGCACGAAACCCGGGCGTGCGACACGCCGTGCTGGTAGAGTTAGCGACGTTGCCCACGGGATTCCGCGGGAAACAACCGGAGCAGGCTGGCACGAAGCTGGTCATCGGTGGTGAATTCCCAGTCGCACGAACTGGTGGTTTTCTACTGCTGGCCAGAGCGGTTCTCGAACATTCGAGAGCGATGCCAAAGCGCACGAAGCCCTTCTGGGCGCGCCCCTTTCTGCCCTCTCCTGCTCCTTGCTGAGTCGCCGACCACACGGGTCGACGACGTAAAACAAAGGAGAAACCCCCTTGGAGGGTCCAGAAATCAAATTCGCCGAAGCCGTTCTCGATAACGGCAAGTTCGGCAAGCGCACCGTCCGGTTCGAAACCGGTCGCCTTGCGCAGCAGGCACAGGGCGCCGTCGCGGCGTACCTCGATGAGGACACCATGATCCTCAGCGCAACGAGCGCAGGAAAGCAGCCGCGTGACGGCTTCGACTTCTTCCCCCTCACGGTGGACGTTGAGGAGCGCTCCTACGCGGCCGGCAAGATCCCCGGCTCGTTCTTCCGCCGCGAGGGCCGCCCGTCCACCGAGGCCATCCTCGTGTGCCGCCTCATCGACCGGCCGCTGCGCCCGACCTTCGTTGAGGGTCTTCGCAACGAGGTGCAGATCGTCATCACCGTGCTGTCCATCGCGCCCGATGAGTTCTACGACGCCCTCGCGATCAACGCAGCGTCGGCGAGCACCCAGATCTCCGGCCTGCCGTTCTACGGCCCGGTTGGTGGCATCCGTCTCGCCCTGATCTCGTCTCCTGGGGGCGCAGACCAGTGGGTCGCATTCCCCAAGTTCAGCCAGCTCGCGGAGGCCGTATTCGACCTCACGGTCGCCGGTCGCCTCGTCGTCGACGAGAACGGAAACGAGGATGTCGCGATCATGAGTGTCGAGGCCGAGGCCACCGAAGGCAGCTGGGACCTCATCAAGGCCGGCGCAACCAAGCCCGACGAGGCTGTAGTTGCTCAGGGTCTCGAGGCGTCGAAGCCTTTCCTCACGCAGCTCATCAAGGCACAGCAGGAGCTTGCCGCGCAGTCGGCGAAGCCGATCGCGGACTACCCGGTGTTCCCGCCGTACACGCAGGAGACCTACGACGCTGTCGCGGGCTTCTCCTACGACGAGCTCAAGGGCGTCTATCAGATCGCGGACAAGATCGAGCGCCAGACCGCGGATGACGCGCTCAAGGCTCGCGTGAAGGAGTCGATCGCGGCCAAGGTATCGGCGGAGGAGCTGCCCGAGTCGGCAGTCGCAGAGGTCAGCGCCGCGTACAAGAGCGTGTCGAAGAAGGTCATGCGCAATCGCGTCCTGACCGAGGGCATCCGCATCGATGGCCGCGGGCTCAGCGACATTCGCGCGCTCGACGCCGAGGTGCAGGTCATCCCGCGCGTGCACGGCTCTGCGATCTTCC
Source organism: Rhodoglobus sp. (assembly GCA_046155245.1). Taxonomy (GTDB): domain Bacteria; phylum Actinomycetota; class Actinomycetes; order Actinomycetales; family Microbacteriaceae; genus Rhodoglobus. The sequence continues at coordinate 15,869 of JBJXDR010000034.1, read as the reverse complement.
AGCGCGGCGAGACCCAGATCCTGGGTGTGACGACGCTCAACATGCTCAAGATGGAGCAGCAGATCGACTCGCTGAACCCCGTCACGAAGAAGCGCTACCTGCACCACTACAACTTCCCGCCCTACTCGACCGGTGAGACCGGTCGTGTCGGAAGCCCGAAGCGTCGCGAGATCGGGCACGGCTTCCTCGCCGAGCGCGCCATCGTGCCGGTGCTGCCGCCGCGCGACGAGTTCCCCTACGCGATCCGCCAGGTGTCCGAGGCTCTCGGTTCCAACGGCTCGACGTCGATGGGTTCGGTCTGCGCCTCGACGCTCTCGCTGCTCAACGCTGGTGTGCCGCTGCGCGCCCCGGTCGCGGGCATCGCGATGGGCCTCATCTCCGACGAGGTCGACGGGGTCACGCGCTACGCGGCCCTGACCGACATCCTCGGCGCGGAGGACGCGCTCGGTGACATGGACTTCAAGGTTGCCGGCACGAGTGAATTCGTCACGGCCATCCAGCTCGACACGAAGCTTGCGGGCTTGCCCTCGAGCGTTCTTGACGGCGCGCTGAAGCAGGCCAAGGAGGCTCGCACCGCGATACTCGCCGTGATCAACGCCGCGATCGACTCGCCCGACGAGATGGCGCCCACCGCGCCCCGCGTCATCAGCGCGCAGATCCCGGTCGACAAGATCGGTGAGCTGATCGGCCCGAAGGGCAAGACGATCAACCAGATCCAGGATGACACCGGAGCCGACATCTCGATCGAGGACGACGGCACCGTGTACATCGGTGCGGTCGACGGACCTTCGGCCGAGGCAGCCCGCGCCGCGGTCAACGCGATCGCGAACCCGCTGAACCCCGAGGTCGGCGAGCGGTTCCTCGGAACCGTCGTCAAGCTCGCGACGTTCGGTGCGTTCGTCTCGCTCACCCCGGGCAAGGACGGCCTGCTGCACATCAGCGAGGTGCGCAAGCTCGCCGGTGGCAAGCGGGTGGAGAACGTCGAGGACGTGCTCTCCGTGGGTCAGAAGATCCAGGTCGAGATCACGAAGATCGATGACCGTGGAAAGCTCTCGCTCGCCCCGGTCGACGACAGCGCCGAGGCCGCGGACACCGATGGTTCGGCCGCGGCATCCGATGGTCCCGAGGCGCCCGCAGAGGGCTGACCCCTCACCCAGAAGTTGACTCAGGCCCGCCCGCAGCTCTGCTCGGTGCGGGCCTGAGCCATTCTCGGCAAGTACGGTCTGCCCCCACTTTGGGGGTGATACCGCAAACGCTTGCCGCCCTAGGGTGAGCGGGTGATGACACCCTTCGACCATTTTATGAAGGCTCTCACGACGTGGTTGGACACGTCGTGGTACGTCTGGATCGGCATGGGCGTGGTCTTGTTCGTGGTCGTTTCGGTCGTGGTCCTGTCGAAAGCGCGCGCCCGAGCGCGGAGTCGGGTGCCGCAGTATCGCCGCCAGCTACCCGGATAGCAGCTGCCTGAGCCCGTGCCGCGCGACGATGCACCGGGATGAAACGGACTCGTAACGATTGGGCGGTTCCCGCCGCCCGGCCCCCTGACGCGACGTATCCTGATCCTGCCTGGGGGAGGCGAGGATGATTCAGCTGGACTCACGGGCTAGCCGTTCAGGAGTCAAGGCCATACCGGATCAGGGAAAACACAGTGCTCACACCACACACGGTGCCGACGACAGGGGAGACTGCGGCCTTCCCCGGTGGCCCCGCGGTTCGGCTCCGCCGAATCGGTGAATCAGAGCTTACTGTCTTCCCGCTCGCCATGAGCGGCAACGTCTTCGGGTGGACCGCGGATGACGCTGCGACGCACTCAATTCTTGACGCCTATGCCGCGCAGGGCGGCAACTTCATCGACACCGCCGACTCCTATGCGGCCGGTCGGAGCGAGACCATGATCGGCAACTGGATGCGGTCCCGCCGCAACCGGGCCCAAATCGTGATCGCCACCAAGGTGGGCAAGAGCGCCGACAATCCAGGGCTTCGCGCACGCACCCTGACCAGGGCCGTGCATGCCTCGCTGCACCGACTCGGCACGGATTACATCGACCTGCTGTACCTGCACATCGACGATCCGGCGGTCGAGTTCGAGGAGACGCTGCTCGCCGTCGACGAACTGATCCGTGCCGGGTCGGTGCGCTACTTCGGCGGGTCCGACCACACGGGCAACCGGTTGATCGAGGCTCGCATCGCGTCGGCACAACTCGGAGTGGCGCCGATGATCGCGCTGCAGAATCACTACAACTTGCTGCACCGCGACGAATTCGAGGGGGACCTCGCGCACGTTGCTACCCAGCAGCGCCTCGGGGTCATGCCCCGGTTCGCGCTGGCGAGCGGTTTTCTGTCGGGCAAGTACCGCCACAAGTCCGACCTTGCCCACGCCCCGCGCGGAGGGGAGGTCGCAAAGTACCTCAACCGCCGCGGCCTGCGCGTGCTCGCTAGCCTCGACACGATCGCAGCCGCACAGAGGACGAGCGTGGCTTCAGTGGCTCTGGCATGGTTGCTCAGCAAGCCCACAGTGGTCGCACCGGTGGTCTCGGCGAGTCGGCCCGACCAGGTGCTCGAGCTCGCGGCATCCGCTCGAGTGCAACTCACCCGCCATCAGGTCGCGGAACTCGACCGGGTCTCGGCCGGCTAGCGCCCTGCGGTTAGCCCAAGCCGGGGATGCTTAACCAACCCGAGGCGATCAGCACGACGATCGTGTTGAGAATCAACGCGATCAGGGTGAGGGCAGTGAAGCCCCTGCCGCGTGAACCGGGGATGACAAGCAGGAGGATCAACACGATCTCCAGAGCCACGGCGAACACGAACGTTCCGAGCGGCGCAGGGAAGGCGATGAAGATCGAGATGAGCATGAGCACGGCGAAGAGCAGTTCGGCGATCGCGAGGATCGAGTTGCTGCGGTTGCTGCGCACGCGACGGATCCCGTCGATCAGCGAGAGGGCGGCGGCGAGCACGGTGATAATCAGGAGCCAGGACAGAGTGATCATGTGCCTACCCTAGGGGTAAGGCGAGCCGCGTCGCAGGGGCTTGGCCTCGGTCCTACGCCAGCGCTAGTGTTGTCGGCTCACGCGGCGACAGCCTCGGCCAGCACGCGGTTCGTAATGCGCCCCAGCGCGGCAGTTGCCGCGATCGAGTCGCCCGCGTATCCGCCCGAGAGTGCGCCGTCGCGGGCCAGCAGCAGCTCGTCCGCGGCATCCCCGGGCACCGGGTGTCCCATGTCGCGCAGCATCTCGGCGAGTGTGTCGACGTACCACTCTCGATGGCTCGTGACGATCTTACGAACCGGGTGGTCGGCATCCGGAAATTCGGCCGCCGCGTTGATGAACGGGCACCCCCGAAAGCCGGGCCGTGCGATCTCGGCAGCAATGTCGGCCACAAACAAGTCCAGGGCCTCGCTGGGCGTCTCTGCCGTCGCGATCATCCGCTCGGTCCGTGCCCGCACCGCGTTGTGACGAGCCGTGATGTAGTCGACGATCAGGTTGTCTTTGGCGCGGTAGTGCTTGTAAAAGGTCGCCTTGGTCACGGCCGACGCGCTGATGATGCGGTCGACCCCGACGTTGCGAATGCCGTCCTCATAAAACAACTCATTTGCCACCTCGAGGATGCGGCCCTTCGCTGGAGCGCGCTGTGCGGTCGGAGCTTCCTCAACAACCATCACAGCGCGACTCCTTGCGGGGGTTTCCCGATCGCGGGGGACGATCGAGCGGTGCACGACCACCATCGGGTTAGTGGCTGTGCTGGGCTTCGGGTGCCCGATAGTTAAAGTAGCACATGGGGACAGACAGACCAGTCTGTTTGTCTGAATTTGTGACCCCAGTTCGGGGGGTAAGCCGATCGCGACGCGCGATGACGTAGGCTCGTCGAGATGAACGGCGCCGTACCTCTCCCGCTCGAACTCGCGGATCTGACGTTCACCGCATCCGGTAACTCCCTGGTTCGGCGCACGGTGCTCCCAAGCGGAGTCCGCATCCTCAGCGAAAGCGTTCCGGGCGCCCGCAGCTCGACGATCGGATACTGGGTCGCAGTGGGGTCGCGGGACGAGCATCCCGAAACCTACGGTTCGACGCACTTTCTCGAGCACCTCCTGTTCAAGGGAACGGCCACTCGCACGGCGCTCGACATCGCGGTGGCGTTCGACTCGGTCGGCGGCGAGCACAACGCGATGACCGCGAAGGAATACACCTGCTACTACGCGAAGGTGCAGGACCGTGACCTGCCCATGGCCATCGATGTGCTGGCCGACATGTTCACGTCATCACTCATCGACCCTCAGGAGTTCGAGACCGAGCGCGGCGTGATTCTCGAAGAGCTCGCGATGGCCGACGACGATCCCGCGGATGTCACGAGCGAGCGCTTCTTCGAGGCCGTGCTGGGCGAGCATCCACTGGGCCGACCGATCGGGGGTAGCGCGGCGACGATCACCGCGGTGAGTCGCGAGGCTGTAGTCGAGCACTACAGGGCGAACTATCGCGCGCAGGATCTCGTCATCACCGTGGGAGGCGCGGTCGACCACGACGCTTTGGTCGCCGCGGTGGTAGCCGCTTTGGGTCGGGCGGGGTGGGACTTGAGCATCGAGGCGCCACCGGTCGAGCGCAGGGATGCGACCCACGATCTGATCGAGCGGGGCAGCCCCCTGGTCGTCGTGAATCGCCCGATCGAGCAGGCGAACATCATCGTGGGGGTCGCGGGCATCCCTGCGGCCGACGAACGACGCGCAACCCTGTCCGTGCTCAACTCGCTCTTCGGGGGAGGGATGTCGAGCCGCCTCTTCCAGGAGGTGCGCGAGAAGCGCGGGCTTGCCTATTCCGTCTATTCCTTCACCCCGAGCTTCTCCGACGCGGGACTCTTCGGCATCTACGCCGGATGCTCGCCCGCCAAGGCGCCGCAGGTCGCCGAGCTTATGCTCGGCGAGTTCGCGCGGCTCGCGGCCCACGGGGTGAGCGATGACGAGGTGCTACGGGCGGTCGGACAGCTGAGCGGGGCATCCGCGTTGGCTCTCGAGGACTCAGACACGCGCATGTCTCGTCTCGGTCGCAGCGAGATCACTCTCGGCGAGTTCGTTGACCTCGATGAGAGCCTTAGACGGCTGGCAGCCGTGACTACGGCCGCTGTTCGCGAGCTCGCGTCGGAGCTAGTCGCGCGGCCGCTGTCCATCGCCGCGGTAGGAACCGTCGACGCTACCGACTTCTCGTCTCTGGCCGTGCCGCCAGCGCCGATCCGCTAACACCGCAACACGAAACTCGAGGTGCCAGTGACATGGCTCACTATCTCTATCTGGTTCGGCACGGCGAGCAGCAGGACGCCGAACACGGCCTTCCCGACGGGCCGCTCTCGCCCAAGGGCAAGCGACAGGCTCAGGCGATCGCCGACCGGTTGGGCGGCGTACCGTTCAGTCGCGCGTGGCACTCGCCGCTTGAGCGAGCCGCTGAGACGGCCGCGATCATGACCCAGCGGATGCCCGCCCTCACGTCGAGCCCTAGTGCGCTGCTGATGGATTGCATCCCGTCAGGTCCTACGCCGGATATGCCGAGCGCATTTGCGCCATTCTTCGGGTCGATCACACCCGAGCAGATCGAGGCGGGGGAGGCGCAGATGGCCGACGCGGTCGCGGAGTTTCTTGCACCCGCCCGCGAGGATCGCCACGAGCTGCTCATCACGCACAATTTCGTGATTGCCTGGTTCGTGCGTGAGGTGTTCGGGGCTCCGTCGTGGCGCTGGTTAGGGCTCAACCAAGCCAACTGCGGGCTCACGATCATCCGGGTGCGCAGCGCTAAGCCACCCGTTCTCGTGACTCACAACGATCTCGGTCACCTTCCGGCGGAACTGCGCACGGGCCTCCCGGAGGAGCAGCCCTTCTAGATCGCCTTGCGATACCAGTCTGTGGCGTTCGGGTTGTCGTTGTACGCAGTGGTCGGCTCGTAGCCGCTCGAGCGATAGAGCTCACCAGCGGCCTCGAGGCTCGCGTTCGTGTCGAGCACGAGTTCGGTCGCTCCCAGCCGCAAAGCGCGTCGCTCGAGTTCCCGCAGCAGTGACCTCCCGAGGCCGCGACCGCGGGCAAGCGGCCGGATCCAGAGGTGCTTGATCTCGAACCTGTCGCCATCCAGTCGCCGGATGCCGCCGCAGCCGATCGCCTCGCCGTACTCGCGCACCACGACGAACACGCCGTCAGGGCCGACGAACCGCGTGGGGTCCGGCGGAGCCACGCGGTACCCCGTGGGGCTCGGGAAGGTCGATGCCCGGTACGCGAAGTACTCCGCGAGAAGGGTCTGCGCCGTGGCATCCGTCACCGGTGTGGCGCGATACGTGGGCACGTGCCCAGCGTAGAACGTCGGCGGCGCGAGCGGGACTGTAGATTTGCGGGATGACTACCACGGGAGCGCGGTCTGTTGCACTCGCGGGTGCCACTGGGCGCATGGGCGCGCTGATCACGGGTTTGATCGACGCGTCTGACGACTTCGAGCTCGTGGCGCGCCTTGATTCGACAACGCCCCTGGAGGCGATGGCGGGGGCGGACCTCGTGATCGACGTGACGGTGCCGGCTGCGTCGCACAAGATCGTGGAGTTCGCCCTCGCACAGGGCCAGAGCGTGCTTGTCGGCACGTCCGGCTGGTCGGGGCAGCGGATCGCGGCGCTCCAGCCGCTCGTGGACGCGAGCCCCGAGGCCGGGGTCGTGATCGTTCCCAACTTCTCGATTGGGTCGGTGCTCGCGACATCCTTTGCCGCGACGGCCGCCCGCTACTTCGATTCGATGGAAATCGTCGAGGCTCACCATGCCACCAAGGTCGACTCCCCGTCGGGAACGGCCGTGCGCACCGCCGAGCTCATGCTTGCGTCCCGCGGCGAGCAGGGGCCGGTGGCGGCCCCCCACGTCGACCAGCGTGCGCGCGGACAGCAGGTGTCGAGCATCCCGATTCACAGCCTGCGGATGAACGGGGTCGTCGCCAAGCAGGATGTGATTCTCGGTGGCACCGGCGAGCTGCTCACGATCAGCCACGAGACTCTGTCGCCCGAGTCTTATGCGGTCGGGATCATGCTTGCCCTTCGGGCGACCCCGGGCGTGCGCGGCATCGTCGTGGGCCTCGATCGTCTGATCGATCTTGCGGCCGCCGGCGAATGACCACGCGTATCGGCGCGATCATCATGGCCGCGCTTCTGGGTCTCTACCTGGTGTTCGTGTTCCAGTACGCGCTGTTGCTTATCGGGTCGCAGAACGGTCTTGCGATCGCGCTCGGGGTCGCACTAATCGTGCTCCCTGTGGTGGGCGCTTGGGCCCTCGTGTCCGAGATCGTGTTCGTGATCCGCGGGCAGCGCCTCGTGCGTCGGCTGAGGGAGCAGGGCGGTCTTCCGGTGGATGACCTGCCGCGACTGCCGAGCGGGAGAATCGACCCTGCGGCGGCCGACCTTGAGTTTCCCCGCTACCGCGAGGACGTCGAAACGCACCCCGAGTCGTGGGAGGCGTGGCTGCGCCTTGGCCTCGCCTATGACGCGAGCGGTGATCGCAGCCGGGCGCGCTGGGCGACCCGCGCTGCGATCAGGCTTTCGCGCGCTCGCTGAAGGCTACGTCGATCGCTTGGGTGACCGTGGTGTCACGGAAGGTGAAGCCGTCGGCCAGAAGGGCGGCCGGCACGACCGCTTCGCTAGTCAGGAGCAGATCGTTTCCCGCGTCACCGAGTACCCGCAGTGCGAAGGTTGGCACCACCAGTAGATGCCACCGACCCAGAGCGGCGGCCAGGGCGCGAGTCACCTCTTGTGCAGTGGCCGGCGTTGGTCCGGCAACATTGACGACCCCCGTTAGGTTCGACGTCAGCAGATGACGGATGGCGGCCGCCTCGTCGTGAAGCGAGATCCACGGCCAGTTCTGGTGCCCGCTGCCGATCCGTGCGCCCAGCCCGAAGCGCGTGAGTAGCGTGAGCGGGGTGAAGGCACCGCCCTGACCGACCACGAGCCCGGTGCGGAACGTGACCACGCGGGTCTGAGTCGGCGCGAGATGTGCGGCCTTCTCCCACGCGTCTACGACGTCGCTGAGGAATCCCTCGCCCTTGGCGCCCGACTCGTCGAGCAGAACGCCCGGCTGATCGCCGTAGAACCCCACCGCGGAACTGTTGAGGAGGATCGTGGGCGGGTTCGTTGCCCTACCGATGGCCTCGGCCAGGGTGGTGGTGGCGTTCACTCGCGAATAGAGGATCTCGCGCTTGTAGCGGCTCGTCCACGGGATCTTGCCCGTGGACGCCCCAGAGAGGTTGATCACGGCGTCGGCCGATTCGATCGCGGCGGCATCCACCTCGTGCTTGGCCGGCGACCAGAAGAACTCGTTGGCGGCGGTGGGAGTGCGGCGAACGAGCTTCAGCACGGTGTGACCGTCAGCCTCTAGCTGGCGGCACAGCTCGGCCCCGATGAATCCAGATGCTCCGGAGACGAGAACGCGTAGCGGGGTCGAACCTGACGCGGCCACTAGGCGAGGCTGGCTTCGAGGGTGATCGGGATGCCGGTGAGCGCACGCGACACTGGGCAGCCCGACTTGGCCTCATCGGCGAGGCGCTGGAAGTCCTCCTCGCCTAGACCTGAGACCTTCGCGCTGACCAGCAGGTGGCTACCGGTGATGCCGGTGCCGGGCTCGAAGGTCACGGCGGCTGTCACCTGCAGGCTCTCGGGGGGCGTGCCGTTCTCAGCGAGGGCCTTGGAGAAGGCCATCGAATAGCAGGCCGAGTGGGCCGCGCCGAGGAGTTCCTCAGGGTTGGTTCGTCCGGTGACGCCCTCGGAGCGCGCCGCCCAGGTCACGGGAAACTCGGCGGCATCAGAGGAGTCGAGCGAGGTCGTGCCCGATCCGCTGGTCAGGTCGCCGAACCACAGGGTCGTTGCTTCGCTGGTGACAGACATGACTCCAGACTAGGCGGGCTTACGCGGTAGCGGCACTCTTGCGACCGACGATGCCCACACGCACGAGCAGCAGGTAGATCTGGCAGCCGACGCAGAAGGCGAACACCGAGTTGAGGAAGGCCGCGATGAAGGCGGCGCCGGCCGCCACCACGAGCGCGTAGGGCACCCCGGCGAGGTGCAGCACGATTCCCGCGAGCGTGATGACGAAGCCGACTCCCTGCGCGAAGGTGGGAGGAACGGCATCCTCGAGCTCAGCGGGGGCGCCCAATCGGGGACGGATCAGTGCCCGGAAGATCGCACCGTAAGGATGGCGCCGCACGCCCGCGAACGCACCCCACGCGAACAACGCGGAGATCGCCGCGAACAGCACAAAGCCCGGCTCGGTGGCCCGCGCGGCGAGAGTCGCTCCCAGCGGTGTCGCGAGGCCGAGGCCAACAACAATGAGCAACAGCACCGTCGTGATGCCCGCGCCGAACCGTGGGGCGCGGGGATCGATGCCTTGGTTGTCGCTCATGCGGCGACCCGCGCTCCACTCAGGATGCTCTCGAGTTCGGCACGCACAGAATCGCGGCGAGCCGCTCCGCCGATGCGCGCGCGCACAACGCCCTTGCCGTCGACAATCAGAGTCGTCGGCGTCTGCAGAATGCGGAACCGGCTCGCAAGATCCGGTCGATGGGTGAGATCCACGTCGACGTGCCTGACATTCTCGTGCTCGCGCGCGAGATCATCGAGCACAGCGTGAGTCAACTTGCATGGCGCGCACACCTCCGTCGAGAACTGCACAAAGGTCGCGCCTCGGGCAAACCCCCGTATGCCGGGAACGTCGCTAATCCTGACGACCGTCTCCGACCGGGAGCGGTGCACGCGCCCCTGCTGCGACCGCCAGACTAGCCCGATGACCGTGGCGGCGGCGACGAGCCCCACGAGCACGCCAACGACCGCTACGGGGTTCATGGAGGCCACGATAGGCGCGCGTGGGCGCACTCGCCCGAGTGTTGAGAAGTGTTACACCGGCATCTCAGCTATCGTGAGGGCCGTGCCCGATCACAAGCCCGCCGTGCAGTTTCGTTCCGATGTCACAGTGGAGTTGGTGCGAGCGAGCGCGAGCGACTCGGACGTGCTTTTCGCCGCGCGGGTATCGACCCAGGGTGAGCAGACTCTCGAGGACGCGCAAGACGCGCACCTCGACACGAGCCGGAGCAAGGGGCTCATCAACTACCTGATGCGCGACCGCCACGGTTCACCTTTCGAGCACAACTCGATGACGTTCTACGTGCAGGCACCGATCTTCGTGTTCCGGGAGTTCATGCGCCACCGCATCGCGTCGTACAACGAGGAGAGCGGGCGCTACCGCGAGCTGAATCCGGTCTTCTACGTGCCTGCGCCCGACCGCAACCTCGTGCAGGTCGGAAAGGCCGGTGCATACGACTTTCTCCCCGGCAGCCCGGAACAGACCGAACTTGCTGTCAGCGAGGCAAAGACTCAAGCGACCGCCGCCTACGAGGCCTACCAGCGGATGCTCGACGCCGGCATTGCCCGCGAGGTCGCCCGGATCGTCCTGCCGCTCAGCATCTACTCGTCGATGTACGTGACGATGAACGCACGATCGCTCATGAACTTCCTCTCCCTGCGCACCAAGCGCGAGGGCACGCACTTCCCGTCGTTCCCGCAGCGCGAGATCGAGATGGCCGCAGAGCAGATGGAGACCTTCTGGGCCGACCTGATGCCCCTGACTTTCGCGGCGTTCAACGAGAACGGTCGCGTCGCCCCGTAGCTGGTTCGGCGTTTGTTGGCGCCGACCGAGCGGAGGCCCGACCGCCGACTGCCAACTGCCGGCAGACCGGGGAGCGGCAGACCACTCGGCAGCCCGCAGACTCCCTCCGGCCCCTCCCGTTGTGCAGGATCAGGGATTGATCTTCGTTTCTCCTGCACAACAGAAGTGCTGGGCATGAGGGGACGGATGTTGCAGTGACGACGAGCGCGCGAACCTAGCCCCCAGCGCCTCCTCCTCCCGTTGTGCAGGTGGGGTGACTGATCGTCGCCTCTCCTGCACAACAGGAGTACCCAGCACGAGTCGACGGAATTCGCGGCGACGACAACCCGTCGCGGCGCCTTGCACACAATGGCGGCATGGAAACTCGCTTGGAACGCGACATCACGGCCCTGGGCGGCATCGCAAAGCTCAGCGAACTGTGAATCGCCCCGGGTTTAGTGGAGGGCGAGTTCTCCCGGAGCCGGCTGGTTCTGGGAGTTGATCTCACGGTACTCGTTCTCCTTCTCGATGGGTGTGAGATATCCGATCGATGAGTGTAGGCGATGCTCGTTGAACCAGTGAACCCATGACAGGGTCGCGAGTTCGAGTTCGTCGGCGGTGCGGAACGGGCCGTCGATCTTGACGCATTCGGTCTTGTAAAGCCCGACGACAGACTCGGCGAGGGCATTGTCATAGCTGTCCCCGACAGAGCCGATCGAGGCAATCGCGCCGACATCGGCGAGCCGCTCTGCATAGCGAATCGCCGTGTATTGAGCTCCGGCATCCGAATGTTGAATGACGCCGGTGACGTCTTCGCCTGCTCGATCCCGGACCCACAGCGCCATCTCTAGCGCGTCCAACGGCAACTCGGTCGGCATGCGGTTCATGGTCCGCCAGCCGACGATCCTGCGTGAGAACACGTCGGTGACGAACGCAGTGAACGCCATCCCCGCCCAGGTCGGAACATAGGTGAAGTCCACGACCCAGAGCTCGTTCGGGCGGTCGGCGCGGAAGCAGCGTTGAACTTGGTCAGCTGGCCGCATCGCGGTGGCGTCGGCCTTCGTGGTCACGAACTGCTTGCCGCGGCGGATCCCGCGCAGCCCTTGCTGGCGCATGAGCCGCTCGACAGTGCATCGGGCGACGATGATGCCCTCGCGGGCCAGCAACCGCCAGATCTTCCTCGCGCCGCTGATGCCTCGGCCGAGGTTGCGATCCCAGAACACCCGCTCGATCTGGATCACCAACTCCGCATCAGCAACGGCCCTAGCGGACACGGGTCGCTTCTTGAACGCGTAGTAACCGGACGGAGCGATCTTCACCTCATGCTCGGTGAGCACTCGGCAGATCGGCTCGACCCCGAACCGGTCACGATGATCGTCGATGAACTGAATCACCACGGCAGTCGCGGGTCGAGCTCCCGCGCGAAGAACGACGATGCCGCCAACAGAATCTCGTTCGCGCGCTTAAGTTCCCGGTTCTCGGCCTCGAGCTGCTTGATCCGAGCGGCATCGCTCGTGGTCGTTCCCGGCCGCTCGCCCGCGTCGATCTCGGCCTGCTTGCACCAACCACGAAGCGTGTCGGAATTGACCCCGACACGTTGCCCGATCCGCACCACCGCCGCGTTCAGCGACAACTGCGAATCTTCCTTCCTAGTCTCGGCAACCAACCGAACCGCACGCTCACGAAGCTCCGGCGGATACTTTCTCAGTGCTGGCATGATCAACATCCTTCGTTGAATCAGACCCTCCACACAACCCGGGGCGATTCAGCCGGTTTCGGGATGCCCGGTAACGCCAGCACACACCTCGACCGCCTACGACCAGGGTCTCAAAGGTTTGGGGGTCACCTACTACGAGAACCCCTCCCTTACTGGCGCGCCAAAGACCTTCGGTCAGGGCCTTCCGGGGGTGACCGACGGCAGCGTAAACGTTACAATCGCCGCCGGGTCAACGGCCACACTCACGAACGTGATATCAAACCCGAAAGTCGCCTCAACCACCACAGACTGGGCCACAACTGCCGGAATCGGAGGTGCTGGCTCCGCCGCACGCATAGGAATCGGCGGCCCGCTGCCGGTGGCCTCGAGTTACCTCCAATACACATGGACGACCCCGCCCCCCTACGGCGGATCCAACGGAACCGACTACGGGACCATCTCGAATCTTTCGGCCACGTCCAACGCCGTGGTCGCTGGAAAAACTTATCGGCCTTCTGCATACGTGCGAGCGTCGTGGGCGGGCGCGCGGCCCATGCTCGTCGTCTATTACTTCAACGCAGCTGGCTCGAAGTTGTCGGGGTGGACGTACACCCAGATGCCCTCGGGTTATGTTCCCGGGACATGGGCCCGGCTAACGGTGGCCTCCTCGGTAGCTCCAGCCGGGGCCGTTAGGGCCGAATTGAAGGTCCTTTCCAACTACTCGCGCTCCGCCCGGCCTCTCGCCGGTTCCACGCTCGATGTGACAGCAATGATGTTGGCCGACACCTCTGGCACGCCCGACTACTTCGACGGATCGAGCCCCGCCGGCCCGTCGGACGAGATCTACGCTTGGTCGGGTTCCCCCGACGCGAGCGCATCAACTAAAACATCGGCCGTGGCCGGACTCGCCGCCACGGACAATTGGGCGATCCGCGCAACCGGGCTTGTCACGTTCCCAGACGCGGGCACCTACACATTCAAGACCTATGCCGACGATGCAACCCGGTTGTGGGTCAACGATGTACTCCAACTCGACAACTGGGCCGCAGGGGTAGTCCGCTGGTCGACCGCCGCGCAAACAATCACCGTCACTGCTGGCGAAACCAGGCGTATCCGACTCGAGTACGCCGACCTCACCGGCACCGCCAGCCTCCAATTGCATTGGACGAAACCTAACGGCACAACTGAGATCGTCCCGGGCTCCGCTCTGAAACCTGACTACGGCCTCGCCAACGGCACGGCCACTGAGGATGCTGCACCCGCCGGCTCTGGCCTGTCCGATTCGCAGGTGCCCGACACTGTGACGGCCCTCGAGTACACGCATCCGTGGTTAGGTGCGGCGACTGCGTCGATCATCGACCCGTCCGGGTTGAACCTGCGTACCGAAACTACCTACGAAGCCCCGGGCAGTGCGTGGTTGAGGCGATTGACGAAACGGATGCCCGCCGCCGTCGCCGCAAGCCAGTCTGCTGCGACCGCGGGCTCAACATTCACGCATTGGGGTGACAAGGAACAGCTCGGTTCGGTGATCTGCGGGTTGCCGTCTACAACGCCGCAGTCGGGGTTCTTGAAGCAGTCCACCGGCCCAACACCCGCGACGGGCTCCGCGGTGGTGACTCAGTTTGTGTATGACGTGTTGGGTCGTACGGTGGGCACGAAACGCACCGGGGATTCCGCGTGGACGTGTGTGACGTTCGATTCTCGGGGCAGGTCGACGACGGTCAGCTACCCGGCCTATGGTGGCAGCTCGGCACGCACGGTCACCAACACGTATGCGGTGTCCGGCAATCCCCTCCTCACATCCGTCTCAGACCCGACCGGAACGCTCACGTCCACCGGTGACCTCCTCGGCCGCACCGTGTCATCCACGGACGTCTGGGGTACGGTCACGACGCCGACGTACGAGGTGAAGACCGGCCGGGTGCTGTCAGTCTCGACAACCCCGCCCGGCGGCACGGCTTCAGTCCAGGTATTCACATACGATCTCGATGGCAAGGTCGAGACGGTGAAACTCGATGGCTCAGTCATCGCTGACCCGGTCTACGCCAGCAACCAGCTGTTGCAATCGGTGTCGTATCTCAACGGCAGCAGTCTGTCGTCGATCACCCGAAACGCCACTGGTGCCACCACCGGTATCAGCTGGGCGTTCCCGAACACCACAACCCCTGCAGTGCCGACCAACTACCCGGCCACCACGGTGCACACGACCGGATTCGAGACGGGTCCCGACGGCTGGTCAGCCACCTCCGGCACGGTCACGAGCTCTACGGCGCATGGCGGGAGCCTGTCTGCGGTGCTCGAGCAGACCACCTCCACTCCGGCAGCTCTCACCCAAACCTTCACCGGTCTGACGGTGGGTCGCTCGTACACGGTGGAGGCGTGGTTGGCCACCACTGACCTGAACACAGTTACCGTGACCACGAGCGTCGGTGTTGATGGCATCGGCGGCACCCCCACTACGGCAACCCCGGCCGTGGGCAGCACGGTGACGTGGGTGAAGACCACCTACCCGTTCACTGCGACAGCGACCAGTCACACGGTGCACATTCTTGCGTCAGCGCCCACCAACGATGCGAGCCTTCTCATCGACGACGTTACGGTGACGAAGGATGCGTGGACTGATCCGGGCAGCCCGACCTCTACCCCGCAACCGGCGATCACCGACAGCGTGGTCCGCTCCCAAACCGGTCGCATCCTGCGCAACACCCTCACTGATGGCACCACCACGGAAACGTCCACCTACACCTACGACGCGGCCGGTCGTCTCACGCAAGCCACCATTCCGCAGCATGTGCTCACTTACGAGTTCGCGAGCTCGGGTGGGTGTGGGGTGAACACGGCTGCGGGTCGCTCCGGTAACCGCACCGGCTTCACCGACACCAAGAACAGCGTCGTGGTCACTGATGTGGATTACTGCTACGACTGGGCCGACCGCCTCACTTCCACGAACGCGACCACGACCGGTGGTAATCCGGTGTTGAACACGGATCTGTCCACGATCGGCGCCCCCGCAACCCTCGCCTATGACACCCACGGCAACACCACCACCCTGGCTGACCAAACCCTCACCTACGATGTTGCCGACCGGCACACGAGAACGACACTGTCTGATGGGACGACGGTCACCTACACCCGGGATGCCACGGGCCGGGTCGTTGCCCGCATCACCGACGCGCCCGGCACCGCCAACGACTCCACCCTCCGGTACACCTTCGCCGGCGGGGCCCTGTTTGCGGTGCTGAATGGCACGAACCAGCTGATCCAACGGGAGTTGTCACTCCCCGGTGGGGTGTCGCTATCGATTCCGGCGGCGGGTGGGCAGGTGTGGGCGTACCCCAACCTGCACGGCGACATCATCCTGACGACTGATGCTGCCGGTCTCCGCCAGGGCGTCCGCTCCAGTTATGACCCGTTCGGGCAACCCATCGCCCCCAACGGCGACATCGGCACCCCTGCTGCCGATGACAGCATCCCCGACACCTCACCCGGCGACGCCGACTACGGGTACGTCGGTGGGCACGACAAACTGTATGAACACCAAGG
>JBJXDR010000033.1:0-2551 GCA_046155245.1 Rhodoglobus sp. | reverse complement strand
AGGACGGCGCGCGGCATTACTCTTCACCGATGGTCATCGTCGGGGTCCAGCTCTCGGAGGAGTCCGCGGGCGAGTCGGTCGGCGGCGAGATACCCAAGGAGCTCGGCGTCGTCCATGTCGCACGCTGTTCGACCAGTGCTGTGATAATGAGCCGAAGCGTAGTGTATTCGTAGCGCGGCAAGCTGGTCGTCGACGCCAGCCCTTTTCCCAGCGCGTCAGCTACCTCCTTCACTTCGGCGAGGGTCTTCAGCGCCCGGAACGGCGAACGCTCCTGCGACCAGGACGCGTACTCATCCCAGACCGCACGGATCTCGTCGACCTCGAAGAACTTCCGCACCTCGGCCGCGTCGGTCGCGAACGCGGTGTCTGGCTTCTCCGGGTCGACCAGCGCGCGCGTCAACGTCTGCACCATCACCTCGAGGTTGAGGATGGCGTCGCCCGCATCGCCGATGAGGTCTTCGCGTTGCCAGCCGCCCGTCGACACGAGCCACTTGATGGCGTCAGCGTGCGCCCGCGCCGCATCGTCCGCGGTCAGCGACCGCACGGCGAGGGGCAGCGTGGCGCGGCCGTCCACGCGAGCGATCTCGATGGAGAACAGCTTGTGTGGGCGCACGCGCCCGGCGAGGAGTTTGGCGAGGGGAGAACCAACGCGGAACTGGTCGAGGGCGCTCACACCCCCGACCGTACCACGATCAGGCGATGGAGGTGATCTTACCGTGGAACTCCCAGCTTACGCTGTTGGCATCGGCGACCTTGGTGCCGATCTTCGCCGTGCGGATGTCGCCCGTGCAGGTGTACATCTTCCCGGCGATCTTGAAGCCCAGCGTTACGACCGCCTGGGCGAGCGCGATGCCGACCCAGTCGAACTCCAGCCCGCTCTGCGGGACGGCGTTCTCGACGCGGACCATCACCTTCTGCGGCCCGACGGAGAAGCCCGCGGTGCCGAGAAGGAGCGTCTGCACGTCCTTGTTCTGCGTGTCCACGTCGAAGTCGATGCTGGACGACTGGAGCACCGGCACCGCGTTGACGGTGACGAAGCCGGGGCCGCTGTAGATGGTTGCCATGATCAGAGGCTCGCGATCTGCCGGACGTTGCCAGCGATGATGTGGAGCCCAGACACGGGCTCGCAGGGGATCTCGCAGTTGAGCCGACCCGACACGACGGCGTCAGCTTCGACCACCAGCAGAGACACGTTGGCGGTGACGTCGCGCAGGATGCTCCGCGCTTCGTAGGCCGAGAGGCGATCGAGGATGACCGCGCGCACAAGCGACGGCGTGGTCACGCGAGGCGACAGCGGCGGGTTGCCGTTGGCGCTGTCGGCCCCGAGCTTGAAGCCCGCGTAGGTCGTCGCGAGGTAGCTCTGGAGGTCGTCGGCGACGTAGTCGCACGCCGTCACGAACTCCGTGTCGATCACGGCAAAGTTTGGGACGTTGTTGGCTTGCGAGCGCGAGGTGATCGACCGCGCGAGGGCGCAGAAGCCGGGGCGCGCGGTCGAGGGGACCAGCACCGCGAGGCCGTTGTTGAGCGCGCTCTCGACCTCGGTGGCCGTCGGCTGATCGAGGGCCGCATACTGCGCGAGGATCGTCGCGAGTTGGCACCCGTCGAGGTTGGCCGCGGGGTCCGCGGACTCGCCCACGAGGTTGCCGCCGACGCTGCCGTCACCCGCGAGCCGCGCCGCCGCGAGCACAGCCGCGACCTCGGGGCCAGGCACCTTGGACGCGTGGTGGAAGACGACCTGCAAGCGCGAGGCGTTCAGCCCCGTGGCAAGCGTCGTGGCGTTACCGATCGTGCCGATGGTCGCGCCGATGCCCTGCTGGCGGAGGCCCACGGTGACGCCCGCGAGCGCGTTGAGGTGAGTGACCAGCGCGGTGAGGTTGGCGCTGTCGTTGGAGGACACCGCGATGCGGTTGTACCGCTGCGAGGCGATAGCGGCGATGACGTTGGCGATGCTGTCCGCCGTGCCGCCGCCGACCAGCGGGAACTCGGTCCCGATGAGCGACCCGATGGACGTCCACTGCCCCGTGGTCGCGCCGGGCGACGCGGTCGATGAGCCGGTGATGCGGGTCGATGTGGTGCCGAGGACAAAGTACGCGTCGACGATGAGCGAGTTGCCGCGCGGGCCCGCCATCTTGGCGGTGAAGGTCACGACACCCGCCGCGAATTGCGCGTAGTACGGGAGGTCCGCGGCGTCGTTGACGGCGGTGGCGACGGCGGTCGCGATGTCGGTCGCGGTGTCGCCAATCGAGACAGCGACCTCGATCGCCTGATCACAGAGCAGCAAGCGCACGGTGAATGCCGCGGTCGCGGTCGTCGCGAAGGTCAGGTCGGCGCTGGCGGACGAGCCCACGCTGACGGCGTTGGCGGCGAGGTAGAGCGACGCGGCGGGATACTGCGCGAAGACCGCGCGCGCCATCCGATGGAGCTCGGAGCCCTGTCCGCACAGGGTCAACGCATCGCCGACCGACGCGCAGAACGTCGGGGTGGCGAGGGCCATCGTACCCGCCGCGACCTCGATCGTGGGCGCACCGGGGTTGATGCTGATGGCGCTCTC
>JBJXDR010000032.1:0-16537 GCA_046155245.1 Rhodoglobus sp. | reverse complement strand
CGCTGCAGTTGCTTGCAGAACCCCAAACGCTGCGCAGCTTCAGCACAGCCATCAACTCGACCTTCACACCGAACCTCGCGGTGTACACGACGGCGTCAGTGCCCAACTACAGTCTCGCGGCGGCCTTCTCCGTCGTGCTCGCTCTGGCCACCTTCGCCCTGTCGTTCATCTTCCTCAAGATCACCCAGAGACGAGCCTTCGCATGAGCGCGATCACTGTGAACCGGGGTCAGGCCCGCCGCGGCGCCCAGCGTGAGCCCATCCTTTCGCGGGCTGCGGCGATGCTCATCATGGGAGTCTTCACGCTGTACTTCCTGATTCCGATCTGGTGGCTGCTCGTGTCATCCACCAAGACACAAGGGCAGTTCACGACCACCCCGCCCTTGGTGTTCACGCCCGAAGCGGTGCAGACCTTCCTCTCCAATATCGGCGGCTTGTTCGCCTACAACAACAGTGTCTTTCTCAAGTGGATCCTCAACAGCATCCTGTACGCCGGGGCAGGAGCCCTGCTGGGCACGATTATCGCGGCGATGTGCGGTTACGCGCTCGCGAAGTACGGCTTCCGCGGCCGGGAGGCCATCTTCAACGTAGTGCTCTCCGGAGTTCTCGTGCCGGCGACGGCGCTTGCCCTGCCGCTGTTCCTCATCTTCAGCCAGGTGGGCCTGACGAACACCTTCTGGGCAGTGTTTCTGCCGAGCATCGTGAGTCCGTTCGGCGTCTACCTCGCGCGAATCTACGCCGCATCGAGCGTTCCTGACGAGTTGCTCGAAGCAGCCCGTCTCGACGGATCGAACGAGGTGCGCACCTTCTTCACGGTGGCGACCCGCCTGATGGCACCGGCGCTGGTCACCATCTTCCTCTTCCAGTTCGTCGCGATCTGGAACAACTTCTTCCTGCCGCTGATCATGCTGCGGGACCACAGCCTGTTTCCGGTGACCCTAGGTCTGTATTCCTGGAACAGCGCGATCGGCCAGAATCCTGAACTCCGGTCGTTCGTCGTGATCGGTGCATTCGTGTCGATCGTGCCTCTCATCATCGCCTTCCTGAGCCTTCAACGGTTCTGGAGTGGGGGTCTTGCTGCAGGCAGCATCAAGTAGATCCGTTCCCACCACGCACAATTCGATTCCGAATGGTGCACACCGCAATGAAAAGGAAAATCATGAATCGCAATTTTCGTAAGGTAGCTATCGCAGCTGCCGTGGTCTCAGCGCTGGCCCTGTCAGCCTGCACAAGCGCTCCCGCGGCGCCCGCCGCCGGCGCGTGCGCACCGGCTGGCGAGCCGGTCAAGCTCACCTTCGCGAGCTGGGTTCCCGGCATGGATCAGGTCGTCGCCCTCTGGAATGAGAAGAACCCTGACATCCAGGTCGAGTTCCAGACCGGCCCGAGCGGCAACGCTGGTACGTACCAGAACTTCTTCAACCAGATCAAGGCGGGCAACGCTCCCGACCTCGGCCAGGTCGAGTACGACGCGCTTCCGAACTTCCGGGTTCAGGACGGTCTTGAGAACATCGCCGAGTGCGGTGACATCTTGGCCGCGGGTGACCAGTTCGTTGACTGGACCTGGAGCCAGGTGACGTTCGGGGAAGACAATGCGGTCTACGCAATCCCGCAGGACTCGGGCCCCATCGCAATGTACTACCGCGCTGACCTGTTCGAGGCCGCTGGAATCCCGGTGCCGACGACGTGGGACGAGTACGCTGCCGCGGCCGCCCAGATCAAGGCGCTCGGTTCGTACATCACCAACTTCCCCAAGACCGACGTCAACTGGTTTGCGGGAATGGTCTGGCAAGCGGGCGGACAGTGGTTCACCAACAACGGCACGGACTGGAAGGTCGACCTGACCAGCCCCGAGTCGCTGAAGGTAGCCGACTACTGGCAGGGTCTACTCGACCGCGGCGAGGTCTCGACTCTCGCCTCGTTCTCCGACGAGTGGAACGCCTCCTTCAACACCGGCGCGCAGTGGACATGGATCTCCGCTGTCTGGGGTGCGGGCACGATCAAGAGCGGTGCTCCGGACACCTCGGGCAAGTGGGCCGTGGCCCTCATGCCGCAGTGGAACGCGGGCGACAACGCCGCGGGCAACTGGGGTGGATCGTCGACCGCAGTACTCAAGGGCTCCAAGTACCCGTATGAGGCGGCCCAGTTTGCGCTGTGGCTGAACACCGACCCCGAGGCGCTGCAGCTGGCCAACGAGCTCGGTGGCCTCTACCCCGCCTCGAAGGACGGCGCTAACCTGCCGGTCTTCACCGCAGAGCAGGAATTCTACGGTGGCCAGAAGATCTACGACGTGTTCGCTGAGGCCTCGTCTCAGGTCATCCCCAACTTCGTATGGGGCCCGACCATGACGCAGACCTACACCGACGTCTCGGATGCCTTCGGTACTGTCATCGGCGGGACCGGTACACTGGCGGACGCGCTGAAGATCGGAACTGAAAAGACGATCGCAGCTCTCAAGGCGCAGTCAATTCCCGTAGCGGAGTAGTAGCGAAAGCAGTACGAATCACTAGCATCATCCACCTCCGTGCCTCGGGCTCCAGCATTGTGCTGGACGCCCGAGGTGCGGGGGTACCTCTTTTTCTGCACTGGGGCCCTGATCTCGGAGATCTCAGCGCCGTTCAACTCGAGAACTTCGCGATGGCTCAGACCGTTGCCATCCCGCCGAGTTCGGTTGGGCTTCCGGCCGTCACCAGCCTGATTCCTGTTGCGAGCGAGGGGTGGAGCGGCACCCCGGGACTTTCGGGCCAGCGCGGAACCCGCACCGTCGAACCATCGTTCGAGACGACAAGCCTCGCGCGCCCCGATGGGCGCTCTGCCGTGGTTGCTCTGACCGACAAAGACGAGGGCCTCGACGCGAGCATCGAGATCGCGCTCTCGCCCGAAGGGCTCCTCCAGACCCGCCTCACCGTGACCAACACTGCCACGACCAGGTTCGGGGTGGGGCGTCTGGGCATCACTCTGCCGCTGCCACCTCGGGCGCGCGAGGTGTTCGATGTCAGCGGGCGCTGGTCGTTCGAGCGCCGTCCTCAACGCCGAGAGCTCACTCACGGAATGTGGAGCCGACAAACCCGTCACGGGCGAAACGGTCACGACGCCCCCGAGTTAATCGCAGCCGGGACTGCCGGCTTCGGATTCCGCGACGGCGAGGTCTGGGCGCTCCACCTCGCATTTAGTGGCGACCACGACCTGTACGCCGAGTCCCACGCCACCGGCCTAGCCGTGTTAGGCGCGGGAGAGTTGCTCGCCCAGGGCGAGGTCTGGCTCGAGCCGGGCGAGTCCTACACGTCACCGCTGATTCTCGCGGCCTGGTCGCCCACGGGTCTCGACGGGGTGTCCGATCGCTTCCACCCCTGGGCCCGTAGGCTCCGGCCCCGCACACCGCGGCCGGTGATTATCAACACGTGGGAGGCCGTCTATTTCGATCACGACTTCGAACGGTTGTCCCAGCTCGCCACGGTCGCGGCATCCGTGGGCGTCGAGCGTTTCGTCCTTGACGACGGCTGGATGACCGGACGCATCGACGACACCCGCGCGCTCGGGGACTGGACGGTTGACCCCGTGCGCTGGCCCCGGGGGTTGGCGCCGATCATCGATCACGTGCACGGGCTCGGGATGGACTTCGGGCTGTGGGTCGAGCCCGAGATGGTGAGCCTCGACTCGAATCTCGCGCGCGCGCATCCCGATTGGGTACTCACGGACTCCTCGGGGCGACTTCCCCAGCTCTGGCGCAACCAGTTCGCGCTGGACTTGTCGAACCCCGCGGCTTACGCCTCGATTCTGGCGCAGTTGTGCGCGTTGCTTGATGAGTACGACATCGCGTATCTCAAGTGGGATCAGAACCGGGACCTACTGGGCGGTTCAACTCACCGGCAGACTCTCGCGACGTGGCGGCTCATGGCCGAGCTGAACGACCGGTATCCAGCGCTCGAGATCGAGTCGTGCTCTTCGGGGGGAGGGCGCACCGATCTAGGCGTCCTGCAGTTCGCCGATCGTGTGTGGCCGAGTGACACGAACGATCCGCTGGAGCGCCAGAAAATTCAGCGGTACACCTCAATCGTCCTGCCTCCGGAGGTAATGGGCAGCCACCTCGGCGCCGCGATCGCGCACACTACGGGGCGATCGACAGACCTCGGGTTCCGAATGGCAACCGCCTTCTTCGGGTCCGCCGGCATCGAGTGGGACCTGACGACCGCACGCGCCCCCGAGTTGGCTTCGATCGCCACGTGGACCGCTGCCTACAAGAAGCACCGGGCTCTGCTGCACTCCGGGACGGTCGTGCGTGCCGACCCGGCCGACCCCGGGCTCGAAGTGCACGGGGTCGTCGCGCAGGATCTCTCGGAGGCGATCTTCGCCGCGGTCTGCCTGGAGGCCCCGCGGGATGCGGTTGGTGTAGGGATGGTGCTTCCGGGGCTTGATCCGGCGAGCGAGTATCGAGTCGAGCCGATCGACCTCGGAGCTCCCGTGCGCCACTTCCACAGTGTGCCGCCATGGTTGGATGCCGGCGGAGTCATCCTCACCGGGTCGGTACTGGGTACAACCGGAATCGCGTGGCCCGCACTGCAGGTGCAGCAGGCGCTGGTGCTCCGCGCTGTTCGGCTCTAGCTGATCGACTCGCGCAACACACGCACACCGCCGGCGGGCACGGTCAGGCTACCGTCGATCTGCTCGCCGGTTGTCAGCTCGGTTCCAGCGCCGACGACTGTCACGTCGTTGGTTGAGTGATTGATGACGAAGACGAAGCGATCGGATGCGCTCGAGCGCACGACGCATTCTACGTCGGGGCCGAGCGACGACACGGTGACACCAGCGGCTGCCACCTCATCCCCGATGAGGGTGGCGAAGGAGGCGGCGTCGAGCGCCGTGGCGACGTACACGCAACGGCCAGTGCCGAACGAGTTCGACAGCACCGCGGGATGCCCAGCGGTCGGGCCGTCGACGAAACTTGCGGTAACGGTCGCGGTCGTGACTCGCAGGAGTTCGCTCCAGATCGACCCGGTCGACCCACCGCTCACGCTGACCTCCTCGTGCGCCTGCAGCGGGAAGAACTCCTCAGTCCATGCTCCGAGTAACTCGCTGAAGGCGCCGGGAGGTGTCGGGCCACGCGCGTCGACTCGAAGGCGCAGCTCCTCGTCGGCCAGTCCAGTGAAGAAGGTGACCACCGCGTGCCCACCGTTGGCAACGTAGTCGGTCAGCCCGGCTGCCTCAGCATCGGAGAGAGTGTAGAGAGTGGGAACGACCACGAGTTGGTAGCCCGACAGGTCGGCCCCCGGTGGGACCAGGTCGACGGTCACGCCATTGGCGCGCAGGGCTTCGTAAGCGCGATGCGCTTCGTGCAGGTAGCGAACGTCCTCGGAAGGCTGCGAACTCGCGTCGGTCGCCCACCACGCGTCCCAGCTGAACACGAGGGCGACGCGCGCCTCGACGCGGCTGCCGCTTACCGGAGCGAGCCGGTCGAGCAGGTCGCTGAGTGCGAGAGTCTCTCGCCAGATCTTGGAGTCCGTTCCGGCGTGCGGGAGCAGCGCGGAGTGGAACTTTTCGGCACCCTGCCGCGATGCCCGCCACTGGAAGAAACAGACCCCGTCGGCACCCCTCGCGACGTGCGAGGCGACCGTTCGCGTCAGTTGGCCCGGCACCCCGGCGATGTTGCGCGGCTGCCAACTCACGGCACTCGCGGCGGTCTCCATGAGCATCCACGGATTGCCCCCGGCCAAGCCGCGCGTCAGGTCGGCCGAGAACGACAGTTCGCGCTCCGGATGAGGCAGCCGGTGGTCGAGGTAGTGATCGTTTGCAATCAGGTCCATCTCGGGCGCCCATTGCCAGTAGTCCAGCGTGCGAATGTGCGCGGTGACCATGAAATTGGTCGTTACGGGAGCGGCACTCGCGGCGCGGATGACAGCCAGTTCCTCACGGTAGTAGCCGAGCAATTCGTCAGAACTGAACCGCTCAAAGTCGAGCTGGTGGGCCGGATTTCCCGCCGAGAGGGTTGCGCGCGGGGGGAGGACCTCGTTCCACGCGCCGTAGCGCTGACTCCAGAAGCTGGTACCCCACGCGTCGTTCAGGCGGGCGATCGTGCCATAGCGCGCCTCGAGCCAGCGTCGGAAGGCGGCTGCCGACACGTCGCAGTAACACAGCGCGTTGTGGCATCCGAGCTCGTTCGAGACATGCCAAAGCGCAACCGCCGGATGCGATCCGTAGCGCTCGGCGACGGCAGACGTCAGTTGAAGCGCGTACTGCCGAAAGACCGGCGAGCTCGGGCACCAGGCCTGTCGTCCGCCGGGCCACCGAGTAGTGCCGTCACTCATGACGGGAAGGATCTCGGGGTGATCGGTCGACAGCCAGGGCGGCGGGGTCGAGGTGCCGGTGCCCAGATTGATTCGAATGTTGTTGTCATGCAGCAACGCGATCACTTCGTCGAGCGCTGAGAAGTCGAATTCTCCCGGTCGGGGCTCAAGACTCGCCCACCCGAAGATGTTGATGGCGACGATATCGATGCCGGCTTCGACCATGAGGGCGACATCGTCGTGCCAGATGTCCGAGGGCCACTGCTCCGGGTTGTAGTCGCAGCCGAACAGGATCCCGCCGCGTTGCCAGTCCCGCGCCGCGGTGGCCACCTCGTGTCGGTTCACAGCAGCCTCCCTCGGCCGACCTGTGAGCGTGCACAGAGCCGAATGAAAATAGACTCGCCTGACACGGCGAGCTACCGAGAATGCTAGCCGGGCCCCGCTCAGAGTGTCAATTGGGAGCGCTCACGGAGAGCGATCCCACGTGCCCAATCGCCACTACGATGGCACCATGCGCCAGCACGCAGGCCGCCCGAAGCGCGCGACGATCTTCGACGTCGCGGAGGAGGCCAACGTGTCGCGCGGCACCGTCTCGCGGCTACTGAATGGCGAGAGGTACGTCTCAGACTCTGCCCGCGAAGCGATCGAACTCGCGATCGCCAAGGTCGGCTACGTGCGCAACATGGCGGCGCGCAATCTCGCCTCCCAGCGAACCCGCGCCGTCGGCCTCATCGTGCACGAGCCGCACTCCGTATTCCTCGAGGATCCGAACATCGGCGCGATCCTTCTGGGGACGAACGAGCGGCTCTCCGAAGACGATTACCAGTTGGTGTGCTTGATCATCGGCTCAGACCGAGACTCCGCACGAGTTGCCGAATTCATGCGCGGCGGCTTCGTCGACGGCGCGATCATCGTCTCCGCGAGGGAGCATGACCCCATCGCGCTCGCCATCGCCCAGATCGGCCTCCCGGCTGTCACGGTCGGCCACCCGTCCGACCTCCCCGAGATTCCCTTCGTCGGCATCGACAACCGCACGGCTGCGCGCGACGTGACAACTCGCTTACTCGGCACGAACCGATCACACGTAGGCATGATCGCGGCGGCGCTTGACCGCGACTCGGGCTCTGACCGGCTTGCCGGTTTTCGAGAAGCGATGGGCGACCGGTTCGACGACCGGCTGGTCGTCGACTATCCGCTGTACTCGCGGCAGACCGGAGTTGAGGGCATGCGCGAGCTGCTTGCCCGGGAGCCTCGCCTCGACGGCGTGTTCGCGGCATCCGACGCGATTGCCGCGGGGGCGATGGATGTCTTGCGACTCACGGGGCACCGAATTCCCGAGGACATCGGAATCGTGGGGTTCGATGATAGTGACTGGGCGATGCGGTGCCAGCCGGAACTCTCGACCGTTCGCCAGCCTGCCGACCTGTTGGGTCGTCAGGCGGCGTCGATCGTGCTGGATCTGGTCAACGGCGTTGCGCCAGAGCATCTGGGCACCCTCCTGCCCACCGAGATCATCTGGCGCGAATCGGCCTAACTGTTGGGCGCTGAATCGGTGCGAGAGCGAGCGGCATACTGCTCCCGGATGACACTGCGGTAGTCAACCGCAGGCTCCGCGACGATCGGCACCTGCCAACGGGGGCGTTCGCCGGTGAGCGCCCAGGCCGCCTGCACTGCCGCGCCGACGGCCACGTACTCGCCGGGCAGTGGCACGACGATCGGGCAGTCGAACACCTGAGCCGCGATCGCGGGGACGGCCGGGTTCTGCGCCGCACCCCCGATGAGCAGGATGCGCCGCGCAACGACGCCGGTGGCTCGCACAGCATCGAGGCCGTCCGAGAGTCCGCACAACATTCCCTCGATTGCCGCTCGGGCGAGGTTGGCGCGGGTGGTCGAGGCCAGGGTCATGCCGAAGAGGGTGGCCGTGGCATCCGGAAGGTTGGGGGTGCGCTCGCCCTCGAAGTACGGCTGCAACACGAGCCCCCCGGCACCCGGTGCGGCGGTCAGGGCGAGCTCGCCGAGTTCAGTGTGGTTGACGCCGAGTAGTGTCGCGACGGAGTCCAGGATGCGCGCCGCGTTCAGGGTCGCGACCAGCGGCAGGTACAGGCCGTTCGCATCCGCGAAACCCGCAACGGCGCCGCTGAAGTCGTGCGCGGGAGAACGTGTGATCGCGAACACCGTGCCGCTCGTGCCGACCGACACCACGACGTCACCGTCAACGGCTCCGAGTCCGAGGGCTGCGCTCGCGTTGTCACCCGCGCCTGGTCCGATCACGAGGTCACCGACTCGTCCTGCGGACTCGTGCGGGCCCAGCACCCGGGGGAGGATCGCCTGGCGCCCGAGCGCCAGCTCAAGCAACTCGCGGTCGTACTCGCCGGTCCCGGGGTTCCAGTAGCCCGTGCCGCTCGCGTCGGATCGGTCGGTCGTCAACTCGTCGAGTGCCGGACCACCGGCATCGGATGCGTCCGGCCCGAAACCGCGCAGACGCCACGTCAGCCAGTCGTGGGGGAGCGCGACGGCCGCGACGCGGGCCGCGTTCTCGGGTTCGGCATCCCGCAGCCAGCGCAGCTTCGTTGACGTGAAGCTCGCCACCGGCACCGAGCCGGTGCGCTGAGCAATGTCGGGCACCTCTTTCGTTAGGTCGCGCGCGGCCTGGGCCGACCGGGTGTCGTTCCAGAGCAGCGCTGGGCGGATGACGCGCCCCCCGTCATCGAGCACGACCATGCCGTGCTGCTGGCCGCCAACGGAGATCGCACTCACGTCGTCGAGTCCGCCGGCCTCCTCGATTGCCGCCCGGAGAGCATCCCACCACGCCTGCGGGTCGACCTCGGTGCCGGCGGGATGCGCCGCGCGGCCCTCGCGCACGAGGGCGCCGGTCGCGGCATCCACGATCACGACCTTGCAGGATTGGGTCGACGAGTCGACACCTGCAACAAGGGTGCCTTGGGGCATGTCGCCAAGCGACATGCCGGCCCCTTGTTGGCGTGAGGAATTCATGTGGCTCCGTGAGACCTGGCGTCGAGATTGCCGCGGGGACTAGCCGCGCGCGCCAAGCAGGTGTTCGGTCGCGAGCTGCTGCAGACGAACGAACCCGAAGCCCTTGCCGTTGAAGTACACGCTCGGGTCGAAGTCCTCATAGGCGGTTCGGTCGGCGAGCAGAGCCTCGTAGCCTTCGGGTGCGGTCGGCTGCGAGAGCTCGTCCACTCGGGATGCCGCTAGGGCCTCCTGCACCTCGGGGTCGGCGCGGAATGCCGCGGCCCGCTCCTTGAGAAGCAGGTAGGTGCGCATGTTGGCGGCCGCGGAATCCCACACGCCGGTTTCGTCCTCGGTACGACTGGGTTTGTAGTCGAAGTGGCGCGGCCCGGTGTAGGCCTGGCCGCCGCCCGGCCCACCGTTCTCGAGCAGATCTACGAGCGCGAACGCGTTGTGCAGGTCGCCGTGGCCGAAGACGAGGTCCTGGTCGTACTTGATGCCGCGCTGGCCGTTGAGATCGATGTGGAACAGCTTGTCGTGGTACAGGGCCTGCGCAATGCCCGCGGCGAAGTTGAGTCCGGCCATCTGTTCGTGCCCGACCTCGGGGTTGAGGCCGACGAGCTCGGGGCGCTCGAGCGAGTTGATGAAGGCGAGCGCATGGCCGACCGTTGGCAGCAGGATGTCGCCGCGGGGCTCGTTCGGCTTCGGCTCGATCGCGAACCTGAGGTCGTATCCCTTGTCGGTGACGTAGTCGCCGAGCAGGTTGACCGCCTCGCGGTACCGCTCGAGCGCCTGCCGGATGTCTTTGGCCGCGTCGTACTCGGCACCCTCGCGGCCACCCCACATGACGAATGTCTTAGCGCCAAGCTCGGCGGCGAGGTCGATGTTGCGGAGCACCTTGCGCAGGGCGAACCGACGCACCGCGCGATCGTTCGACGTGAAGCCACCGTCCTTGAACACGGGCTGGCAGAACAGGTTGGTCGTGATCATCGGGACGATGAGGCCGGTGTCGGCCAGCGCGGCGGTCAGGCGGTCGATCTGCTTCTGGCGCTGGGCGTCAGTCGAGCCGAAGGCGTACAGGTCGTCATCGTGGAAGGTGAGGCCGTAGGCGCCCAACTCTGCAAGCTTCTCGATCGCATGGACGACGTCGAGAGGCGCGCGGGTGGGTCCGCCGAACGGGTCGGCGCCGTTGTAGCCGATCGTCCAGAGCCCGAAGGAGAACTTGTCGGCGGTGGTGGGTGTTGTCATCATGGTCTCCCGGGGCTCATCCTCGAACAATTGTTGCGCGCCCCAACATATCCCACGAGAGCCGGGCTCGCAATGACGCGGTTAGCTCGAGGCGAACCGCGCCGGGTTGCGAAGGAGGGGCGCGAAAGCGAGCTCGGCTGCACCGATGAGGAGGCGATCCTCGCCCAGGGCGGCGGGCTCGATCGCCACCCCTTCCCACGCGACAGGCACGGTATGGGCCCGAGTAATGTCCCGTAGCACCGGGGCATCCCACTCGAGGAGGGTCGCGAGAAATCCACCGAGCACCACCAACTCGGGATTGAAGATGTTGATCGCGCTGGCCAAGGCGAGACCGAGGATGCGCTGCTGGCGAGTGACCTCCTCTGCCACCGCGCCTCGCGCCGTGTTCATGAGCGCTCCGCGCAGCGTGGGTTCGTCGGCGGCCCCGAGGCCCACTGCGGCGAGCAGACGTGCACGGCTCACCTCGTCCTCGAGCGTGCCGCGCGGAGTCACTCGGTCCGCGGCGTTGAGCACACCCGGACGGTTCTGCCCGAACTCGCCGGCGTAGCCGTGTGACCCGCCGAGCGACAGACCACGCACCACGGCACCGCCGCCGATGCCGCTGGCTCCGCCGTTGAGGTACAGCAGCTCGTCCACGCCCCGTCCGGCGCCGAACAGCCACTCGGCGTGGGCCCCCACTGTCGCGTCGTTGTCGGCATAGGTCGGCAGACCGACGGCGTCCTCAACCATTCGAGTGAACGGCACCTCGCGCCAGTCGAGGTGGGGTGCCCATCGGACTTCGCCGTCGGCCGTGCGCACGAGACCCGGGATCGCGAGGCCCACGGCCACCACACGCATGTCGGGTGCGCTCCAGATCAGCTCGGTCACCAGTTCGACGATGATGGCGGCCGCCTCTTCGGGAGTGGGTGCAGCGGCGACCTCGCGGCGCACTCGGTGATGTACGTTCGCCCCGAGCCCGACTATGCCTGCCGCGATCGCGTCTACCTCGGGATTCACCGCGATAACGCCGATCCCCGGCGCTGGGGACACTCTGGGGGAGGGCCGGCCGACCCCCGTGCCCACGACCGGGCTCCCCTCCACCACGAGGCCGAGCGTGACCAGTTCGGCCACGAGGGCGCCGATTGTCGATCGATTGAGCCCGGTGAGCGAGGTCAGATCCGCCCGCGACGGGGAGCGCCCACGGTGCACGAGCTCAAGCACCGACGCCAGATTCCTCTGACGCACGCTCTCGCTGCGATCTGACGGTGCCACCCGCCCACCTTAGCCACAGGTCGGGCGCGCCCCGCTAGAGTCGTGTGTCGGCGGCGCCACGTCGGGTGCCGTCGAGTGGGGAAAGTTCAGCCAATGACCGTCGTCGTACACCCGGGGGATTCCCTCGTGCCCCGCGAACGACTCGTCTACATCATCGTGCTCGGCGCGCTCACCGCCCTCGGCTCATTCACGATCGATCTCTACCTGCCAGCCTTTCCGGTCATCGAGGGTGATCTGGATGTCTCGACCGCCGTCATCCAGCTGACCCTCACCGCGACCACCCTCGGGTTCGCCGTGGGTCAGTTGCTCGTGGGGCCGTGGAGCGATCGAGTGGGTCGACGACTGCCGCTCATCGTCGCCACAAGCGTGCACGTCGTGGCGAGCCTCGGCGTCGCCCTGTCGCCCGGCATCGAGTGGCTTTTCGTCTTCCGGGTGATGCAGGGCATGGGTGCGGCGGCGGGTGGTGTCGTCGCGATGGCCATCGTGCGCGATCTCTTTGGTGGGCTGCCCTTGGTGCGGATGCTCTCGCGCCTGTCACTCGTCAACGGGCTCGCCCCGATACTCGCGCCCGTGATCGGATCACACCTTCTGCTCGTGATGCCGTGGCGTGGAATGTTCATATTCCTCGCCGCGTACGGGTCGTTCGCGCTGCTGGCCGCCGTGTTCTTCATCGTCGAAACCCTGCCTCCGGCGAGACGCGTGGACCTCGGACACAGCACGGCCCGGCAGCGGTACCGGGCGCTGTTCTCCGACCGCGTCTTCATCGGCGCGGCGATCATCACCGGGATGACGTTCTCAGGACTGGTCGCTTACCTCGCCTCGTCGTCCTTCCTGTTCCAGCAGGTGTACGGGCTCGATGCGCAGGAATTCGGTCTGCTCTTCGCGGTCAACTCGATCGGGGTGGTGTCCGGAGTTCAGGCCAGCGCATACCTCGCGCGGTATGTCGGACCGCAGTGGATCCTGAGTGGGTCGCTCACCGCCCTCGTGCTCTCGGCTGCCGCGATTGTCGTGGTCGACGCATCCGGCGCGCCCCTGCTGGGCATCCTGATACCGCTGTGGTTCTTCATCTTCGCGTGCGGGTTGACCTTCCCAGGTACGCAGGTACTCGCGCTCGACAGGCATCCGGGCGAGGCGGGTACAGCGGCATCCGTGCTCGGCGCGGTGAACTTCGGTCTCGCTGGGCTCATTTCCCCGATCGTGGGACTGTTCGGCATCAACAACGCGATTCCGATGGGGGCGATCATGGCATCGACGGCTCTCGTCTCAGTGATCACTTTGTGGACCGTGGTGCGGCCACGGAGCGTCCCGGCGCTCTCGCGCTAAGCACTGCGTGATGATCGCGCCGCCGCGAGCCGCCACTGAGGCCTAGCGCAAGGGGGTCGCCCCCCGCTTGCCCTCCGGTGTTGACTGGACCGGTGACCGATCTCACCTCCCGTGCAATGCCTGCGCGGCGCCGCGCCCTCATCGCCGGAGCGGTGGGAATCGTGCTCGTCGTCGGGCTCGGGCTGATCGTCGGGCTGCGCGTGAGCCCCTTCGGCGTCGACACGCAATGGATGGAGGAGATCGTCGAGCACCGAAACAACGTGTGGCTCGTACCCTCCCTCGTCATGAACTTTCTCGGCGGCGGGTGGTTCGGCACGCTGCTCGTACCGATCGCGGTGACGGTGCTTCTCATAGTGCTTCGGCGGCCTTGGTCAGCCCTCTACTTTCTCGTGGCCTCGGCGGCGAGTGCCGTCATCGTTCAGGTGCTCAAGGTGACGATCGGGCGGGCGCGGCCCAGCGACATCCTCGTGCAGGTGGACCCCGGGTCGTTCCCCTCGGGCCACGTCGCCAATGCGGCGACTATCGCCGTGGCGATCGGCTTCGTCGTCGGCCGGGCGTGGGTGTGGGTCGCGGGCGTCGTGTACGTGCTCATGATGGCGCTGAGTCGCACGTATCTCGGGGCCCACTGGGTGAGCGACACGATGGGCGGTGCTCTCCTTGGCGCGGCGGTGTCGCTGCTGCTGTACGTGGCGTTCGCTCCCCGTCTTGGGGACGATTCGTGGCGCCGAAGGCGTAAGGCCGATAGCGTCGAGCCATGAGAATCCTCCTGGTCGGCGCCGGCGGCGTCGGTGACGCGATTGCCAAGATCGCCGCTCGGCGCGACTTCTTCGAGACCATGATCGTGAGCGACTACGACCTGTCCCGGGCCGAGCGCACCATCGCTTGGATCGAAGCACGGCACGGTGCGCAGGGCGACCGGTTTGTCGCGTCACGCATTGATGCGTCAGACCCGGACAGCGTGGCATCCGTCGCGAAGGAGCACGGCGCGACGCACGTCATGAACGCGGTCGAGCCGAAGTTCGTGCCCACGATCTTCGCCGGAGCGCTCGCGGCGGGGGCCGACTATCTCGACATGGCGATGAGCCTGTCGGAGCCACACCCGACCAACCCTCATGAGCAGACCGGAGTCAAACTCGGGGACGATCAGTTCGCACAGGCGCCGGATTGGGAGACGGCCGGGCGACTCGCACTCGTCGGAATGGGTGTCGAACCGGGCCTCAGCGACGTGTTCGCCCGCTACGCCGCCGACCACCTGTTCAGCGAGATCGACGAACTCGGCACCCGGGACGGCGCCAACCTCGTCGTGCGTGATGAAGCGGGCAACGAGATCTTCGCGCCGAGTTTCTCGATCTGGACCACGATCGAGGAGTGTCTCAACCCGCCCGTGATCTGGGAGAAGGATCGAGGCTGGTACACGACGCCGCCGTTCTCCGAGCCAGAGGTCTTCGACTTTCCTGACGGCATCGGCCCGGTGGAGTGCGTCAATGTCGAGCACGAAGAGGTGCTGCTCATGCCGCGCTGGGTTGATGCGCAGCGGGTGACCTTCAAGTACGGACTCGGCAACGAGTTCATCGGCATTCTGAAGACCCTGCACCAACTCGGCCTCGACAAGACTGAGCCGTTGAAGGTGCGCTCGGCGGCCGGCCCCGTCATGGTCGCACCTCGCGACGTCGTTGCCGCGGGCCTGCCCGACCCCGCAACGCTCGGCCCGCGGATGACCGGTAAAACCTGCGCGGGACTGTGGGTCACCGGTACCGGCACCGACGGTAAGGCCCGCGAGGTGTACCTCTACCACGTGAGCGACAACGAGTGGACGATGGCCGAGTACGAGAGTCAGTGCGTCGTCTGGCAGACCGCGCTGAATCCCGTGATCGCGCTTGAGCTGCTCGCGACCGGGGTGTGGAGCGGATCGGGCGTGCTCGGTCCCGAGGCGTTCGACGCGCAACCCTTCCTCGACCTGATGGCGCTGCCCGTCGCCGACGGCGGGTACGGGCAGGCATGGGGGCTGCGAGAGCAATGACGGCGAGCATCCGCCCCCTACCGAGCGGATGACCGTGGCGACGTCCATGACGTCTGCGTGCACACGGCCGCCGTCGGTGCGGATGCAACGGGCATCTACTCAACCGATGACCTCATGCCCGACATCGCTCTGACACGACAGCCGAGGGCGGGTCAATACACTTGCTGCATGACGGATGCCGCAGCACAGGTAGAGGCAGCGAAGAAGGCTCTGGCCGAAGCCGAAGCGGCCCTTGCCGCTGAGGCCGCGAAAGAGGCTCCGCCGGTGGCCGCGCCGGTCGAACCTCAACCCGCGACGACGCCGACGATCGGGCCGCTCAGCGCCGACGAGGTCGCCACCGTCAAGGCCGGGTACAGCTTCGACGGGCCCGCTCTGGAGATGGGCGCTCTCGTCAACGGTGGGCCACTGCCCGACGTGCCCGTGCGCATCCCGATCGCCATGGTCAACCGTCACGGGCTCGTCGCTGGGGCCACCGGAACCGGAAAGACGAAGACCCTCCAGGTGCTTGCCGAGCAACTGTCGGCCAATGGCGTGCCGGTCTTCGCGGCCGATATCAAGGGCGACCTCTCCGGTATCGCAAGCCCCGGCGAGCCCAACGACAAGCTGCTCGATCGCACGCGTTCGATCGGGCAGGACTGGAAGGCCATCGCGTCGCCCACCGAATACTACACCCTCGGTGGCCAAGGCATCGGGGTGCCGATTCGCGCGACAGTGTCGAGCTTCGGCCCCCTGCTGCTGTCGAAGGTGCTCGGACTCAACCCGACTCAGGAGTCGAGCCTCGGCCTTGTCTTCCACTACGCCGATCAGGCCGGGCTGCCGCTGGTCGACCTCGACGACCTTCGGGCCGTGCTCCAGTGGCTGGTGAGCGACGAGGGCAAACCCGAGCTGAAGAGCCTCGGGGGGCTCAGCGGTGCGACGGCCGGTGTCATCCTGCGTGAACTCATCGGGTTCGCCGATCAGGGAGCCGACGTGTTCTTCGGCGAACCCGAGATCGACACGTCGCTCTTCTTGCGTACCAACGCGGAAGGCAAGGGCATCGTGAGCCTTCTCGAGATCCCCGGTGTGCAGGACAAGCCGGCACTCTTCTCGACGTTCCTCATGTGGCTGCTGGCCGACCTCTTCAATGACCTTCCGGAGGTCGGCGATATCGACAAGCCGAAGCTCGTGTTCTTCTTCGACGAGGCGCACCTGCTGTTCAACGGGGCATCCAAAGACTTCATCGACTCGATCACGCAGACGATTCGGTTGATCCGGTCAAAGGGCGTGGGCATCTTCTTCGTCACCCAGAC
The DNA here is from genome assembly GCA_046155245.1 of Rhodoglobus sp. Lineage (GTDB taxonomy): Bacteria > Actinomycetota > Actinomycetes > Actinomycetales > Microbacteriaceae > Rhodoglobus. Next base: position 159 of record JBJXDR010000032.1, on the reverse strand, counting down.
ACCGAAGGATGTGCCCGCCGATGTTCTGGCACAGATCGGGTCGCGCGTGCAACACCAGTTGCGCGCTCACACGCCCGACGATGCCCGGGCCCTTCGCGCGACAGTGTCGACCTATCCGATGTCCGGCTACGACCTGGGGAAGGTGCTCACCGAGCTCGC
>JBJXDR010000031.1:0-8912 GCA_046155245.1 Rhodoglobus sp. | reverse complement strand
CTCCCGTCCCACGATTGCCGCCTCGACGAGAGCCTTGCTGTCTTCGGCGAGGGCCACGTCCAGCGCGGCGCCCAGCGCCTCAGCGGATGTCACGCGCGTGACCCCGACGCTCGACCCGGCGCGAGCGGGCTTGACGAACACGGGCCAGCCGAGGCCGGAGACGCGCTCGGCGACGGCCGCGGCATCCGTCGCCCAGTCGCGAGCGGTCACCGTGATGCCGGGAGCAACCGGGATGCCCGCGGCCTGAAAGGCGATCTTCGCGAAGTGCTTGTCCATGCCGAGCGCACTGGCCAGTACACCCGCGCCGACGTAGGGCAGCGCGAGCAGTTCGAGCAGCCCCTGCACGGTGCCGTCCTCGCCGAACGGACCGTGGAGGATCGGGAAGACCACGTCGACCTCGCCCAGCGAGCGGGTGACGCCGTCCGAATCGGTCACCGTGAACTCACGGGATGCCGCTGACTCGGGAAAGTGCACGCGCGACCCGTTGTCCTCGACCACGGGCATAGCGGCCGGGTTCAAGCGGAACCGCGCCGCGTCATCCGGCTGCAGGGTGAACCGACCATCTCGGGTGATGCCGATCGGCAGCACGTCATACTTCGAGCGGTCGATCGCCGACAGCACCCCGCCCGCGGTCGCACAACTGATCGTGTGCTCCGAGGATCGTCCGCCGAACAGGAGGGCGACGGTCAGTCGGGCCACTACTCTCCCTGGGGCAGGTCGTCGGTCGTCAGGTGCGGGGCGATGTCCCGCGGATTCAGCGTACCGGCAAGCACCTCGGCCACCTGGCTGCAGATCGGCATCTGCACACCCTTTGCGAGAGCGAGCTCGAGCACGGGAGCGACCGAGGAGAGGCCCTCCGCCGTCTGGTTCATCTGGTTGATCACCTCGGAGTAGCTGTAACCCTGGCCGAGCAATCGCCCCGCCGTGTTGTTGCGCGAGAGCGACGATTCGCAGGTTGCGATGAGGTCACCGAGCCCGGCAAGTCCCGCGAGAGTCTCGGCCCGACCGCCGTACGCGACAGCGAAGTCGGTCATCTCGGCAAGGCCGCGCGTGATGATCGACGCTTTCGTGTTCTCGCCGTAGCCGACGCCATCGACGATGCCGATCGCCACGGCGATGAGGTTCTTGAGCACACCACCGAACTCGGTGCCGATCACATCCGTATTCACGAACGACCTAAAGTACGGGTTCGTCGCCGTCATCGCCACAATCGTCGCGGTCTCGCGGCTTTCGCTGGATACCACTGCCGCGGTCGGCTGCTCCTTGGCGATCTCGAGCGCGAGATTCGGACCGGATGCCACGGCGACGCGATCTCCGTCGAGCTTCAGCTCCTGGCGAATCACCTCGCTCATCCGCGAGCCGGTGCCCCGCTCGACCCCCTTCATCAGGGAGATCACGATCGCGTCGGCCGGGATCAGCTCCCGCACGATGCGCAGGTTCTCGCGCAGGGACTGGGAGGGTACCGACAGATACACCTGTTCGGCGCCATCCAGCACCTCGGGCAGTCGGGACGACGACCACAGGTTACGGGGCAGGTTGATGCCCGGGAGGTAGTCGGAGTTGCGATGCGACTGCGAGATTTCGCGGGCCAGTTCTGGCCTACGCGCCCACAGGGCGACGTTTGATCCACCGTCGGCGAGGGTCTTCGCGAAGGTCGTGCCCCACGACCCGGCACCGAGTACCGCTACCCGGCGCCCGGGCAACGTTGCCGCGGCAATCGCGGCGGTGGAGAGGTCTTCGTACATGTCAGATCCGGCCGATCTCGGTTTGGCCGTGTTGGGCGGGGTCCCAGCGCTCGGCGGGCGCTGTCTCATTCCGAAGCGACTCGACGAGCTCAGTGATCGCTGCCATGAGTTTGCCGGTCGCGGCGACGAGGCTTGCAGTATCGCGCTTGCCGTCGAACTCGCTGAGGTCCAGCGGCGCGCCAAAGACGATGTGCACCGATTTGCGGGGCCAGAGGCTGATTCGCTTCGAGTAGCGCGGCAGGATGAGTTGTGCTCCCCAACTCGCGGCCGGGATCAGCGGCACCCCCGCCTCGAGCGCCGTGCGCACGGCCCCGAGCTTGCCCCGCATCGGCCACAGGTCGGGATCCCGGGTCAGGCTTCCCTCGGGGTAGACGACTATCGCATGCCCGCTGTTCGCGACGCGCTTGGCGACCGCGACCGGGTCCGCGGTGCGATCGGTGGCCGTTCGATCGACGGGAATCTGCTCGGCCTTGCGAAAGATCCACCCGAAGACGGGGATGCGGAATAGCGACGCCTTGGCCATGTAGCGCGGCATCCGCCCGATCTTCCACAGCGCGACCCCGATCACGATGGGATCGATGTTGCTGTAGTGGTTCGGCGAAAGAACGAATGCGCCAGTCGCGGGCACGTTCTGCGGCTCGTGGAGTTCGTACCGGCCCACGAAGTACATGAACGGCAAGATCAGGGCGCCTAAAAACCGGAAGATCGCGGTCTTCTCTGACTTCTGCGCGCTCATCCCACGATCTCCACTCGAACTCCCAGCGCTTCGTACGTGATGCGGGCACGTGCGTCTCTGGTCGCCAGCGGGCAGTTGTGCTCGCGCGCAGCCATACCCACCAGTGCGTCATACACGGCTCCGCCAACGATACCCAGTGCAGCGAGCTCTGTCGGCAGGCGAGCCCCAGTTTCAGCGGCCAGCGTGAGGGGCGGCGCGAATCGCACCGCGATGAGGTGGGCCGCATCCGACGGCGCCAACCGCATATCTCCCGGCAACCGCGTCAGCACGGAGTACGTCTCGGTGAGAGCGTGTCCGCTGAGGGCAAGCGCTCGGCCAAGGCCCCACTGGTGAACCACGGCGTGTTCGGCGTGACCCTCAAGGAGCAACGCGAGCGCGACGCTCGTGTCGACGGCGATCAACTGGGTCAGCGCCGACCCGCGTCAATGATCGCAAACATGGCGTCGTCGTCGATCACCGTGTCGCTTGTGGCGACGAGCACGCCATCTTTCGCCACCAAGCGAGCTGTGCGCCCCGCTGGAACCACCTGAAGCCCTGTTCCGTACCGCGAGATATCAACCGTGGACCCTGGCTTGATGCCAAGCGCATCTCGGAGCGCCTTCGGCACGACGATGCGGCCGACCGAATCCACGGTGGTTTCCATAGGGAATAGCTTACCAATGAATTCCCAGATCCGACCAAGTCGCCAGGAGGCTAGCCCTCGTAGACGAAGTCGGCGCCGAGCAGGCGCAGCTTGTCGATGAAGTGCTCGTAGCCGCGGCTGATGATGCCGATGTTCGTCACCGTCGACTGGCCGTCGGCGGTGAGCGCGGCAATCAGATGGCTGAAGCCACCGCGCAGGTCGGGGATCTCGATGTCAGCGCCGTGCAACGGGGTCGGGCCGATGATCACTGCCGCCTGTTCGAGCGGCCTGCGGGGAACGCGGCGGCTGATGGACTCGAGCCCATCCTGATGCACCGTAATGTTCGCACCCATCTCGATGAGGGCATCCGTGAAGCCGAACCGGTTCTCGTACACGGTCTCGTGCACGACCGAGCGACCCTCGGCCTGGGTGAGCGCGACGATGAGAGGCTGCTGCCAGTCGGTCATGAACCCGGGATGCACGTCAGTCTCCACAACGACAGGCTTGAGCGTGCCGCCCGGGTGGTAGAACCGAATACCGTCCTCGTGGATGTCGAACGCGCCACCCACCTTGCGGAAGATGTTGAGAAACGTCATGAGCTCCTGCTGCTTAGCCCCGACGACGAAGATGTCGCCGCCAGTGGCAAGGGCTGCGGATGCCCAGCTCGCGGCCTCGTTGCGGTCGAAGAGTGCGCGGTGCTCGTAGCCACTGAGCTTGTCGACACCTTCGATGAAGATCACGCGGTTGGGTTCGACGTTGATGATCGCGCCCATCTTCTGGAGAATCGCGATGAGGTCCATGATCTCGGGCTCGATGGCCGCGTTCTTGAGCTCGGTCACGCCCTGGGCGAGTACCGCGGTCAGCAGCACCTGCTCGGTCGCACCGACGCTCGGGTAGGGCAGCTCGATGTTGGCACCCTTGAGACCGTTTGGCGCGGTCAGGCGGATTCCCTCGTAGCTCTTGTCGACGACGGCACCGAACGCCCTCAGCGCGTTGAGGTGGAAGTCGATCGGGCGGTCGCCGATGCGGCAGCCGCCGAGGTCGGGGATGAGAGCCTCGCCGAGGCGGTGCAGCAGCGGCCCACAGAACAGGATCGGGATGCGACTGGAGCCAGCGAGCGCGTCGATCTCGTGAAATTGCGCCTTCAGCACGTTCGTGGGGTCGAGCATGAGTTCGCCCTCGCCGACCTTCGTGACGGATACACCGTAGGCCTCGAGCATCCGACTGACGACGCCGACGTCACTGATGTCCGGAACGTCCTTGAGCAGGCTGGGGGTGTCGGCGAGAAGGGCCGCGACCATGGCCTTGGTCGCGAGATTCTTGGCTCCGCGCACGTCCACTCGACCGCGCAACGGCTTGCCGCCGTTGATCACGATCTTGTCGGAAGTGAGACCCACTCTCTCCGCCGCCTTTCGGGCATCCTTCGTAAGAGAATTCATGCTCACCTCTGTCGTGGTTGGTACGGGGCGCTTAGGTGGCACGCCCTGGCTACCGGCTAGCGAGCCGGAAGCGTTGTGGGCCGCCAGCTTTCGCGTCGGGACTCGAATGCCGTGATCGCGGGCTCATCGCGCAACGTTAACCCGATGTCATCGAGTCCTTCAAGCAAACGCCACCTAGTGTAATCGTCAATCTCGAAGACAAAGCTGGCCTTGCCTACGGTGACAGTTCGTGCAATGAGGTCGACCGAGGCTTCGATTCCGGGATGCTCCGCCACGATCATCCAGATCGTCTCGATATCTTTCTCCGCGAGCTGTGCCGCGAGGAGGCCCTGTTTGCCCGAGTTGCCGCGGAAAATGTCGCCAAAACGGGCACTCAGCACGGCCTGGAACCCGTAGTCGCGCAGCGCCCACACCGCGTGCTCACGGCTCGAGCCGGTGCCGAAGTCGGGGCCGGCTACAAGCACGCGTGTGCCGCGGCCGGGACCACCCGCGAATGGCTCGCGATTGAGCACGAAGTCGGGATCCTGCCGCCAGGCGTAGAAGAGAGCGTCATCGAAGCCGGTCTTGGTCACCCGCTTGAGAAACTCGGCGGGGATGATCTGGTCGGTGTCGACGTTCGAGCGCTCGAGCGGCACGGCAATGCCGGAGACGGTGGAAATTGAGTCCATCAGCGCGCCCCCGCCATCACGTCGGCCGGGCTCGAGAGCGTTCCGCGGATGGCCGTTGCGGCGGCAACCAGCGGAGACACCAGGTGCGTTCGGCCTCCCTTGCCCTGCCGACCCTCGAAGTTGCGGTTAGAGGTTGATGCGCAGCGCTCGCCGGGCGCGAGCTGGTCGGGGTTCATCCCGAGACACATGGAGCAGCCGGCAAACCGCCACTCGGCGCCGAACTCCTCGACGATCTTGTCGATGCCCTCCGCCTCGGCCTCGATGCGCACCCGCGCCGAGCCCGGCACCACCATCACGCGCACGTGGTCGGCCTTCTTGTGGCCCCTGATGACGCTCGCGAAAGCGCGAAGGTCTTCGATTCGACTGTTGGTGCACGAGCCCATGAAGACGGCGTCCACCCGGATGTCCCTCATCGGCGTTCCCGCCGCCAGGTCCATGTACTCGAGGGCGCGCTCGGCTGCAGCCCGCTCGTTCGGGTCGTCGTAGCTCGACGGGTTCGGAACGGACTCGCTCAGCGAAACGCCCTGGCCGGGGTTGGTGCCCCAGGTCACGAAAGGCTCGAGCGTATTCGCATCGAGGAAGACCTCGGCGTCAAAGACCGCGTCGTCGTCAGTGGCGAGAGTGTCCCAGTAGGCAACCGCCGCATCCCAGTCGGCACCCTCGGGGGCGTGAGGACGACCCTTGAGGTACTCGTAGGTCGTGGCATCCGGTGCCACCATGCCGGCGCGAGCACCAGCCTCGATCGACATGTTGCAGATCGTCATGCGACCCTCCATCGAGAGAGCCCGGATGGCGCTGCCGCGGTACTCGAGCACGTAGCCCTGCCCACCGCCGGTGCCGATCTTGGCGATCACCGCGAGAATGATGTCCTTCGCCGTCACCCCGGGCCGCAACTCGCCCTCGACCGTGATCGCCATCGTCTTGAAGGGTGTGAGCGGCAACGTCTGCGTCGCAAGCACATGCTCGACCTCGCTCGTGCCGATGCCGAGCGCCATCGCTCCGAACGCGCCGTGAGTGCTCGTGTGCGAGTCGCCGCACACGACCGTGATGCCGGGCATCGTAAGGCCCAACTGCGGGCCGACGACGTGCACGATGCCCTGCTCGATGTCGCCCAGCGAGTGCAGCCGGATGCCGAACTCCTTAGCGTTCGCGCGGAGGGTCTCGATCTGCACCCGGCTCACGGGGTCGGCGATCGGGCGGTCGATCAGCAGCGTGGGGGTGTTGTGATCCTCGGTGGCGATCGTCAGGTCGGGGCGGCGCACGGGTCGGTCGGCGAGCCGCAGACCGTCAAAGGCCTGGGGGCTGGTGACCTCGTGCACGAGGTGCAGGTCGATATAGATGAGGTCGGGTGACCCGTCTTCTCCCTTGACGACGAGGTGGTCATCCCAGACCTTCTCGGCCAGGGTTCTGGGGCGGTGGAATGCGGGGGTGCTGGTCATACTGCTGTCCTTCGTCGAGGCGAATTCGAGCGTAGCATCGGGCGCGCGGGACACCCCCGGGCGAGCGACTCACTCAACCGGGGTGACCTGCTTGCGGGCATCCACCCGCAGCTTGACGAGGCTCGCCGCGACAGCCACGGCCATAGCGCCGAGGATAACGCCGAGCGACGTCCAGGTCGAAATCTCGGGGGCCCACTCGACGCCCTTTCCGCTGTTGATGAAAGGTAGCTCGTTGGAGTGGAGCGCTTCCAATACCAATTTCACACCGATGAACGCGAGGATGAAGGCGATGCCGTAGTGCAGGTATTCGAGCTTGTCGATCAGGTCACCGAGCAGGAAGTAGAGCTGGCGTAGACCCATGAGCGCGAAGATGTTTGCCGTGAACACGAGGAACGGATCCTTGGTGATGCCGAAGATCGCGGGGATCGAGTCGAGCGCGAAGACCAGATCGGTCGTGCCGATCGCGATGAGAACCACGAGCAGAGGCGTGAAGATCTTCTTGCCGTCGACGACTGTGCGCAGTTTGGCCCCGTCGAAGTCGTTGGTGATGGCAATGCGCTTGCGCAGAAAAGTGATGATGCCACTTTCGGTCTTCTCCATGTCGTCATGGGTCTCAACGACCTGACGCACGGCGGTGTAGAGCAGGAACGCCCCGAAGAAGTAGAAAATCCACGAGAAGTTCTCGATGAGCTGGGCACCCAAGAGAATAAAAATTCCGCGCAGCACGAGCGCGATGATGATGCCGATCATCAGCACCTCCTGCTGGTACTTTCTTGGCACCGAGAACCTCGCCATGATGATGACGAAAACGAACAGGTTGTCGATAGACAGCGAATACTCGGTGACCCATCCGGCAATGAATTCGGCCGCATGTTGCGGCGAACCCTGCCAGAGCATCAACCCCGCGAAGATCAGGGCGAGCACGACGTAGAACGTGACCCAGAGCGCCGACTCTCGCGTGGTGGGAATGTGCGGGCGCTTGTATGCGAGCACGAGGTCGCCCGCAAGAATCAGCAGTAGCACCACGAACGAGGTGATCTCGAACCAGACGGGCAATACAGGTTCCACGGGGATTCCTTCGGGAGGTCGGCAGAGGCCGAAAGTCTCTCCCGCACCGTGTTGATGACTGGATGCCGCTGGCCCGGGGCCACGGCGACGTGACCCGTACTGACGGGCTCAACGAGGTGGGATACTCCCCTTCGTGGTGCCCACTCTACTAGCATCTCCAGCATGGATGATGCCGAACTGAGAGCACTGGCAACTAAGCGGATCAAGGCCCGGAGCGACTTCTACCACTACCTGTGGGTGTGGCTCGGAGTCTCGATCCTCCTCACCGTGATCTGGTTCCTCACGACACCGGGAGGCTACTTCTGGCCGGCGTGGGCGATCGGCGGCATGGGGATCGCGGCCTTCTTCCAGGCGATCAGCGTCTTCGGTCCCGGCGGTGTGATCACCGACAGCAGGATCGACGCGGAGGTCGAGCGGCTGAAGCGCGGCTGAGCGCGGGCTCTGCGCAACCTTGCAGCTACGCTGCCAGCCTCCGCGGTCCTACTCCTCGGTTCCCGCGCGAGCGTCGCTGGTCGGCGGTTCGAGCAATCGCCTAGCGAGGACGGCCCGGAAGTCGCGCCGGTGGTCGACGACGATCAGGACTTCACTGCGGCGAGCTGGGCGTACGGTTCGTCCGCATCCAAGTGCTGCCTGCGCTCAATCTCCCGGTCGCCGAGCGCAAGGAGCTTGAGTAGGGCGCGCGTCTGCTCGCGGCGCTCGCAGCCCACGGCGTCCATCACTACGAGTCGGGCGACGCCGTTCTGCCTCACGACGAGCGGGTCAGCGCCGTCGGCGAGTTCCTGCGCGATCTGCTCGGCGTGGGACTTGAGATAGCTGATGGGCTCTCTTTGGCCAATCGACATCCGAGCCTCGTTCGACGGGGCTGCTCCACTCGTGCCGGTTCACAACCGAATGGTGACCGAATTCAGTCCGACTCGATCGACGGTTGCGAGTAGGGACCTCGTGAGAGACCACGGTGACGAGAGTGACCCGTCGTTGAGAGTCGGGGAGCGCCGCTAACCTGATCGAACCATGTCTGTACTGACTCGTGCGCTCCGCCTCAAGCAGGTGGTGGAGTCGGATGCTGCCTGGGATCTGCTCCGGAAGGATCGCGATCATGCTCCCGTCGCGGCGGCAATCCTCGCCGAACACCTCGATGGCGAAGTCCGGCGGGTCGACGCGCTGGAACTATACGAGAAAGTGGATGCAGATCTCG
>JBJXDR010000030.1:0-3927 GCA_046155245.1 Rhodoglobus sp. | reverse complement strand
ACGACGCTCTTCGCCCTGCGCAGTAACTCAGGCAAAACGGTTCGTGCTCCAGGCTTCGACCGCGATATAGAGGAGCCGGTGCCGGGTGAGATCGCGATTCTTCCTGAATTGGTGACGGTGGTGGTGGAGGGCAACTACCTGCTGCTCGAGTCCGGCGGGTGGGAGCGCGTTGCGCCGCTGTTGGATGTCACGTTCTTTGTGCGCGTGGATCGTGGCATCCGACTTCAGAGGCTGATCGAGCGCCACGTGCGTTTCGGCAAGAGCCCCGCGGATGCTCGTGCATGGGCCCTCGGGCCTGACGAGAACAACGCGCTCATGATCGAGGCAACAGCCGCGCGAGCGCACCACGTGATCGACCTCCCGTGACGCGCCGGGCCGCGCGGCACCGCCGATAGACTGGCCTCGAATCCACCACCGACTCACCCGCGGGAGCCACGCATGCCCACCATCGTCGTCGAGGTCATGCCGAAGGCTGAACTTCTCGATCCCGCCGGCAAGGCCGTCGCGGGCGCCCTCCACCGCCTCGGGAAGGGCCACTTCACCGCGGTGCGCATCGGCAAGCGGTTCGAGCTCACGGTCGAGGGGCCGGTGGACGAGTCCGTACTCAGCGAGGTGCGTGCGCTCGCCGAGGAGATGCTGGCCAACACGGTCATCGAGGATGTTGTGAGCGTGCATCCGCTGGACACGGAGACGGTCGCGGCGGGGGAGACCCACTGACCATGCGCATCGGCGTCATCACCTTCCCGGGCTCGCTCGACGACCACGACGCGCGACGCGCTGTGCGGCTCGGCGGCGCAGAACCCGTGGCCCTGTGGCATGGCGAGCACGACCTCAAGGGCGTCGACGCGATCGTGCTGCCCGGCGGGTTCAGCTACGGCGACTACTTGCGCTGCGGGGCGATCGCCGCCCGCTCACCGATCATGAGCGAGGTCATCGACGCCGCGACCGGCGGGATGCCCGTGCTCGGCATCTGCAACGGCTTCCAGATTCTCGTGGAGGCACATCTGCTGCCGGGCGGTCTCGTGCGCAATGACCACGGCGACTTCATCTGCCGCGACCAGCGCCTACGCGTGGAGAGCACGACGACGGCCTGGACGAACGGCTTCACCGACGGCCAGGAGATCACCATTCCGTTGAAGAACGGCGAGGGCGGCTTCATCGCGGACGCCGACACGATCGCGCGGCTCGAGGGCGAAGGGTTGGTCGCGTTCCGCTACCTCGACGTGAACCCCAATGGCTCGATGAACGACATCGCCGGCATCGCCAACGAGCGCGGCAACGTCGTCGGACTCATGCCACACCCGGAGCACGCCACCGAGCCGGGATTCGGGCCCGACACGTCGCTTGCGATGCGCTCGGGCACCGACGGGCTCACGTTCTTCACGAGCGTCGTGTCGGCCTTCGCTGCTACCGCCTAGGTGACTGAGCCAATCTCGCGCGCGCTGAGGTTTTTGCGCTCAACGCGCTGTTGTGCGCCCGGCACGCGCGCGCAACTGCGGAGATTTGAGGGACACGCCGTGCGCCGTTGTCCCCTTCGCGGCGTGTCACCAGAATCCCCGCAGTTGCGCACGGGCGACCGCCGCAGAAAAATCGACCAGGCGCACTACAGCAGGAAGATCGGCAGAGCCCCAGGGTTGCGCGCGTGCACGATCACGAGGAACACGATCGCATCGAACAGCAGATGCACGGTCAGCACGTAGGGCAGCGACTTGGTCTTCGAGTAGATCCAGCCCTGCAGCAGCGCGAACGGGATCGTAAGCGCCGGACCCCAGGCCTGGTAGCCGAGCTCCCAAAGGAACGACACGAAGATCACCATCTGCAGCAGGTTGGCCTGCCACACCGGAAAGTGCCGCTTGAACAGCACAAACACCGTGAGAATGAAGAACAACTCGTCCCAGGTGCCGACCGCGTTGACACCGATGAAGAGCCGCAATATCTCGTGCCACTCGGTCACGGCCGGCCAGTTGAGGTACACGCCCGACGAGATGAAATAGAACGGCAGGATGAGCCAGCCCAGCCCTAGCACGAGTGCGAGGTAGCCCCACTGCACTCGTGTCCACGGCCACCCGCCGCGCCAGGGAAAACGAATCACGCGGTCGCGGAACACGAACCGCGAGATCAGGTACGGCACCGCGACGGCGGCCGCGAGCACGAAGCCCAGGAGGAAGAAGTTGCCCCACGAGATGTCCGCCTCGACGGAGACGGTGCTGACGATGAGCATGCCGACCGCGATCAGCAGCAGGTCGTTGAACAGGCCTTCGGTGCGGCGAGCGCGGTCAAGCAGCCACGCGACGATGAGGGCGACCACGAGCATCCCGTAGGCGGCCACGGTCTGCGCGACTGAGCTGCCCCGGAAAGCGAACATGAGCGGCGCCGACCCCGCCAGCAGGATGCCCGGCACGAGCGCCCACGACAGCGCAGGCCGGGGGGTGTCGAACGTGTCGGCGGCGGGCACGAAACCTAGCCTTGCACAGGAATCGGCTCGGCGAAGTTCGGTAATTCCTCAGCTTTGAGTCAAACTGGGAGAATGACTCCCCTCACAGCTCGCCCTGTTCTTGTTGTTGCAATTCTCGCTGCGTTCGCGCTGGCGGGGTGCACTCCCACGACCTCCGCCGGCCCAACCGGTAGCACCAGTGACGAGGGCGATTCCTCGTCCACCGGTGCCGCAGGGTCGGCCGCCGATTGCAGCATCTACGCGGGCCAGACCGACCCCGAGCTGATGCTCTTCACCACCTCGGCAATCGCATCCGGCCCCGCCGAGGGTCAGGTATTCGGCGACGGCACGAAGCTCTCGGTGACCTTGTCTCAGGAGGCGATCGACGCGGGGCTACTGCCGCAGGTCGAGCTGACCACGCTCAGCGACACCGGCGGACCGGTCCTCGTCGCGAGCCTCGCGTTCGATCCCACCACCGGCGGCGATGGAACCTACTCGACGAGCCTCACGGAGTTCGGCAACGACGAGCTCGTCGGCACCGCGATCGTCGCCGAGATCTTCGCGATCAGCGATGCCACGGTCGGCGATGCTCAGCCCTACGGCGACAAGCTACTGCTCGGCAACTACTGCATGACCTACGCGAACGACGGATCGTAGCCCCGCCGCGCTGCATGGTCGTTACGGAGGTCGGCACGCCGACGCGCTGCCTGAGCCGCGGCATCCGGCGGCGCGTCGACCTCCGCAGGCCACTCGATAGAATTGCCGCGTGCCCCCGGTCGTCGACACTGTCCAGAACGCCGCCGCGACCCCGGAGAAAGAGCAGCCCTACGCGGCACTCGGCCTGAAGCCTGACGAGTACGAGCAGATCAAAGCCATCCTCGGTCGTCGCCCGACGAGCGGCGAGCTCGCGATGTACTCGGTGATGTGGAGCGAGCACTGCTCCTACAAGAGCTCAAAGATCTACCTGCGCCAGTTTGGCCAGAAGGTCAGCGAGTCCATGAAGAAGAATCTCATGGTCGGCATGGGCGAAAACGCCGGCGTCGTGGATGTCGGTGAAGGCTGGGCGGTCACCTTCAAGATCGAGAGCCACAACCACCCGAGCTACATCGAGCCGTTCCAGGGCGCCGCGACCGGCGTGGGCGGCATCGTGCGCGACATCATTTCCATGGGCGCGAGACCCGTCGCCGTGATGGATGCCCTGCGCTTCGGTGCCGTCGATGACCCCGACACGGCTCGCGTCGTGCACGGCGTGGTGTCGGGTATCTCGTTCTACGGCAACTGTCTGGGCCTGCCGAACATCGGCGGCGAGACGTGGTTCGACTCGGTGTACCAGGCCAATCCGCTGGTCAACGCTCTCGCGGTCGGAGTGCTGCGCCACGAAGACCTGCACCTGGCCAATGCTCGGGGAGTGGGGAACAAAGTCGTGCTGTTCGGGGCTCGCACCGGCGGCGATGGCATTGGCGGGGCATCCATTCTGGCCAGCGACTCATTTA
>JBJXDR010000029.1:0-23004 GCA_046155245.1 Rhodoglobus sp. | reverse complement strand
ATTCACGCCGCCCTCGCCCAGATGACCCAGGACGAACTTCGTGGGCGCACCGACGCTCTCGCGAGCTCGTACCTAGCTCAGGGCGTGACTTTCGACTTCGCGGGCGAGGAGCGCCCCTTCCCCCTCGATGCGGTGCCGCGCGTGATCGACCAGGCCGAGTGGGTCGAGGTCGAAGCCGGAATCAAGCAGCGGGTGCGAGCCCTCGAGGCCTTCCTCGCCGACATTTACGGCGCTCAGGCCGCGGTCAAAGACGGAGTGATCCCGGCCCGGCTGGTCACGAGTTCAAGCCACTTTCACCGTGAGGCCGCGGGCATCGAGCCGGCGACTGGTGTGCGCATCCAGGTGTCGGGCATCGACCTCATCCGCGACGAGCAGGGCGGATGGCGCGTGCTCGAAGACAACGTGCGCGTTCCCAGCGGCGTCAGCTACGTGATCTCCAACCGTCGCGTGATGGCGCAGACGCTGCCCGAGTTGTTCGTGAGCATGCGGGTGCGACCGGTGGGGGATTACCCGCACAAACTGCTGCACGCTCTGCGGGCATCCGCACCCGGTGGGGTCGAAGAGCCGACGGTTGTCGTGCTGACTCCCGGTGTCTACAACTCGGCCTATTTCGAGCACACGCTGCTCGCCCGCCTCATGGGCGTGGAACTCGTCGAGGGCCGCGACCTGTTCTGCTCCGGTGGCCGGGTCTGGATGCGCACCACCGCGGGCCCGACGCGTGTCGACGTGATCTACCGTCGCGTCGACGACGAGTTTCTCGACCCGCTGCAGTTTCGCGCCGACTCGATGCTGGGCAGCCCGGGACTCCTGCTCGCGGCGCGGCTCGGCAACGTCACGATTGCCAACGCGGTCGGCAATGGGGTCGCCGACGACAAGCTGGTCTACACCTACCTGCCCGATCTCACGCGGTACTACCTCGGCGAAGAACCGATTCTCAAGAACGTTGACACATGGCGCCTCGAAGACCCGGGCGCGCTCGAAGAGGTGCTCGACCGCTTGCACGAGCTCGTGGTGAAGCCCGTGGACGGCTCGGGCGGTAAGGGGCTCGTGATCGGCCCCGCGGCATCCACAGACGAACTGGCAGAACTTAAGGGCCGCCTCCAGCGCGACCCCCGCGGCTGGATCGCGCAGCCGGTCGTTCAACTCTCCACGATCCCCACGCTCGTCGACGACGGGATGCGCCCGAGGCACGCCGACCTCAGGCCCTTCGCGGTGAACGACGGCAACGACATCTGGGTTCTGCCCGGAGGGCTCACTCGGGTCGCGCTCCCCGAGGGCGAGCTGGTCGTGAACTCCTCGCAGGGCGGTGGGTCTAAGGACACCTGGGTGGTAGGGCAGGACCCGCTCCTGGTCACCCGTCACTCCATTCAGGGTCTCGTCGCCGGCCAGGCGGCCGCGACTGAGGCGATCTCGATCATCACCCCCGAGATGCTGAAGGCCGCGGAACAGGATCACGGTCCGCGCGACCGACCCCTCGGCCACGGGCAGCAGGAGCAACAACAACAAGCCACTGGGGGTGAGGAGTAGTGCTCTCCCGCATCGCCGAATCGCTCTTCTGGATCGGCCGCTACATCGAACGATCCGACGGTACCGCCCGCATCCTCGACGTGCATCTCCAACTGCTGCTCGAGGACCCGTGGATCGAGGAAGACCTCGCTTGCCGCTCGCTGCTGAGTGTTATGGGCAGTGAGGCACCGGACGACACGGAGCTCACCCGACAGGACATCCTCTCGATCCTCGCGGTCGACCGCTCGGAGCCCGCGTCCATCGCCTACTCCCTGGGAGCGGCCCGCGAGAACGCTCGCCGCGCCCGCGAGATCGTCTCGACCGAACTCTGGGAGTGCCTCAACACCACGAGGGCGCGAATGCCCCGCAAGGTGTCGAGCGACAAGGTGCACGAGTTCTTCGGCTGGGTGCGCGAACGATCCGCCCTCGCCGTCGGCATCATCGAGTCCGCGACGAGCCGTGACGAGGCGTGGCAGTTCTTCACGTTGGGTCGCTCGATAGAGCGCGCCGACATGACAGCGCGCCTGCTCGCCACTCGCAGCCTGACCGAGGCATCCGGACCGAGCTGGACGACGATCCTGCGCTCCTGCGGCGCGTACGAGGCCTACCTGCGCACCTACCGCGGGGTGCCGAGCGCCCGCAACGCCGCGGAGTTCCTGCTGCTCGACCGGCTGTTCCCGCGCAGCATCCTGTTCTCGGTGACGCGTGCCGAGCAGTGCATGCGCGATATCGAGCCGCGCGCCGACCGGGTCGGGGTGTCGGATCAGGCCCAACGGCTGCTCGGCCAGATCCGCAGCGAGCTCGAGTACCGTCCGATCTCGGAGATCCTCGAAGATCTCACGATGCACATGGACAACGTGCAGGTCGCGACCAGTGCGGCCTCGGAGGCGATTCGCCAGCGCTACTTTCCGACGCAGGTCGCGCCGAGCTGGGTGGGCGAGACCTCGTGAACCGGCTGCGCATCAAGCACCTGACTGGCTTCCATTACGGCGGCGATGTCACTGCCTCCTACAACGAGGCCCGGATGCTGCCGGTGACTTCCGACGGGCAGGTCGTGCTGTTCTCCAATCTCGAGATCCTTCCGATCTCCAGTCAGCACAACTATGTGGACTACTGGGGTTCGCGGGTCTCCTCGTTTGAGATACTCACTCCCCACAAAGAGTTGTCGCTCACGGCGACGAGTCTCGTCGAGGTGCGCCCCCGGGTTCACGCCGACGACGCGATCGGGTGGGACGAACTCGCGCTCGCCGCGGAGCGACTGACCGAGACCGTGGAGCAGCTCAAGCAAACCCGGCGAACGGCGCCCCCGGCCGAGGTAGTCACGCTGGCCCGCGAGATCGCGGCACGACACACGAACTCCTGCGACGCCGCACTCGAGATCGCCACCGCGATCGGCGACGCCGTGCAGTACATGCAGGGCGTCACGGGGGTGCACTCAACTGCCGCGGAGGCCTGGGCGGTGCGCAAGGGGGTCTGCCAAGACATCGCTCATCTTGCGCTGGGCGCGCTTCGGTCGGTCGGCATTCCGGCGCGCTACGTATCGGGCTATCTGCACCCGAAGCCGAGCGCGGGCATTGGCGAGACCGTCGCGGGGGAGTCCCACGCGTGGGTCGAGTGGTTCTGCGGCGATGACTGGCGCGGCTTCGACCCAACCAACCTCATCGACATCGGAGACCGCCACGTGCTCGTCGGTCGCGGCCGCGACTACAACGACGTGCCGCCGTTGCGCGGTGTCTACGCGGGTCCCTTCGGATCGACGCTGTTCGTTAAGGTCGAGATCACCCGCGAGGCGTAGTACAACTGTCTTACACCGGGTATCATGGTGGGCGTGACGGTGGTCAATTTCCGAACGGACGAAACATCCGAGCGTGCGCTCGCCGAACTCACGGCCGACGGCACGACGGCCTCCGCGGCGATTCGACAGGCACTGCTCGACTCGGTGCTGCTGCGCAAACGAGAACAGATGAGGCGCGAGGCGGGCGCGCTTGTGGACGACGCCGAGGATCGCGCCGAGGCGAGCGCGATACTGGCTCACATGGACGAACTTCGTGCGCGGTGACATCCACGAGCTGAAGGCACTGCGCGGGGCTCGGGAACACGAACAATCCGGCGCCCGCTATGCGGTTGTCGTGCAGTCGGACGATCTGCCGTTGTCGACTCTGCTCGTCGCTCCGACATCGACTTCAGCTCGCGCTGCCTCGTTTCGACCTCAGATCACGATCGGCGCGAGGCCGACTCGCGTGCTCGTCGAGCAGGTCGCGGCCGTGGACCCCAGCCGACTGGGCCGCCTCGTTGGCCGAATCGGAAGGTCCGAGCTAACTGAGCTGAACGACGCGCTCAGGCTCGTACTCGAACTCGACTGACCGTCAGCTCGTGCGCTCGGTCGTGGACTCGACGATCGCGATCTCCTGCGTGGCGAATTCGCGGTCTTCGGTTGTGGCGAGGTCGGGCAGGGGCACCGGCGTCTCGGCAGCGATACGGTTGCGACGGCGGAGCATCCACACCCCGGCGGCGCCTGCGGCGATCAGCCCGGATGCCGCGCCGATCACGAGCGCCCAGCGCGGTCCGTAGATGTTCGCCACCCACCCCACGACAGGAGCGCCGATGGGTGTGCCGCCCGCGAAGATCGCCAGGTAGAGCGCCATCACGCGCCCTCGCAGAACGGGGTCGGTCGTTGTCTGCAGGTAGGCGTTGGCGGTGTTCATCATGGTCATCGAACTCAGCCCGATGACCACGAGGACTGCCGCAAACACCCACAGGGTCGGGGAGAGCGCCGCGAGTGCGCACGCCACCCCGAAGCCGAGCGCGGCGATCGCGACGACCGTGAAGCGCACCCGCGTGCGTCGGGCAGCCAAGAGCGAGCCCGCGACCGCACCTGCCGCCATGATCGACGAGAGCAGCCCGAACTGCGCGGAGCCCTGACCGAACTCGACGGTCGACATGGTGGCGATGAAGATCGGAAAGTTGAACCCGAAGGTGCCGACCAGAAAAACCATGACGAGCACCACGAGGATGTCTCGGCGCGCGACCACATAGCGCAGCCCATCGCGGATCTGACCCTTCGCTCGCTCGAGTTTCGGCGACGGCACGAGCTCCGATACCCGGATGAACGCGAGCGACCCGAGCACTCCCGCGAACGAGAGGGCGTTGATCAGGAACACCGGCCCCGACCCGATCAAGGCGATCAGCACCCCGGCGACCGCGGGGCCGATGAGCCGCGCGCCCTGGAATGATGTCGCGTTAAGCGCGACGGCATTGGAGATGTCGTCGTCGCTGACGAGTTCCGAGACGAACGACTGCCGCGCAGGCGCATCGATCGCTGTGACGATTCCGAGCATCAGTGCGAACACGTACACCTGCCACAGCTGGGCCTGACCCGAGATCACCAGAATGCCCAGCCCCAGCGCGAGGGCGCACTGGATGCCCTGAGTCCACATGAGAAGGCGCCGCCGGTCCACGCGGTCGGCCATGAGACCGGCGACGGGCATGAGCAGCAGAAGCGGACCGAACTGCAGCGCCATCGTGATACCGAGAGCCGCGGCATCCCGGTCGGTCAGCTCGGTCAGAACGATCCAATCCTGGGCGGTGCGCTGCATCCACGCGCCGGTGTTGGAGACGAGTGCCCCCGCGAACCACAGTCGGTAGTTGAAGACCCGCAGACTGCGGAACATTGCGTTCACTCATCCACTAAAGCACGCTGGGTTGGGCTGCCCGTACGATAGGGCTGAGCGAGGAGGCTCCGTGCCGAAATTCACCGTGGTGAGAACCGATCATTCCTACGTTGACGCCCACGGCGTCACCATCCACTACTACGTGTGGAAGGCTGGCAAACCGCGGGGTGTCGTGCAGCTGGCCCACGGCCTGGGCGACCACGCCCTTCGCTACGACCACGTCGCCCAAGCCCTTGTGCAGGCGGGGTACTCGGTCTACGCCGACGACCATCGCGGCCACGGCGCGACCGGCCTACAGCAGTACGCGGGCGACTCCAAGCGCCTCGGTCGGCTGGGCCCCGGCGGCCTGCGTGCCACGATCGCCGCCCTACAGCAGTTCACCGGCATCATCCGCGCCGAGAACCCCGGTGTGCCCCTTGCGCTCCTCGGCCACTCGTGGGGCTCGCTCATGGCACAGACCATCATCAATACCCACGCCACCGACTACGACGCCGTGGTGCTCACGGGCACGGCCTACCGCACCCTCGGCGACATGAACGGCGGGGACCTCAACAAGGGTTACTCGACGCCCAACGAGTGGCTCAGCCGCGACCCGTCGGTGGCGCAGGCGTTCGCGGATGATCCGAAGACGTTCTACGCCGACACCATCAAGTTGTTCGGTCTGGGCGACGCTCTGCGCCTGCTCGGTAAGCCCGCGAAGAAGCTGAGCCGCGACATCCCGGTGCTCATCATGATTGGCAGTGACGACTCGCTCGGTGGCGAGGAGAGCGTCGCCAAGCTCGCCTCCGATTACGTCACGCGGTCGGGCCTCAGCGATGTCAAGGCGATCGTCTACCCGGGCGCGCGCCACGAGATCTTCAACGAGACCAATCGCGACGAGGTCATCGCCGACCTCGTCGCGTGGCTGGATGCACGTCTGTCGGCATGACCTCAGTCTTCACCGAGATCCTTCGCGGTCACTCGCCGGGCCGATTCATCTGGCGGGATGACACGTGCTTCGCAATTCTCACGATCGAGCCGCGCAAGCCTGGGCACACCCTCGTGATGCCGCTCGACGAAGTGGACAACTGGCTTGACCTGCCGGAGGACGTTGCCCAGCACATCTTTCACGTGGGACGGCTGATCGGCCTGGCCCAGCGCGAGGAGTGGGGCTCACCTCGCGTCGGGGTGATGTACGAGGGCTACATGGTGCCGCATTCGCACCTGCACGTGTGGCCATCGTGGACCGTGTTCGAGTACAGCCACACGGGCATCCAGCGGAACGCCCGGCCGGCAGACCTGGATGAGGCAGCCCTCCGGCTGCGTGCACGCCTGGTGGCTCACGGGCACGGGCAGTTCGTGCCCGATTAGGCTTGGCCTCATGCATGGCGAGTTCAAGGTTCCCGGCGGCAAGCTCGTTGTCGTGGACCTTGATGTGGTCGACGGGCTGATCCGCGACTTTCGGCTCGCGGGCGACTTCTTCCTCGAGCCCGACTCCGCGCTCGCCACGATCGACGCGGCCGTGAATGGTTTGTCCGCGAACGCCGACGCCGCCACGATTGCCGCGGCGATTCGCACGGCGCTTCCGGATGACGCGTCCCTCCTCGGCTTCACCGCCGACTCCGTAGCGACGGCTATCCGCCGTGCGCTCGCTAAGGCCACGAGCTGGCGGGACTACGACTGGCAGCTGATCCTCGGACCCGCGCTCGATCCGGCTCTTCAGATGGCCATCGACCAGGTGCTCGCCGAGGAAGTCGGGGCGGGTCGCCGCAAGCCGACCTTGCGCATCTGGGAGTGGGAGAAGCCCGCCGTGGTCATCGGTAGCTTCCAGTCGGTGAAGAACGAGGTTGACCTCGACAATGCAAGGAAGTACGGATTCGACATCGTGCGCCGCATCTCGGGTGGTGGCGCGATGTTCATGGAAGCCGGCTCGGTCATCACCTACTCGATCTACGCCCCCACCGAACTCGTGCAGGGCATGAGCTTTGCGGACTCGTACGCCTTTCTCGACGAGTGGGTGATCATCGCGTTGCGCGCGCTCGGTATCGACGCGAGCTATGTTCCGCTCAACGACATCGCGAGCCCTACCGGCAAGATCGGCGGCGCTGCCCAGAAGCGCCTCGGCGCCGGCGCGGTGCTGCACCACGTGACCATGAGCTACGACATGGACGGTGACAAGATGGTCGAGGTGCTGCGCATCGGCCGCGAGAAGATGAGCGATAAGGGCACCAAGAGCGCCAACAAGCGAGTCGACCCGCTGCGTCGGCAGACCGGCCTCAGTCGCGCAGACATCATCGAGAAGATGGTCGGAACTTTCCGAGGCCTGTACGGCCTCAGCCCCAGCGAGATCAGCACCGAGGAATTGACCAGGGCGCAGCAACTCGTCGCCGACAAGTTCGGCACGGTCGAGTGGCTGCAGCGCGTGCCGTGAGGGCCCGGGCTGTCGTACTGTCCACGAGCCTCGGAGTAATGCTCGTGGCGGGTGTCGTCGTCTCCGCGATGCTCGGGCAGCTGGCGGTGAGCCCGGCGGAGGTCGTCGGATCCGTGCTGCGGGCGGTGGGCATCCAGAACTCGTGGGCTCCGACCGACCCGATAGTTGAGTCAACGCTGTGGGTCGTACGGTTTCCGCGGATCGCGATGGCGCTCACCGTGGGGGCGGCCCTCGCCGTCGCCGGTGCCGTGATGCAGGCGATCTTTGGTAACCCGCTGGCCGAGCCCGGTGTTGTCGGAGTGTCGTCGGGCAGTGCGCTGGGCGCGGCCATCGCGATCGTGCTCGGCGTGACCGCCTTCGGCACTGGCAGTCTCGCGATCTTCGCCTTCCTGGGCGGTCTCGGCGCCACACTGCTCGTGTATTTCGTCTCCCGTGCGAACGGACGAACCGAGGTGGTGACACTGCTGCTCACGGGCATCGCGATCAACGCCTTCGCCGGGGCGGGACTCGCGTTCATGCTTTTCGTCGCCGACTCGGGTAGCCGCGAACAGATCGTGTTCTGGCAACTCGGTTCCCTCAACGGGTCGCGGTGGAGCGAGGTCGTGATCGTTGCTGTGGTCGGGGTGGTCGGTACCGCTGCGGCCGTGCTGCTCGGCAAGCGGTACGATCTGCTCGCCCTCGGGGAACGAAATGCCCGCCACCTCGGGGTGAATGTCGAGCACCTGCGGGTGGGGTCGATCGTGCTCGTGGCTCTCCTGACCGGGGCTGCGGTGGCCTTCGTGGGCATCATCGCGTTCGTCGGGCTCGTTGTTCCGCATGTGATCCGGATGTCGATCGGCCCCGCTCACCGGTCACTGATCGCGGCGAGCGCGTTTGGCGGTGGCGCGCTGCTGGTCTTTGCCGACCTGCTCGCGCGATCGGTCGTGCCGGGCGCCGACCTGCCGATCGGGCTTCTCACATCGCTGGTCGGCGGTCCGTTCTTCTTCGTGCTGCTGTTCCGGCAGCGGCGACGCAGCGGGGGGTGGGCATGAGCCCGCACACGGCCCGCGTGATCACGGCTTCGGAGGTCGGGGTCGACCTCGATGGCGTAACCGTGTTGGACAGTGTCAGTCTTGATGTGCTGCCAGGCGAGGTGTTGTGCCTGGTCGGACCAAACGGGGCGGGCAAGTCCACACTGCTCGCGGTACTCAGCGGCGAGCGACGGCCCACCCGGGGAACAGTAGCCATCGGGGGGCGTGAGCTCGGGGGCATCCGCAGCATCGAACTCGCGCGCCTGCGCAGCGTGCTCACTCAGGAGAACTCGGTGAGCTTCCCGTTCCGAGTGTCGGAGGTGGTGGCGATGGGGCGTGCGCCCTGGGCGCGCACCCTCGAAGGGCGCGACGACGTGCGCGCCGTGACTGACGCAATGGATGCCACGGACATCCGCCATCTCGCGACCCGCCGGTACACCGCGCTCTCCGGCGGCGAACGCGCACGTGTCTCGCTCGCCCGGGTTCTGGCGCAGCGCGCTGGCACCGTGTTCCTCGACGAGCCGACGGCATCCCTCGACCTGCGCCATCAGGAGGACGTGATGCGCGTCGCGCGCGACCTCGCCGTCGAGGGCCGCGCGGTGGTCGTCGTGGTGCACGACCTTTCCCTCGCGAGCGCCTACGCCGACCGACTGGCGCTCATTGCGTCCGGCCGGGTGGAGGCGATCGGGACCCCGGCGGAGGTGCTCACGGAGGAGCGCATCGAGCGGGTCTACGGGCTGCCGGTCGAATTGCACCTCGTGGGTGGACGACCGGTCGTCGTACCCACTCGCCCAACCAGTCCAGCGGGCTAGTTCCTGCGGGCCCCCGCGAGCTCGCTCCGCGACCACCCATCGCCCTCGAGGGAGCCACGTTGTGGGGTCCTTAGCGCCGCTCACCCACCAAAGTGGCCACCTCGGTGATGGGGCGAGAGCGCCCGCAGACTGTCAAGACAACAGCGGGAGGCCGACGGGGAGTCCGTCCACGTAGGCTGATGCGGTGGACTGGCTGATCTTCTTAGGGATAGTGCTGGTGCTCGTCGTGCTCGGATACGGTGCACAGCGCTTCGGCTGGATCGACCTCAGCAACAAGAGCCGCACGTCCGGCAAGTCCGGGGGCGGTGTGATGGGCATCGGCGACGAGGTGTTCAACCCGTCCCGCTACGAGTCTCAGCTCGAACTCGATCGCCAGACGATGCTGCCCGCGCCGGCCCCGGCGCCCGGTGACGGCGACAAGGACATCTACAAGGGCAACGTGAAGATCGACCTCACCGACAAGGGCGATCGCGCGGGCGAGTAGACCGTTACGCGCTCTCGCGCACGACGAGGCGGGTGGGCAGCACCCGCTCGCGCTCGGGCTGCTCGCCGCGCAGCATTGCGAGCATCATCCGCGCCATCTCGACGCCCATCTCGCGCGACGGCTGGTGCACGGTAGTGATCCCGATCTCGCCGCTCGTCGCGGCCGAGCTGTTGTCGAATCCGACCACCGCGACATCCTCGGGAACCCGGATGCCCCGCTCCCGCAGCACGGACATGGCGCCCGTCGCCATCAGGTCGCTGGCCACGAACAGCCCGTCGATGTCGCCGGATTGGTCGAGCAGTCGCCGCATCGCGGCGGCACCGCTCGCGAGGGTGAAGTCGCCGTGCACGACCAGATCGGTCGGTCGACCCGCCGCAGCCATGGCGTCGAGCCACCCCTGGTGTCGGTCGATTGGCGCCTGCATGTTCTCGGGGCCCGCGATCGTTGCGATCCGGCGCTGGCCGCGATCGATGAGGTACTGCGCACCGAGCGCACCACCCGCGCGGTTGTCTGCGTCGACGTAGGCGTTCTTGTGGAGCTCGGGGTGGAACGGTCGACCGCCGAAGACCACGGGGAGCGTGGCATCCAGAGTCGTGAAGAAGTCATCGCCGGAGTGGTGAGAGACCACGATCGCGCCGTCGACGTTGCCGCCCAGCAGATACCGGATCGTTTTCTCGGAGGGCGCCGATGGGCTCGCGAGTTGAAGATTGAGCACGTAGTCGCTGTTCTCGAGGCCCTGAGTGATGCCCTGCATGATCTCCGCGAAGAAAGGGTCGCCGAAGAACCGCGTCGTGTCTTCGGGTACGACGAGCGCGATGGCCATTGTCTGCCGGTTCGCGAGACTGCGCGCGGCGCGGTTCGGAACGTAATTCAGCCGCTCGATTGCGGCCGTGACGGCCGTCACTACGTCAGGTCGCACTTTCTCGGACCCGTTGACCACTCTGGACACGGTCGATCTCGACACCCCAGCCTCCGCCGCCACGGCCTCGAGCGTGGGCGCCACGCGACGACCGGGCGAATGAAGGGTCATGGGGGGAGTTTAGCCAGCAGATTCAGGCAGCGCGCGTTCAGCGATTATGCGGCTGTAAGCGATTGCACTGTCCTTGAGCGATCGGGCCTGGGTGTCGTAGTCGACCCGCACGATTCCGAAGCGCTTGTCGAAACCCCAGGCCCACTCGAAGTTGTCCATGAGCGACCAGTAGAAGTACCCGTGCACCGGCACGCCTGCGTCAATCGCATCGAGGATCGCACCCAGGTGAAGCTCTAGGAAGCCGACCCGGTCGTCGTCGTGGATGGCGCCGTCCGGCGCGACCCGGTCGTCGTATGCGGCCCCGTTCTCCGTGACCGCGAGGGCGACCCCGGCACGCGAGGTGTACTCCTCGTGCACGCGCACGAGTAGGCGAGTAAGTCCCTCGGGCTGCACTTCCCAGTTCATCGCCGTCACCGGCAGTCCGCGCGGGTGCCAGTGCACGTCGTCTGCTGCGGGGAAGGGGGACCGTTTCGGGCGCGGCGAGGGAGCCTGAGTGGTGATCTCGTGCTCGACCGGCCGCCAGCTCACCGCCTCGCCGTGGTAATAGTTCACCCCGAGGGCGTCGATGGGCGAGGAGATGATCTCGAGGTCGCCTGGCTGCACGACCGCCTCGAAGCCGAGGCCCGCGACATCCCGAAGCACGTCGTGCGGGTACGAGCCACGGAAGATCGGGTCGAGGAACCAACGGTTGAACTGCCCGTCGATGCGGCGGGCGGCGTCGAGATCCCGCTCGTCGGTCGGGTCGACGGGGTCGGCCACGGTGAGGTTGAGGGTGATGCCCAGCTGCAGGGCGGCGTCACGGCGACGCAACTCCTGCACTGCAAGCCCGTGGCCGAGAAGCAGGTGATGGGATGCCGCGAGCCCGGCCGCGGGGTCCTGTCGCCCGGGCGCGTGCTCGCCCCCGATGTAGCTCAAGAACGACGAGCACCAGGGCTCGTTGAGTGTCGTCCACGCCTTAACCCGGTCGCCCAGCGCGTCGTGCACGGAGGCGGCGTACTCGGCGAAGAGGTAGGAGGTATCGCGGTTCGTCCAGCCGCCCTTGTTCTCGAGTGCCTGCGGCAGGTCCCAGTGATAGAGGGTCAGCCAAGGTGTGATGCCCTTGGCGAGCAGTTCGTCCACGAGGCGAGAGTAAAAGTCGAGGCCCTTCGCGTTGACGACTCCGCCATCCGGGCGCACGCGCGCCCACGAGGTGGAGAAGCGGTAGGTCTGCAGCCCGAGTTCGGCCATCAGGGCGACATCGTCGCGGTAGCGGTGGTAGTGATCGCAGGCGACATCCCCGTTATCTCCACCCACGACGGCACCGGGGACGCGGCAGAAGGCATCCCAGATGGAGTCCGTGCGGCCGTCGTCGTGCGCTGCGCCCTCGATTTGGTAGGCGGCGGTGGCAGCCCCGAACAGGAAATCGGGCGGGAAGGGACGGTGAGCGTCTGCGGGCATGCCGACAGACTCCTCTCTGAGTTGTAAGGTCACGGCTGCTAGCCCTTGACGGCGCCAGCCATGATACCGCTCACGAGTTGACGCCCCGCGAAGATGAAGAGCAGTAGCAGCGGGATCGTGGCCAGCACGACCCCGGCGAGCACGATCGAGTAGTCGACGAAGTAGTTCGATTGCAGCAGAGATAGAGCGACGGGCAGGGTAGGGTTCTGGCGGTCGAGCACGATGAAGGGCCAGAAGAAGTTGTTCCATGCGCCGACGAAGATGAACAGGAAGAGCATCGCTGCGGCCGGACGTGCAGCAGGCACACCCACGGTCCAGAACGTGCGGATCATGCTCGCGCCATCAACTCGCGCCGCCTCGATGAGCTCGTTGGGCACGGCCTGACGCAGGTACTGGGTCATCCAGAACACCCCGAACGCGCTGGTGAGGGCGGGGATGATGATCGCGCCGATGGTTCCCGTCCACCCGAGGTCTGAGAACAGGATGTACAGGGGCACGACGCCGAGTTGCTGGGGCACGGCCATGGTCGCGACCACGAAGGCGAGCAGCGCAGGGCCACCCAGGAATCGCAGCTTGGCAAATGCCCAGCCGGCGAGGGTCGAGGTGATAACGACGGCGGAGGCGATCAGGAACGACGAGTAGATCGAGTTCCACAGGGCCGCCCAGAAGTTCACCGCCGGGTTCGACACCACGGCCAGGGCGTTGGCGATGAAGTTGCCCCCAGGCCACCACGGGCGCTCGCGCAGCGACGAGGCATCCCCTGAACCGATGATGAACGACCACCAGAGCGGGAATGCCGCGCTGATGAAGACCACAGCAAGCACCGCGTAGACGATGAATCCTGGCCGGTTGCCCCGGATGTGGGTGGTGCGTTGCGTCGTGCGCTCGGTGGTGCGCTCTGTCGTGCTCATCGTGCGAGCTCCTTTCTGGCGCGGCGGCTGGGTTTGACGATTCGACTACCCTCGTCACGCACGAGGCTGCGCGTGACCAGAAGATTGAGCAGACCGATGAGGAGGATGATGACGAACAGGATCCAGGCCATCGCGGCCGCTCGACCGAAGTTGTACTGCCCCCAGCCGATGTCGTACAAGTAGAGGGTGATCGTCAGCCACTGCTGACCTGCGCCACCGCGACCGAATTGGTCGAAGACTCGCGGTTCATCGAAGATCTGTAGTCCACCGATCGTCGCGGTGATAACGACGAAGATCAGGGTCGGTCGCAGCGACGGAAGCGTGATGTACAGGAACTGGCGGAACGGGCCAGCCCCGTCGACCGTCGCGGCCTCGTAGTACTCCCGGTTCACGGCCTGCATGGAGGCGAGCAGGATGAGCGTGTTGTACCCGGTCCACCGATAGTTGACCATGGTCGCGATGGCAACGTGACTCCAGAACGGCTCCTTGTGCCACTGGATGGCCGGCAAGCCTATGTCGGTGAGAAAACCGTTCACCAGGCCGAAATTGTCGGCAAAGACGACGTTGAAGATGAGGCCGACGGCCACGGGGGCGACGATGAACGGAAGGAGCACGCCCATGCGCCAGAACGTCTTGGCGCGGATGTTGCGGTCGAGCATCGCCGCGATGAAGATCGCCAGTGCCAGCTGGGGGATGGTCGACAGCAGGAAGATGCTGAACGTGTTGCGCAGGGCTGTCCAGAAGTGCGGCTGCTGCAGGATCCAGATGTACTGGTCGAAGCCGACGAAGGTGCCCGAGCCACGCACGAGATCCCAGTCCTGGAAGGAGATCACGGCCGTGAAGATGATCGGGAAGAGCCCCACGACCAAGAACATCAGGAAGAACGGCGATATGTAGAGGTAGGGGGAGAACTTCAGGTCCCACCGGCTCATCCGGTGTGAGAACGAAACGACCCGAACCGACTTCGGGCTCTTGGCAGCAACAGTGCTCATTGTGGTGCTTTCGGATCGGATGAATCGACTGGGGAACGAAGAGGGTGCGGGCCGCGAGGCAACCCGCACCCCCGTTCGGGAACTAGAAGGCCGAAACCTCGGTGACCCAGTTATCCCAGCTCGTCTGCTCGTCTTCGAGACCATCGAAGACGCGCGTTACCGCGCTCTGTAGCGCGTCGTGGAACTGGAAGTACTTCGGGCCCTTGAATGTCGCCACGGTGATGGCATTGGCACGGTCGGTGAGGATCGTTCCGGTCGGGGCGTTGTTGAAGTACTCGTTCGTTGCACCCGCGAGCTCATCGCTCGCGAGAGCGTCAACCTGGCTCGGGAAGGTGCCCGCATTGGTGAAGGCCTTGAGCTGAGTCTCGGGCGAGGTCAGCCAGGCAGCCAGCTGCGCGGCCTCTGCGACGTTAGCACCGTTGGCCGGAACGGTCAGGTACGAACCGCCCCAGTTTCCGCCGCCACCGGGGAAGGCGTCAGCGATGTCCCAGCCGGTGGTGTCGGGCGCGTTGCCCGAGATGACACCGAGCATCCATCCGGGGCACAACATGGTGGCGAACTCGCCACTGGCCAGGGAGGCGAACCAGTCTTCACTCCACTGACCCGAGTAGGCCGAGATCGGGATGGCCTTCTCGACGACGGCCTTGTATGCGTCCTCGATGTCGGGGTTTGTGGTGGCGATGATGCTGCCGTCCGGGTCCTCGTACGCGAGCTCGTACTGGTTCACGATGCCCTGCAGTACCGAGTTGGCCGAGTCGATAAACGGCTTGCCGGTTGCTGCCGTGTACTGCGCGCCGATGTCGAAGAAGTTGTTCCAGTCACCGTCGAACAGTGCCGCGACCTCCTCGCGGTCGGTCGGCAGGCCAGCGGCCGCGAACAGATCCGAGCGGTAGCAGATGCCCTGCGGGCCGATGTCGGTGCCGTACGCGATCAGGTTGCCGGCTGCGTCGGTTGCCGAAGCTTCCTTCCAGTCCAGCCAGCGACCCTTGAGGTCATCGGCAACCGGCGCGAGCAGGTCGGAGTACTGCATGGCCTCGGTGAACCAGTCGATCTCGACGGCCTCGACGTCGGCCAGACCGGAGTTGCCCAGTTTCTGGAAGTAGTTCGCTCGCGCATCGTTTGATGTCGCTGCCTTGTTGTGGATGACCTCGATGCCGGTCTCCGCAGTGAACTCCGCGAGGAGCTCGTCGGTGTAACCGAAGTCGTTGAACGTGGCAAGCGTGAGGGTTACTGGCTCGTCAGACGCGCCACCACCTCCAGCTGCACATCCGGTGGCTACGAGGGCGAGAGTTGCTGCGCCAGCGATTGTCGCGGCGATCGTGCGTCGTGATGTTCTCACGGTCACTCCTTTGTGTGCGTGGTTGGGGTGTATCTAGGCGGTCCCGGCGGGTTGAGAGCGCTCTCACGTGGTGGTTGAGAGCGCTCTCACGGGACCGCGGCCCACACTAGGCACCGCGCTGGAGCCCTGTCAAGTACTGGCTGAGAGCGCTCTCACGAACTCGGCTTGGGTTGTAACCGCTTGCGGCGCCCGACTCCCGCCGAAAACCGGGGGTCGGGCGCCGTGTGTGCGAGCCGAAAAAATGTTTCCTAGCGTGAGCTCCGCGGGCGCTCCGGTGCCGCGGATGCCTCGTCCGTCGGCCGCTCGCGCGTGGTGTCGAGATCCGGCGCGACCATCGCTCCGGCGAGCTCAGCGGCCTCTTGGGCGACGACCGCGGCATCCGCATCGGCGTTCTCCTGGAGGGCGGACTTGCCCCGCAGCGGTGCCGCCTTGAGGAAGAAGCTCAGCACGAACGCGATGAGCACGACGCCGAGCGCGACCCAGTAGACCGACACGGCGGCGTTGCTGAATCCCTCGAGGAACGGAGCCGCCAGCCGCGGGTCGGAGCCGTTGAGGAACGAGGTGTCACCGTCGAGCGCGTTGCCGACGGACCCGCCGTTCTGGGCCTGCTGGAACAGCTCGAGAATCTGCTTGTTTGCGGGATCTCCGAGCACCTTGGGGTCGGCGACGGCCTCGGCGATACCGCTCTTCACACTCGTCGACGCGAACGCGTCGGCGATGGTCTGCGGGATACGCGTGAAGAGCACCGAGAACAGGATCGCGGTTCCCAACGTGCCACCGATCTGGCGGAAGAACGTCGACGAACTCGTAGCCACACCGATGTCCCGCGGGCCGACCGAGTTCTGCGCGGCGATTGTGAGGGTCTGCATGAGCTGGCCGAGCCCAAGGCCGATGAGCAGCATCCCGACCATGATCCAGATCAGCGGCTTGTCGGCGGTGAGGAAGGTGAGCCAGAAGAAGCCGAGCGCCATGAACGCAGTCCCGACAGTCGGGAACACTCGGTAGCGGCCGGTGCGCGCGATGAGCTGTCCGCTAGCGATCGACGAGATCATGAGGCCGAGGATCAGCGGAAGTGACAGGAGTCCGCTCTCGGTGGGAGTCGCACCGTTGACGAGCTGCAGGTACAGCGGGATGGTCATCATCGCCCCGAACATCCCGAAACCGACCAGCACGCCGAGCACGGTCGACATGGCGAAAGTGGGGTGCTTGAAGAGCTTGAGGGGGATGAGCGCGTCGTCACCCATGAGCTTTTCGCTGAGGATGAAGGCCGCGATACCCAGCCCACCAACGACGTAGCACGTGATCGCGTAGAGCGAGCCCCAGCCCCAGTCGCGGCCCTTCTCGGCGACGAGCAGCAGCGGCACGAGGGCGATGACGACGGTTGCGGCGCCCCACCAGTCGATGCGCACAGTGCGCCGGGTGTGCGGGATGTGCAGGAACCGCAGCACCATCGCGAGGGCGATGACGCCCACGGGGAGGTTGAGGAGGAAGACCCAGCGCCATCCCGTAATGAACAGAATCTGGTCGGCGCCCGCGAACAGGCCGCCGATCAGCGGGCCGATGAGGCTCGATACCCCGAACACCGCAAGGAAGTAGCCCTGATACTTGGCGCGCTCGCGCGGGGCGAGGATGTCCCCCATGATCGCGAGCGGCAGGGCCATGAGGCCACCCGCGCCGAGGCCCTGAATCGCACGGAAGATCGCCAGTTCATACATCGACGTCGAGAAGCCTGCCGCGAGCGAGCCCACGAGGAAGATGCCGATCGCGATGATGAACAGCGGGCGGCGACCGAAGATGTCGCTGAGCTTGCCGTAGATGGGAGTCGCGATCGTCGACGTGATCAGGTATGCCGTAGTCACCCACGCTTGGAGGCTCAAGCCATCGAGGTCGTCCGCGATGGTGCGCATCGACGTTCCCACGATGGTCTGATCGAGCGACGACAGGAACATTCCCGCCATCAGACCGAAGATCACGAAGAGTATCTGGCGGTGGGTCATAACGCCGCCGGCGTCGGCGATCGCCTGTGCCTGCTGCTTGCCCTTGGAGAGTGCGCTGGACATGGTTCCTTCACTTGATGAATGCCGAAGATTTTTGCGTAGAGTGCAAAGTTACACCCTCCGCAGTCCGGGTGCAAACCTCGGGCTCGGGCATCCTGACTAGGATCAACGTCGTGTCTGAACTCCGCCCGCGCAACCGACCCTCGAAGGCCGTGCGTCGTCGGCGAACCATCGTGGTGGTCAGCGTCGTGGCCGCCGTCCTCATCATCGCGGTCGTCGCGACGGTCGTGCTGCTGAATCCGAGAGCGGATGTCGCGGCGCCGACCTCCACGCCGACCCGCAGTACCCCGACACCGACGCCGACCCCCACACCAACCCCGACGCCGACCCCCACGTTCAACGCCAGCGCACTCTCAATCGACGACCCGTCGAGCATCTGGGTCGTCGTCAACAAACTCCGCCCGCTCAACCCCGTTGACTACTCGCCAGACCTCGTTGTCGTGCCCGTGCCGTACGTCTACGAGCCGTCGTTGCGCCCCGAGGTCTCCGACGCGGTCGTGCAGTTGTTCGCGGCGTTCACCGCAGAGACCGGGCTGCAGATGCAGTCGCAGAGCGCGTACCGCAGCTACTCGACCCAGGAGAGCGTGTACGCGGGCTGGGTCTCGAGCCTCGGCCAGGCGGGTGCCGACCTCACGAGCGCGCGCCCAGGGCACAGCGAACACCAGACCGGCCTCGCGATCGACATCAACGCGCTACCCGATCAGGGGTGCGCCCTTCAGCCGTGCTGGGCCGACACCCCGCACGGGCAGTGGCTCGCGGCCAACGCCCACCGGTTCGGCTTCATCGTGCGGTACCCGGACGGCAAGACCCCCATCACCGGATATGAATACGAGCCGTACCACATGCGTTACGTGGGAATCGAACTCGCAACCGAGATGTACACCACCGGGGTGAGCACCCTCGAGGAGTTCTTCGGGTTGCCGCCCGCTCCGGGCTACTAGGGCTGAGTCAGCCCTCGAGAGCTGCGTCGACTATCGCCTTCGCCTCGGCCTGCACGAGCTTCAGGTGCTCTGGTCCGCGGAAGGATTCGGCGTAGATCTTGTACACGTCCTCGGTGCCGCTCGGGCGCGCGGCGAACCACGCGAATTCCGTCGTGAACTTGAGGCCGCCGACCGCTGCGCCGTTTCCCGGAGCCTGCGAGAGCCGCGCCGTGATCGGGTCGCCGGCGAGCTCTGTGGCGGTGATGGCATCGCCGCTGAGCGTGCCTAGGCGAGCCTTCTGCGCGGGGGATGCCGCGGCATCCACTCGCTCGTAGGCCGGATCGCCGAACTCCGCAACCAGCTCGGCGTACAGCTGTGACGGCGTCTTGCCCGTCACGGCCCGGATCTCGCTGGCCAGTAGCGCGAGCAGGATGCCGTCTTTATCGGTGGTCCAGGCCGAGCCGTCGAGGCGCAGGAAGCTGGCCCCGGCGCTCTCCTCACCGCCGAATGCGACGCTGCCGTCGACGAGTCCGGGCACGAACCACTTGAATCCGACCGGCACCTCCCACAGTCGCCGCTTGAGGTGAGCGGCGACCCGGTCGATCATCGAGCTCGAGACGAGGGTCTTGCCGATCGCAGCATCCGACCGCCATCGGGGGCGGTGTGTGTAAAGGTACTGAATCGCAACAGCCAGAAAGTGGTTGGGGTTCATGAGCCCACCGTCGGGGGTGACAATGCCGTGACGGTCGGCGTCGGCGTCGTTGCCCGTGAGAATGTCGTAGTCGTGCTGGTGCGCGAGCACCGAGGCCATCGCCGACGGGGACGAGGGGTCCATGCGGATCTTGCCGTCCCAGTCCAGCGTCATGAACGCCCAGCGCGGGTCGACCTCGGGGTTCGCGACGGTGAGATCGAGCCCGTAGGTGTCGGCGATGAGCTTCCAGTAGTTGACGCTCGCGCCGCCCAAGGGGTCGGCGCCGATGTGAAGGCCCGACTTCGCAATGGCGTCCATGTCGATGATGTTCCTGAGGTCGGCGACGTAGGCGCCCCTGAAGTCGTAGGTTTCGACCCCGGTTGCCTCGCCGCGCTTCACGTCACGGTTACCACCGGCGATGAGCTCGTTGGCCCGGCCGGCGATCCAGGTCGTGGCGTCGCTGTCGGCTGGCCCGCCGTGGGGCGGGTTGTACTTGAACCCCCCGTCCCGCGGCGGGTTGTGGCTCGGGGTGATAACGATGCCGTCAGCGCGCTGGAGCTGGGAGGATCGCGACAGCGATCCCGCGACGCCAGCGCCGAGCGAGCTGCGCTCGCGAGGTTCGAGTTGAGTGTTGTAAGCGATGATCGCGTGACTGAGGGCCGGAGTGGGTACCCAGTCGTCGAACTCGTCGACCAGCACCCTCACGCCATTCGCGACGAGCACCTCAAGCGCCGTCGTCTCGGCGGGCCGGGATAGCGCGTGAGTGTCCTTGCCGATGAACAGTGGACCGGTCGTGCCCTGCGCGGTGCGGTACTCCACGATCGCCTGCGTGATCGCCGCGATGTGGGTGTCGTTGAACGCGGTGTCGAGGGATGAGCCACGGTGGCCGCTCGTGCCGAAGACCACGCGCTGGGCCGGGATCGTGACATCCGGAACTCTCTCGAAGTAGGCGGCAATGAGCTGCGGCACATCGATCAGGTCGGAGGGCTGGGCAGGTTGTCCGGCGCGAGGGTCCATGGCTCGATAGTGGCACGGCGATACAGTGGTGACCATGCCTAACGAGACCTATTCCTACCTCGGTCCCGCCGGCACGTTCACCGAGGCCGCCCTCAAGCAGGTGCCTGCCGCCGAGGGCAAGGCTTGGCGTTCAGTCAACAATGTCGGGGAGGCACTCGACGACGTCATCTCGGGTCGCAGCACGGCCGCGATGATCGCGATCGAGAACTCGATCGAAGGCGGGGTCAGCGTTGCGCAGGACGCCCTCGCGATCATCCCGGGCCTGCGCATCATCGGGGAGTACCTCGTACCCGTCAACTTTGTACTCGTCGCGCGGCCGGGCACGACGCTCGCCGACGTGAAGGTCATCAACGCGCATCCGGTCGCCTACGGGCAGACCCACCTGTGGCTCGACGCGCACCTGCCTGAGCACGGGCACCTGCCAGCCACGTCGAACGTCGCGGCTGCGTCATCCCTTCTCGAAAACGGCCTGGCGGATGCCGCGGTCGCACCCCCCGGCATCACCAAGCACCACGACCTCACCGTGCTCGCCACGGGTATCGGCGACAACCCGAACGCGGTCACCCGATTCGTGCTCGTGTCGCGCACCGCCGCGTTGCCCGAGCCGACCGGCTCCGACAAGACCTCGGTCATCGTCGAACTGCCGGATGACACGGCCGGCCGCCTGCTCGAAATGCTCGAGCAGTTCGCCACCCGCGGGGTCAACATGAGCCTGCTCGAGTCGCGCCCCATCGGCGACGCCCTGGGACGCTACCGCTTCGTCATCGACCTCGATGGGCACATCCTCGACGAGCGGGTTGCCGACGCGCTGCTCGGCCTCAAGCGCTTCAGCCCCAACGTGATCTTCCTCGGCAGCTACCCCCGGGCCGACCAACAGCGCATCACGGTCACCGAGCGCTACGACAACGACGCGTTCGTCGACGCGCGCGACTGGCTGCGCGGGCTGATCGCGGGCGAGGGCTAGCCCGCTGCCCTGCGCGCCCACCCGCCGCGCGACACCCGCCGCCCAACACCCGCCGAGGTAGCCACTTTCGTGGGTCCGGCGGGCATCCAACCCGCACAAGTGGCTACCTCGGCAGCGCGAGGGTCGCCGCAATGCGCGCCACCAGCTCGTCGGGGTCATGCAGATCGTCCGCGTTGAGCTCCATCACCCGCCACCCTTGCGCCTCGAGCCGCGTACGGCGGGTCATGTCTTTGCGCCACTGAGCCTTCGTGCGGTGGTAATCGCCCTGATACTCCAGCACCAACTTGTGCTCAACGAACGCGAGGTCGAGCCTGACGTCGCGACCCGTCTCGGTCTGAACGACCACATAATTCACCTCCGGCACCGGCAAGCCGCTGCGCACCACGATCACTCGCAGCAGCGATTCCGGGCGCGACTCGGCGCGGTCATCGAGAAGATCCACCGCCTCGCGAAGGGTGCGGATACCACGGCCGGCGCCCCGAGCATCCATCGCTCTGCGCAGCTCCTGTGCTGAGACGAGTGGTGCGCGCCAGTGAAGCAGAAAGTCGCCAACAGCAACGATGTCACCAAGCGACAGCATGTCGCCAAGATCACACCAGGTGCGGGCTGGGGATGTCACGGCCAGTCCATGGCGCATCGTCAGATCTTGGGCGCGAACGTCAAGGTGGTGCCCAACGATCCCGCGGGCGTGCGGTCGAGGTGACTGCCGCGGAACAGAGACGTGCACCAGCGGGGACGCCTCGAGCGCGGACGGCAGGGGTGCGCCAAAGAGCAGCGCCGCGGTGGTGTGGCTGAAGAACGCGTCATCCCGCAGCCGGAGCGCGAATTTCGCGCACCGTGCCCGCACGGAAGTGTCGCGGTCGGCGGAGCGCACGCCCCAGACAGTGCGGTCAAGATCGTGCGCCTCAAGTCGTCCGGCCGCGACACCCGCGGAGCGCGCATCCCGGGTGAGGAACGCACCGGCGGGAAGGGAATCGGGGAGCTGAACTCTGCGCATCCCACAGGATGCCTCGGCTGTCGTCAAGGGCCGACGCACTGTCCACACGTGGCCGCGCCGAGTTCGAGACACTCTCTCGCTCGCCCAGGTTGCCACTTTCATGGGTCGCAGTCGGTGCGCACCCACGAAAGTGGCTACCTCGAGGGGGGAACAGGCGGGTGGTGCAGATGCGGAGGCGGCCGCGAGGGCTAGCCCGACGGCACCATCACCGTGAGCGCACCCGCGTCAACCCAGGTGTGCACGGATGCCGCAACCCCGAACTCATCGCCGTCGAGCTGGAACTCCTGCGGCACGTCCACGGTCATAGTCAGATCGCGGGTGGTGAAGTAGGTGACGTCCCGCACGTCCTTTGACAGGTCGATGATCTTGCGCCCGATGGCCGACTTGCGCAGCACCCCGTTCTCCCACGCCACCTTCTGCCAGACCTTCGCCCAGCCGAACGGCCCGCGGGGGCGCAGCGCCGCCACGTCAAGGATGCCGTCGTCGGGCTTGGCGTCGGGCATGAGAAGGAATCCGCCGGGAAGCACCCCGCAGTTGCCCACGATGATCGTGTGCACGTTCATCGAGCGCACGAGCTCGCGGTCGAGCCGGAAGTGTACGCGCACAGGCTTCAACTCAGGAAGCGACCTGGCTATGCCGTCGATGTACGCGAGCCAGCCGACCGCCTTCTTGAGGCGCGTCGAGGTGTTCTTGATCATTTTCGCGTCGAGCCCGAGCCCGGCCATCACGAGGAATGCGTGCTCGCTCGTTACGCCG